>CBFGPX010000086.1:0-16199 GCA_965650725.1 uncultured Comamonadaceae bacterium | reverse complement strand
CTGGATCAAGCACCACGGCCAGGGCGGCCGGCTGATGAAGTACCACAGCCCCGGCTGCACCGCCTGCGGTGGCAGCGGCTACAAGGGCCGTGCCGGCCTGCACGAGCTGCTGACCGTGTCGAAGAACATACGCCGGCTGATCCAGACCGGCGCGCGCGCCGAGGAAATCCATCACGCCGGGCTGGCCGAGGGCATGCGCTCGCTGCGCCAGGACGGCATCATCAAGGTCCTGCAAGGCATCACGACGCTGGCTGAAGTCCACGCCACCAGCAACGCATGACGACAGAAGCCGATACCGCTGCCGCTCCCCGCCCCAAGCTGCGCCTGGGCGATGTCCTGGTCGAGCAGCAGCTGATCTCGGCCGAGCAGCTCACGCAGGCACTGGAGCTGCAGCGCGCCACCGGCAAGAAGCTGGGCCGCATCCTCATCGAGGCCAACCTCATCACCGAGGAAGCGCTGGCCCATGTGCTGGCGCGACAGCTGCGCGCGCCCTTCGTCAACCTCAAGACCTTCCCGCTGAAGACCGAGCTGGTGCGCCTGCTGCCCGAGACGCCGGCGCGGCGCTTCCGGGCCGTGGTGCTGGAGGAGCGCGGCGACCAGCTGCTGGTGGCCATGGCCGACCCGCTGGACCTGTTCGGCTTCGACGAGCTGGCCAAGATCCTGAAGCGCCGCCTGGCCATGGCCGTGGTCGCCGACAGCCAGCTGCCCGCCGTCTTCGACAAGCATTACCGCCGCAGCGACGAGATCTCCGGCCTGGCCAAGGCGCTGGAGAAGGACATCGGCGACGCGGTGGACTTCGGCGCGCTGCAGGCCAGCGTGGGCCAGGAGGGCGCGCCGGTCGTGCGGCTGCTGCAGAGCGTGTTCGAGGACGCGACGCGCGCCGGCGCGTCCGACGTGCACATCGAGCCGCAGGAAGGCGAGCTGCTGATCCGCAACCGCGTCGACGGCATCCTGCAGACGCTGACGCAGGCCGACAAGCGCATCGCCCCCGCGCTGGCCCAGCGCCTGAAACTGATGGCCGGCCTCGACATCTCCGAGAAGCGCCTGCCGCAGGACGGCCGCTTCACGCTGCGCCTGAGCGACCGCACCCTGGACGTGCGCCTGTCCACCATGCCCAGCCAGTACGGCGAGTCCGTCGTCATGCGCCTGCTGGGTCAGGGCTCGGCGCTGCGCCGGCTGGACCAGATCGCCATGCCCGACGACATGCTCAAGCGCTTCCGCGAGCTGCTGACGCGCGACTCGGGGATGATCCTCGTCACCGGCCCCACCGGCTCCGGCAAGACCTCCACGCTGTACGCCGCGCTGGCCGAGCTGGACGCCGAGAAGCTCAAGGTCATCACGGCCGAGGACCCCATCGAGTACCGGCTGCCGGGCCTCACGCAGGTGCAGGTCAACGAGAAGATCGAGCTGAGCTTCGCCAAGGTGCTGCGCGCCGCGCTGCGGCAGGACCCGGACGTCATCCTCGTCGGCGAGATGCGCGACGCCGAGACGGCCGAGATCGGCCTGCGCGCCGCCATCACGGGCCACCTGCTGCTGAGCACGCTGCACACCAAGGACACGGTCTCCACGCCGTTCCGGCTGCTGGACATGGGCGCCCCGCCCTTCATGGTCGCCACGTCGCTGCAGGCCGTGCTGGCCCAGCGCCTGCTGCGCGGCGTCTGCAAGCACTGCGCCGAGCCGCACCAGGCCACGCCGCAGGAGCAGGCCTGGGTCAATGAAGTGCTGGCCTTGAACGGTGAGCCCGTGGGGCCGGTGCACAGCGTCAAGGGCCGCGGCTGCTCGGAGTGCAACGGCACCGGCTACCAGGGCCGGCGCGGCATCTACGAGATGCTGGAACTGGACCCCGACATGGCGCTGGCCATCCAGCGCAGCGACGCCGGCGCTTTCCTGGCGGCCGCGCGCGCCTCGCTGAAGGGCAAGACCCTGGCCGACCGCAGCCTGGCGCTGGTGCGCGAGGGCAAGACCTCGCTTGCGGAAGCCGTTCGCATCAGCGTCGACACGGAATGAATTTCGCCTTCAAGGGCCGCAACGGCCGCGGTGAACTGGTCGAAGGCATCGTCGACGCCGCCAGCAGCGACGCCGTCGCCGCCCAGCTGATGGCCGGTGGCGTCGTACCGGTCAGCATCGAGCCCACGGCCGAGGCGGTCAGCGTCACGGGCGGCGACGGCTGGCTGCAGGCGCTGCTGGCCCGCCCCATCACCCAGGAAGACGCGCTGGTGCTGACCCGCCAGTTCTACACGCTGCAGAAGGCCGGCGTGCCCATCCTGCGCGCGCTGGCCGGGCTGGAGGCCTCCACCAGCCATCCCGGCGTCGTCAGCCTGCTGCAGGACGTGCGCGCCAGCCTGGACCAGGGCCGCGAGCTGGCCACGGCCTTCGCGCGCCACCCCAAGGTCTTCAGCGCGTTCTACGTCGCGATGACCCGCGTGGGCGAGCTGACCGGCAAGCTGACCGAGGTGTTCCAGCGCCTGTCCGAGCACCTGGAGTTCGAGCTGGACATCCGCGCCCGCATCAAGCAGGCACTGCGCTACCCCTTCATGGTCATCATCGCGATGGCCATCGCGCTGGTCGTCATCAACCTCTTCGTGCTGCCCAAGTTCGCCGATGTCTTCGCGCACTTCAAGACCGAGCTGCCGCTGATGACCCGCATCCTGCTGGGCTTCTCGGCCTGGACGGTGAAGTGGTGGCCGCTGATGCTGGCCGGCGGCATAGCCGCCGTGCTGAGCTGGCGCCACTGGGTAGCCACGCCCGGCGGCCGCTATGCCTGGGACCGCTTCAAGCTGCGCCTGCCCATCGCCGGCGACATCGTGTTGAAGGCCACGCTGGCCCGCTTCGCGCGCAGCTTCGCGCTGGCCAGCAGTTCGGGCGTCCCCATCAGCCAGGCCATGACCGTCGTCGCGCAGACCGTGGACAACGCCTACATCGGCGCCCGCATCGAGCAGATGCGCGACGGCGTGGAGCGCGGCGAAAGCATCTCCCGCTGCGCCACCGCCACCGGCGTGTTCACGCCCATCGTGCTGCAGATGATTGCCGTGGGCGAGGAGACCGGCGAGCTGGACACGCTGATGACCGAGATCGCGCAGATGTACGAGCGCGAGACCGACTACGCCATCAAGGGCCTGTCCGCCGCCATCGAGCCCATCCTGCTGGCCATCATCGGTGCGCTGGTGCTGGTGCTGGCGCTGGGCGTGTTCCTGCCCCTGTGGAACCTGGGCCAGGCCGCCATGGGCCGCTGAAAGCTTGTGAAGCCTGCAACGCTTTGCAGCCCGTCGAAGGGGCGGGTGTTGCGTGGCGTGCGCAATTCACTTCCCGTGAACCCAGGGCTGGCCGATAGTTGTTGCACTTCCGCTCAAAGGTGCTCACGCGCGCCAAGGACTGCAACATGAACAAGTCTCAGCAAGCCGGCTTCACGCTCATCGAGCTGGTGATGGTCATCGTCATCCTGGGCGTGCTGGCCGCCGTGGCCCTGCCCAAGTTCGTCAACGTGGACGACGACGCCAAGCAGGCGGCCGTCAACGGTGTGGCCGGCGCGCTGAGCTCCGCGTCCGCCATCAACTACGCCAGTCGCAAGGCCAACTCAAGCAAGGGCAATGCGGTGGCGAACTGCACCGACGTCGCCACCTCGCTGCAAGGTGGCCTGCCCAGCGGCTACGTCATCACCTCAGACCCCATCGGCGTGGATGCCACCAAGACCGACTGCGTGGTGACCGCCAACAGCAAGACGGCCAATTTCACGGCCACCGGCATCTGATGCCGCATGCGCCACGCATCGCGCGTGGCTTCACCTTGATCGAGCTCATCCTCGTCATCGTGATCACAGCCGCCCTGGCGGTGTTCGCCCTGCCCAAGGTGCTGGACACGACGCTGTGGCGGCTGCGCTCGTTTGGCGACGACCTGATGGCGCGCCACCAGGCCATGCTGCGGCTGGCGCTGCAGCAGCGCCGGCCCATCGTGGCCACCTTCACCGGCACCGGCGTCAGCTGGGCCTATGGCGGCAACGGCGGCGCCAGCCTCGGCAGCCTGCCCTGCCCCGCCACCGAGTCGCCCTGCATCGCCGAGGGCGGCAGCCGCAGCGTCACCTTCAACAGCGGCAACGGCGGCGCCGTGGCCACCAGCACGGCCGCCAGCCTGACCGTCACGGTGGCCTCGGGCAACTACAGCCAGGCCTACCGCGTCGAGGCCGACACGGGCCTGATCCACCCGCTTCCTTGACACCTTGCGGCAAGCACCCCTGGGCTAGCATGAAGCGCATGCACCTCCCCCGCCGGGCCCAGGGCCTCACGCTGATCGAGCTGCTGCTGTTCGTCGTGGTCGTCGGCATTGCGCTGGCGGCCATGCTGCGCGTGTTCACCACCGCCACGCTGGCCAGCGCCGACCCCATGATCCGCCGCCAGCAGTTGGCCATCGCGGAGTCGCTGCTGCGCGAGGTGCAGCTGATGCCCTTCACCACCTGCGACCCGGACGATGCCAACGTCACGACCGGTACTTGCGCCTCGCTTGCGGAGGCCATGGGCCCCGAGGGCAGCGAGACACGCTACGGCCCCACCCATTTCGACAACGTCAACGACTACGCCGGTTTCTCCATGACCGGCATCCGCGACCTCGGCAACACGGCGGTCACCGGCCTGTCCGGCTACTCGGCCAGCGTGGCCGTGGCCGCCGCAGCGCTGGACTCGCTGAGCACCGGCAGCGGCGACGCGCTGCAGATCACCGTCACCGTCACCGGCCCCGACGCCAGCAGCCTGGCGCTGCAGGGCTGGCGCACCCGCTATGCACCGACGGCGCCGTTCTGACCGAGGCTTGGCGCGCCGGCAAGCCGGCTTGCCAAACCTCGCTGGCGAATCCAAGTGTCGCCAGCGAGGTTTCACGCTCATCGAAGCGGTGCTGGTGATCATGATCACCGGCGTCGTCGTGGGCATCGTGGCCCTGTTCATCGCACCGGCCACCACCGCCTACTTCTCCAGCAGCGCACGAGCCCAGCTCACCGACGAGGCCGACACGGCGCTGCGCCGCATTGCGCGCGACCTGGCCGCGGCGCTGCCCAACAGCGCCCGCATCAGCGGCAACAGCCTGGAGCTGATCCCCTTCAGCGGCGCTGCGCGCTACGCCGTGGACACGGGCGATCCGCTGCTGTTCGGCACCGCGGACGCCGGCTTCGACATCGTCGGCCCCGCGCTGCGCCTGAGCAGCGGCAACCAGCGCCTGGCCTGGTACAACCTGGGCAACGGCGTGCCCGACGCCGACGCCTACACGCAGGCCAACGTGCGCGTCGCGTCCAACGCGGCCGGCAGCGTCGGCAGCGTCAGCCTCTCCGGCGCCGCGCTGCCCAATGCGCTGCAGGCGCCGCCCTACCGCGTCTACGCCATCGAGCCGCCCGTCACCTACCGCTGCGACAGCGGCAGCGAGACGCTGACCCGCCACAGCGGCTACGGCTTCAACGCCGTGCAGCAGGACCCGCCCAGCGGCGGCAGCGCTGCCGTGCTGGCCCGGCATGTGAAGGCCTGCGCCTTCAGCTACGACACGCTGGCCATCGCCTCGCGCTACGCGCTGGTCACGCTGCGGCTGCAGCTGGGCGTCAACAACGAGACCGTGTCGCTGTACCAAACGGTTCACATCGACAACCTTCCATGAACAACACCCGCGGCTTCACGATGATGTCCATGCTGTTCATCCTCGTGGTGCTGGCCGCGCTGGGCACGGCGCTGGCGTCCCTGAGCCAGCGCCAGCAGCTGGGTGCGGCCGGCGAGCTGGCCGCGGCCCGGGCCTACCAGGCGGCGTTCGCCGGGCTGGAATGGGGCAGCCACCAGATCCTGCGCGGCGGCGTGCAGCCGGCCTGCTTCGCCGCGCGCAGCTTCACGCTGCCCGACCAGCTGAGCGGCTTCACCGTCACGGTCGGCTGCACGCGCACGCCCGTCAACGGCACGGTCACCGACGACGGCCAGACGCATGCCTTCTACACGCTGGTCGCCACGGCCTGCAACATCGCCGCCAGCAACACCTGCCCCAACGCCGCGACGACGGAGCCCGCCTATGCCGAGCGGCAGCTGACGCGCAGCCTGGTCTCCAGCGCCACGCTCCCGCCATGACACGCCGGCTGCCCCACCTCCTCGCCCTGCTGTGCCTGGCCGCGCCCACGCTGGCGGCGGCGGTGGCCTACGACCTGCCGGGCAACATGCCGCCCGGCTGCACCCGCAGCGGCAGCGACTACACCTGTGCCGGCGGCAACCTGGGCTACAACGACACGGTCACGGTCAGCAGCCCCAAGCCGGCCACCGTCACGATCAACGGCAACTTCGGCACCGACAACGCGCAGATCAACTGGGGCGGGGCGGCCGGCGACCTGACGCTGATCGTCAACGGCACACTGACGCTGGGCTACCAGGCCAGGATCAAGGCCAACATCACGGCCAATGCGGTCAACGACGCGGGCGGCGGCAACGTCAGCATCGTCGGCAACGTCACCACCACCAGCGGCGACCTCTCGCTGGGCTACCTGAGCTCCGTCACCGGCAACCTGACCGCCAGCGGCAGCGGCAGCATCACGACCGGACAGAACGGCAGCATCACCGGCAACGTCTCCGGCGGCAGCGGCAGCATCACCATCAGCGAGAACGGCACGGTCAGCGGCAACGTGACCGGCTCGGGCAGCATCGCCGTGATCCAGAAGGCCACCGTCTCCGGCAATGTGGCCGCCGGTGCCGGGGCGGTCACGCTGGGCTTCCAGTCGCGCGTGAACGGCAACCTCAGCACGACCGGCACGGTCACGCTGGGCCAGGAGTCGCGCCTCGGCGGCACGCTGACCGGCGGCACGGGCAATGTCGCCGTGGGCTATGCGGCCACCGTGGTGGGCGCACTGCAGAGCTCCAGCGGCAGCATCGGCCTCGCGCAGGCCGCGGTCGCGCAGGCCTGCGTGCGTTCCACCGCCAGCGCCAGCATCACGCTGGGCTACCAGAGCAGCATCCACAGCGTGTGCTGCGGCGCCAGCTGCGGCAACAGCTGCGTCGTCAACAACTCCACCTACGCCATGCCGCCGGCCTGCAGCGGCGTGACCAGCCTGCTGGCCGACTACCGCATGGACGAGACCACGGCCTGGAACGGCACGGCCGCCGAGGTCAGGGATGCCAGCGGCAACGCTTACCACGCGCGGTCGGCCACGGCGTCGGGCAGCACGCCCGTCGCCACCACGGCCAGCGGTTCGCCGGCCTATGGCAACACCAGCAACGGCAGCTGCGGCTACGGCCACTTCAACCGCACGACGCCGGCCGCGACGGCCAGCCACACCTATGTCCAGCTACCCGGCGGCTTTCCGTCGCTGACCGGCAGCTTCACGCTGCTGGCCTGGATACGCAGCCCGGTGCCGGCGCAGGCCAACCAGCGCATCTTCGCCAACGACGACAACCAGAACGGCTGGGCGCTCAGCCTGGGCGACGCCGGCAGCGCCTCGCTGCGACTGTTCAACCGCAACATGAACGCCAGCGGCGCGGTCAGCTCCACCGGCAGCAGCGGCGCCAGCAATGCCAATTGCAACGCAGGCACCTTCTGCCTGGACAGCGCCCCCGTCATCGCGGCCAACACCTGGTACT
This sequence comes from uncultured Comamonadaceae bacterium, assembly GCA_965650725.1. Lineage (GTDB taxonomy): Bacteria > Pseudomonadota > Gammaproteobacteria > Burkholderiales > Burkholderiaceae_C > Pelomonas. The sequence continues at coordinate 8,619 of CBFGPX010000086.1, read as the reverse complement.
ACCTCGCCGCGCTCGTCGACACCACCGCCAAGCAGGTGCAGACGCAGATCTACAACAGCAGCGGCACGCTGCTGGCCAGCGCCAGCTCGGCCTACAGCGGCAATTGGGTGGCCGGCACCGGCGGCAGCACCCTGGGCGGCGAGTCGGCCAGCTCCAGCGAGGGCCAGAACAGCAGCTTCCACTTCAATGGCCACATCGACGAGCTGCAGGTCTACAGCGGCGTGCTGAACGGCAGCGCCATCACCACGCAGCTGGCGCGCTCGCGCGCCTGCCCGGCGCCGGCCATTGCCGGCTTCACGATCGGCGGCACGGGCAGCGCGTCCACCTGCACGCCGCAGACGCTCACCATCACCGCCAGGGACAGCGGCGGCAACACGCTGACGAACTACACCGGCACCGTCAACCTCAGCACGACCACGGGCGATGGTGACTGGAGCGTCGGCAGCGGGCCGGCGCCGTCGGGCAGCCTGGTGCCCGGTGCCGCGAACAGCGGCCTGGCCAGCTACACCTTCGCCGCGGGAGACGCCGGTGTGGTCAAGCTGAGGCTTTCGCACAGCCTGGCGCAAAACCTGACAGTGACCGCCGTGGACAGCGCGGTGAGCAGCACCAGCAGCACCTCGGCGTCCATCAACTACCGCGACAACGCCTTTGTGTGGGACGAGGACGTCGGCAACCTCGTCGGCGGCAGCTTCATCGCCGTCGCCGGGCGCAGCCATGACCTGCGCGTGCGTCTCTACAAGAAGGACCCCTCGACCGGCAACTGCGGCATCGCCACCGACTACAGCGGCAGCCGCAACCTCAAGCTCTGGCGTGCCGACAGCGGCGGCAGCTGGACGGCGCCCAGCGTCGCCAGCCCCGCGCTGACGGTGCCCGCCGCGCGCCCGGCCGGCAACAACCTGGCGCTGAACTTCACGGCCGGTGTCGCGAGCTTCAACCTCGCCACCGCCAACATCGGCAGGTACGCGTTCAACCTGGACGACGACTCACTGGCCTATGCCGCCACGACGGTCAGCGGCAGCAGCAGCGACCTGACCGTGCGCCCCTTCACGCTGGCCGTCACCGGCCTGGCGGCCGGCGCCACCGCCAACCCCAACGGCAGCACCGCGACGGACGCTGTCTTCGCCAAGGCCGGCGCGCCCTTCTCCGCCACCGTCACCGCCTACCGCTGGGCCGGCGGCGCCGACGCCAACAACGACGGCGTGCCCGACGCCAACGTGACGCTGGCCCAGGTCTCGGCCGGCGGCGTGACGGCGGGCTTCAACAGCAGCGTGGCGCTGACGCTGGCGGCCGGCTCCGTGACGCCGTCCGGTGGCGCCTCCGGCACCTTGGCCAACAACGTCGTCAGCGGCTTCAGCGCCGGCGCCGCCACGGCCACCACCCTCAGCTATTCCGAGGTCGGCAGCTTCCAGCTCAATACCAGCGCCGTCGTCGGCAGCTACCTCGGCTCGGGCATCGCGCTGGACGCGCTGGTCTTCAACGCCGCCGGCCAACAGAACACCCGCGTGGGCCGCTTCACGCCGGCCGGCTTCGCGCTCAGCAACGGCAGCGTCACACACCGCGTGGACGCCTCCTGCACCATGGCATCCAACTTCACCTACCTGGACGAGTACTTCCGGCTCGGCTTCACGCTGACCGCGCAGAACGCCGCCGGCGGCACCACGGCCAACTACACGGGCGCCTTCGCCCGGCTGGTCCTGGCCAACGCCGCCAATTTCAAGCTCGCGGGCATAGACGGCAGCACGATGTTCAAGACCGGCAACGGCCGGCTGGGGCTGGACACCACCACCGGCGGCTGGGCGGCGGGCGTCGCCAACGTCACGCTGCGCGCACGCGGCCTGCGCGCGGCAGCGCCGGACGGCCCCTTCGCCAACGCCGCCTTCGGCATCGCGCCGGTGGACCCCGACGGCGTGGGCATGCTCACGCCCGACCTCGACACCGACAGCCCCGCCAACGGCCTCGACAGCGTGAAGGTGGGGGGTGCAATCCCTCTGCGCCATGGCAGGCTGCGGCTACAGAATGCGATGGGCGCCGCCAGCCGCACGCTCAACCTGCCGCTTGCGGCCCAGTACTGGAACGGCACCGCCTACACCACCAACGCCTTGGATTCCTGCACCCGCATCAGCGCCGCCAACCTCAGCTTCGGCAACCTGCGCAACGTGACGGCGGCGAATGCGGCCATGGTCGGCACCGCCACCACGGTCGCGGCGGGCGTGGGCACGCTCGCGCTGGCAGCGCCGGGCAGCAGCCGTGCCACCTACGACGTCGCCATCGCGCTCGACACGGCCACGCCGCCTGCCGACGCGTCCTGCCTGAAGACGGCCACCAACTGGACGCCCGCCAAGGCCGCCACCGCAGGCGCGGGCCTGACCGCGCTGCGCGCCGGCTGGTGCGGCGGTACGCTGGCCGACCCCGCCGCGCGCGCGACCTGGGGCCTCTACCGCGGCGCGGATGGCGTGCTCTACCAGCGGGAGAACTACTGACATGCGCTGGCCCTGGTCTCCCCGCCGCAGCGGCCACCGCCTGGTGTTGCGCCGCGCCGGTCACCAGCACGCCTTCGTGCTGACCGACGGTGAACCCGGCGACACCCCGGCCCGGTTGCTGCGCTGGGGTCTGCTGCCCGACGCAAGACCCATCCACGCCGGTGAGGCCATCGCGCTGCTGGACCCGGCCGAGTACCAGATCCTCAAGGTCGACACGCCCAATGTGCCACCGCAGGAGCTGAAGTCCGCCGCTCGCTGGCAGATCAAGGAGATGGTGGACGTGGACGCCGCCGAGCTGACGCTGGACGTCCTGCACGTGGGCGGCGACGTGGACCGGCCCGGCAACGCAAGCGCACGCCAGCTGTTCGTGGTCGCGGCGCGCAACGGCGCCATCCAGGCGCTGATCGGCGCTGCCTCGGGCATCACCGAGCAGATCGCCGTCGTCGACATCTGGGAGACGGCGCTGCGCAACCTGCTGTGCCGCCAGGCGCGGCTCGACGACCTGTCCGCGCGGGCCTGCGCGGCCGTCTTCATCGACGCGCAGCACTGCATCCTGGTGGTGGGCGCAGGGGACGAGCTGTTCTACACGCGCCGCCTGGAAGGCGACCCCAAGCTGCTGGCTCGCGCCCGCGGCGACACCGGGGAAGCCGCCGCGGCCGACCTGCCGCTGGGTTTCGAGTACCAGCCTGGCGGCAGCTTCGACGGTGGCGGCAGCCAGGAATCGCCCCTGGTCGTCGAGCTGCAGCGCTCCATCGACGTCTGGGAGCGCAGCTGGCCCGAGCTGCCGCTGGCGCGGCTGTACGTGATCACCGCCCAGCACGGGCCCGAGGTCGCCTCGCTGGTCCAGCGCGAACTGGGCCTGCGCACCGTGGCGCTGAACCCGCTGGCCGCCTTTGTGCCCGACGCACCGGCCCCCGAGGGCGACGCGGCCCAGGCGCTGGCGGCCTGCATCCCCCTGCTGGGCGCGGCCCTGCGCACGGAGACACGCAAACTGTGATGCCCCCACGCTCACTTCGTTCGACGCCTTGCAGGCCGCACCGCGCCAGAGGCGCGGTTCTTCACCAGCCAGGAATCGCCCACCGGGCGTTTGCTGTGCGGGTTCAGCGCCCCACGGGGCTGCCAGCGCCCTTCGGGCGGCCGGGCGGGCGCTGCTGATGGCCCAGCAGATCAACCTCCTCACGCCCATCCTGCTGGCACCCAGGCGCTATTTCTCGGCGCTGACGCTGCTGCAGGCGACGCTGCTGCTGGTGGTGGGCGGCATCGCCACCGCGCTGTGGCTGCAGCAGAGCGACCGCGCCGCCGACGTGCAGCACCAGGCCCTGCTGGCGCGCTACGCGACCGAGCGCCAGCAACTGCTCGTGGCACGCGCCAATCTGCCGGCGCCGCAGGACGCCTCGGCGCTGCAGACGCAGCTGCAGGCACTGGAAACCGGCAACGGCGACCGCGCCGTGCTGCTGCGTGCGCTGGGCAGCGACGGCGGCGCCCGTGCCGGCCGGCAGCATTCCGACCTGCTGGCCCTGGTCGCCCGCACGCTGCCCGACTCGGCCTGGCTCAGCGACATGCGCTACACCCCGGGCCGCCTGGAGCTGCTGGGCGGCACCTTGAACACCGCGCCGCTGCGTCCGTGGCTGGGCCAGCTGGCGGACCATCCGCTGCTGGCCGGCCAGCAGCTGTCCGCGCTGCGCGTGGAGCGCGTCGGTGCCACGGGCGGCGAGAGCCAGGGCCGACCGTTGCTTGAAGGCGCGGACAGGCTGGCCAGCGCGCGAGTGCCGGTGTGGGGCTTTCGCGTCGTCAGCGCGCCGGCCCTGGCGGCCAGTGCCATCCCGGGAGCGCCCCGATGAAGGTGCAGACACCGCTCGACATCGCGCTGCTGCGCCGCCGCTTTGCGCCCCTGCTGTCGGCCTGGCAGCGCCAGGCCCAGCGCATCGATGCACTCAGCCTGCGCGAGCGTGCCATCCTGTTCGTCAGCATCGTGGCCGTGCTGGCCCTGCTGTTCGACACGCTGGTGCTGACGCCGCTGGCCGCGCGCCAGAAGCTGCGCGCCGATGCCCAGGCCCAGCAGGCCTCGGAGCTCACGCAGCTGCGCGAGCAGTACGTGGCGGCCAGCCGCAACAACAACGACGACGCCAGCGGCCCGCTGCTCCGCCGGCTGGACGCGGCCCGCGCCGAACGCCAGCGGCTGGACGACGCGCTGCGCGAGGCCGGCTCGACCGGCGCCGGCGAAGGCCTGTCCGTGGTGCTGCAACGCCTGCTGGCACAGCAGCCCGGGCTGATGCTGGAGCGGCTCACGCTGCTTGAGGAGACGGCTGGCGCGGATGCCGCCCCGCGCCCTGCCCTGCCCGTGGTGCCCGGCATCGTCTGGCAGGGCGTGGAGTTGCAGGTGCAGGGCGGCTACCACGACGTGCGGCGCTATCTGCAGGTGCTGGAGCGCGAACTGCCCGGCCTGCGCTGGGGCGAGCTGCATCTGAATGCCGGCAGTGAGCCGCCGCGCGTGCGGGTGCAGCTGTTCATGCTGAAGGTGCAGCCATGAGAATCCTCGCCGCCCTGCTGCTGTCTGCTGTGCTGGCCGCCCAGGCTCAGGAGACGGGCCGCGACCCGACCGCCTGGCCGCCGGCGCTGCGCAGTGCGCTGGCGGCGGCATCGGCGGCCTCCGCCCCCGATGCCGACGTGGCCGACAACACCATCCGCCATGTCGTGTTTGCCAACGGCCGTGCCTACGTCGTGCAGCGCGGTCGCCGCCATGCCGTGGGCGAGCTGCTCGATGGCGCCCGCATCGAACGCATCACCGAGCAGGCCGTGTGGCTGCGCGAGGGCGGCCAGGTCCGCCGCGAGCCGCTGTACGGCGGTGTCGAGAAGCGCCCGCCCGCCACGGCCGCCAAGAAATCCAAGGAGAAGTAGCCATGAAGGCTCCCGTCCATCCGGCTTCGCGCGTTCTGCTGCTGAGCGCCATCGCCACCGTGCTGGCCGGCTGTGCCGACAAGCCTCTGCGCGTGGCCCAGCCCAGCCAGGCGCTGCGCGAGGAACTGCAGGCGCAGCGCGCCACCCCGCCGACGGCCGCCGCATCAGCCCCGACGGCCCAGCCCGCCCCGGTGCCGGCCCCGCCCCCCGCGCTGCCGCCCGAGCCGCGCTTCGACCTCATCGTCAATGGCGCGCAGGCTCGCGACGTGTTCCTGTCCCTGGTCAGCGACACGCGCTACAGCATGCTGGTCCACCCCAGCGTGGCGGGCACGCTGTCGGTCACGCTGAAGGGCGTCACGCTGCGCGAGTCGCTGGACGCGATCCGCGAGGTCTACGGCTTCGACTACGCCATCGACGGCCGCCGCATCACCGTGTTCCCGCCCACGCTGCAGACGCGCGTTTTCACCATCAACGCGCTGGCCCACCAGCGCAGCGGTCGCAGCGAGGTGCGCGTCAGCTCCGGCGCGGCGCCGGTCAGCGCCCCCGGCAGCGGCGGCAACGCCGCCAACACCACCGGTGGCGGCACGGCCAACACGGTGATGCAGCAGGAGAGCAGCCAGCTCAGCACGCAGGTGCGCGCCGACTTCTGGGGCGAGACGACCACGGCGCTGCGCGCGCTGGTGGGCGGTGGCGAGGGCCGCACCGTCATCGCCAGCCCGCAGACTGGCACGGTGGCCGTGCGGGCCATGCCCGAGGAGCTGCGCCATGTGGAGGCCTGGTTGAAGGCCACGCGCGTTGCCGTGGAGCGCCAGGTCATGCTGGAGGCCAAGATCGTCGAGGTGGAACTGCGCGAGGGCTACCAGAGCGGCATCGACTGGTCGCGCATCGGCGACCGCGGCGCCATCGGCCAGACCAGCGCGAACCCGTCCCTGCCCAGCGGCGTCAACAGCATCATCAACCCGCTGGTCAGCAACACCCGCGGCCTGCCCACGCTGTCCAGCGGCACGCAAAGCCCGGCCTGGCCCGACCTCATCCCCCTGCCCTCGGCCGGCGGCGGCACCTTCGGCCTGGCGCTGGCGCGCGGCGGCTTCCAGGCGCTGCTGAGCTTCATCGAGAGCCACGGCGACACGCAGATCCTGTCCAGCCCGCGCATCGCGACGCTGAACAACCAGAAGGCCGTGCTGAAGGTCGGCACCGACGACTACTTCATCACCGGCATCAGCGGCAGCAACACCAACAACACGACCAACAACGGCAACAACGGCACGACCAACCAGATCCCGACGCTGACGCTGACGCCGTTCTTCAGCGGCATCGCGCTGGACGTGACGCCGCAGATCGACGCGGCCGACATGATCACGCTGCACATCCACCCCTCGGTGTCCAACGTGACCGAGAAGGTCAAGCAGGTGGATCTGGGCGAGGTCGGAAACTTCCGCCTGCCGTTGGCCAGCGCCAGCGTCAACGAGACCGACACGGTGGTGCGCATCCCCGACGGCCACATCGTGGCCATCGGCGGGCTGATGCAGATGGAGGCTTCGCGGCGCGGCTCGGGCCTGCCGGGCGCGGACAGCAATCCGCTGACGTCCGTGCTGTTCGGCAACCGCGCCAACAGCGGCCGCAAGCGCGAGCTGGTGGTGCTGATCAAGCCCAGCATCATCCGCAGCGCGGAGGACTGGGCCCAGCACAACCGGCTCATCAGCGAGTCGCTGGACGATACCGAGAGCCGCTCGCGGCGGGTGATCCGGCTGGACGGCAGCAGCGCTGCCGGGGCGAAGTAGCCGCGCCGGTGGGCGTCAGCGCCAATAGGCGTTGAAGGTCGCGGATTGGCCCGAGGTCAGCTGCGCGTGCAGCCGCAACGCCTCGGAGTCGGTCAGCGAGGACAGGTGGTCCGCCACCAGCCGCGCGGCCTCGCGCTCGCCGGCAGGGCCGCGCGGCAGCGCGCGCAGGCGCTCGCGCTGCGGGTCGGGCAGCAGCAGGCCGCGGACCTTGGCATCGCGCTCCATGGCGTTGCCGAACAGCGTGTCGAACAGCTCGCCGACGATCTTGCGGCTGCGGTAGTGGTACATCTTCAGCCGCCGCGAGTTGATGACCCGGTGGTAGTTGAAGGCCTTCAGGCACTCGATGCGCAGCCGGCTCGCGGCGTCCACGCGCAGCCGCGAGAAGTGCGGCGCGGCGGCATCCACCTCGACGTCGACGGCGCCGATGTGGCGCTCGATCAGCGCCTCCAGGAACTGGCGCCGCACCATGGGGTGGCGTGCGTGCATGACGGATTCCAGGTAGGTGCGGGCCACGAAGATGTGGCGGGCACGGTTGCCGTCGACGCTGTCGACCTGGATCTGCGGATAGGCGTCGCCCAGGTCGAACAGGCTGTCGAACACCTGGGTCAGCGCTTCGACGATCAGCGCGTTGGCGCGGTGCACATCGGCCGCCAGCGGGCCGAGCGCGGCGCGCACGCCCTCCTCGCCGAGAATGGCGGCCAGCAACTCGTCGTCCGGTGCCACCAGGTCCAGCGGCGTGACGATGCCGGCTTCCAGCGTGTCTTCGAGGTCATAGGCCGAGTACGCAATGTCGTCGGCGAAATCCATGATCTGGCATTCCAGCGTGCGCCGCTCCACCCCGACGCCCAGGCCCAGCGCCTGCAGCGCATGCAGTACCGGCATCTCCTCGGCATAGATGCCCTTGCCGGGCAGCGGATGGCGACTCGCCTTGCGGCCCGGGCTGTCGAGCCGGAAGGGGTACTTCAGCACGGCGGCCAGCGTACCCACCGTGAGGTTCATGCCGCGCGGCGCGGCCTCGGCCTGGCCGATCGCGAATTCGGCGGCCTCGCGGTCCTCGATCAGGCCCAGCCGGTTCTCCAGGCAGGTGACGATGCGCAGCGTCTGCGCGTTGCCCTCGAAGCCGCCGTAGTCGCGCATGCGCTCGTTCAGCACCTCCTCGCCCGAGTGACCGAAGGGCGGGTGGCCCAGGTCGTGCAGCAGGCTGGCGCAGGCCACGATGTGCGTGTCGATCCGGTAGGCGCCCAGCGCCACGCCCTGCCGGTGGTTCAGCTGCGAAGCGATGCGTGAGGCGATGTCAGACACCTCCAGCGAGTGCGTCAGCCGGGTGCGGAAGACCTCGTTCTCGCCCGCCGGGATCAGTTGCGTCTTGCCCTGCAGCCGCCGGAAGGCGCTGGCGTGCACGATGCGCGAGTAGTCCTTGGCAAAGGGGCTGATGCCGCCATAGCTCTGGTCATGCGGCC
>CBFGPX010000085.1:0-16241 GCA_965650725.1 uncultured Comamonadaceae bacterium | reverse complement strand
GCTGGCGTAGTCCTCGTAGACCTTCTTCCAGTTCGGGTTCTTGGCCGACAGCTCGGCGTAGATGGCCATGGACTCCTTGAAGGCGGCCTCCATGACGTCCTTGGGGAAGCGGAACAGCTTGGTGCCCGAGCCCACCAGCTGCTTCAGCGCCTGAGGGTTCTTGGCGTCATAGCGCGCCTGCATCTCGACGTGGGCCAGCGCCGACGCGGCCTCGACGACGGCCTTGTACTCGTTTGAGAGCGAGTCATAGGCCTTGGTGTTGATGAAGAAGTCCAGCTGCGGGCCGCCTTCCCACCAGCCGGGGTAGTAGTAGTTGGGCGCGACCTTGTTGAAGCCCAGCTTCTGGTCGTCGTAGGGGCCCACCCACTCGGCGGCGTCGATGGTGCCCTTCTCCAGCGCGGAGTAGATCTCGCCGCCGGCAATCTGCTGCGGCACCGCGCCCATGCGCTCGACCACGCGGCCGGCGAAGCCGCCGATGCGGATCTTCAGGCCCTTCATGTCGGCGACGCTCTTGATCTCCTTGCGGTACCAGCCACCCATCTGCGCGCCGGTGTTGCCGCCGGGGAAGCTGATGATGTTGTAGTTGCGATAGAAGTCACGCATCAGCTTCAGGCCATTGCCCTCCACCATCCAGGCCGTCATCTGGCGGCTGTTCAGCCCGAAGGGGATGGCGCAGCCCAGCGCAAAGGTCTCGTCCTTGCCGAAGAAGTAGTAGGGCGCGGTGTGCGCGATCTCGACCGTGCCGGCCTGCACCGCATCGACGACCTGCAGCGCGGGCACGATCTCGCCGCCCGCGTGCACCGAGACCTGGAACTTGCCGCCGGTCATCTCGGAGACCTTCTTCGCGAACACGTCGGCCGCGCCGAAGATGGTGTCCAACGACTTCGGGAAGCTCGACGCGAGGCGCCAGCGCACCTGCGCCTGGGCTTGCACGATGGCCGGGGCGGCACCGGCGGCCAGCACGCCGGCGAGGCCGGCCTGGCGGACGAAGGAACGGCGTTCCATGAGGGTCTCCTGTGATCGGTCTGTTGTGAAAAAGCCGGCCGATTCTAGGAAGCGCGCCGGGCCGCGCCGGACCCGTGCTTACCCGTGCGCAACGGTGTCAGTTACCCGCCAGCTTCATGCCCGTGACCAGCACCGAGCCCACCGTCTTGGTGCCCATGCTGTACTCGTCGGAGCCGATGCCGACGATGTTCTGCAGCATGTCCTTCAGGTTGCCGGCGATGGTCACCTCGTGGACCGGGAAGGCGATCTCGCCGTTCTCCACCCAGTAGCCGCTGGCGCCGCGCGAGTAATCGCCGGTCACGTAGTTCACACCCTGCCCCATCAGCTCGGTGACCAGCAGGCCACGCCCCAGACGGCGGATCATCGTCGCGAGGTCGTCGCCGGGCGCGGTGGCCCGGCTGCTCATGCGCAGGTTGTGCGAGCCGCCGGCGTGGCCGGTGGTCTGCATGCCCAGCTTGCGCGCCGAGTAGCTGGACAGGAAATAGCCCTGCAGCACGCCGCCCTGCACCACCGAGCGGGCTCGCGTGACGACGCCCTCGTCGTCGAACGGCGAACTGCCCTTGCCCTTCTTCACGTGCGGGTCCTCGGCGATGTCGATGTGCGAGGCCACGACGGGCTGGCCCAGGCTGTCCAGCAGGAAGCTGGTGCGGCGGTACAGCGCACCGCCGCTGGTGGCCTGCACCAGCGCGCCCAGCAGGCCGATGGCCACCGTGCTCTCGAACAGCACCGGCACCTCGGCCGTCGCGACCTTGCGGGCCTTCAGGCGCGACAGCGCACGCTCCGACGCATAGCGGCCCACCGCCTCGGCAGACGCCAGGTCGGCCGCATCGCGCATGGAGCTGTACCAGGCGTCGCGCTGCATGTCGTTGCCGCGGCCGGCGATGGGAGCCACCGAGATCGAATGGCGCGAGCTGGCATAGCCGCCGCGGAAGCCGCGCGTATTGCCCATCCAGAAGTGCGACTGCTGCGCCGACACCGCCGCGCCCTCGCTGTTGGTGATGCGCTTGTCGACCCCCAGCGCCGCGGCCTCGCAGCGCAGCGCGATCTCGGCGGCCTGCGCGGCATCGATGGCCCAGGGATGGAACAGGTCCAGCTCCGGCCGCTGGGCCGCATCCAGGGCCAGGTCCGCTTCGTCGGGCAGGCCGGCGAACTCGTCCTCGGCCGTGAAGCGCGCGATGTCGTAGGCCGCACGCACCGTGTCGCGGATGGCCTGCGCCGAGAAGTCCGAGGTGCTGGCATTGCCGCGCCGCTGGCCAAGGTAGACCGAGATGCCCAGCGACTTGTCGCGGTTGCGCTCCACGTTCTCCAGCTGGCCCAGCCGTGCCGACACCGACAGGCCGCAGCCCTCCGACACCTCGGCGCCGGCATCGCTGGCGCCCAGCTTCTTCGCCTCTGACAGAGCGTCCTCAATCCACTGCTGGAACTGCTCGGGGCTGTAGGCGAAACCGTCTTGGGCTTGGGACATGAATTCGAGGCAAATCGAGTGGGCGACAATCATAGGCCTCGCCTGTAGACGGCCACCGATGCAAGACAACACTCCTGAATTCGAAGACGACGACGACTTCGACCGCCCCAGCAAGTCCCAGATGAAGCGCGACATGACCGCGCTGCAAAAGCTGGGCGACGACCTGCTGGCCCTGCCCGAGAGCCGCTGGGAGCCACTGGCGCTGCCCGAGATCCTGTACGACGCCCTGAAGGCCGCCAAGAAGATCACCAACTTCGAGGGCAAGCGCCGCCAGATGCAGTACATCGGCAAGCTGATGCGCAAGGTCGACCCCGAGCCCATCCGCGAGGCGGTCGCCGCCTTCAAGCTGGGCCATGCGCAGGACAGCCTGAAGCTGCACCAGTCCGAGCGCTGGCGCGAACGCCTGCTGGCCAGCGACGACGCGCTGCAGGAGTTCCTCGCCGAGCACCAGAGCGTGGACATCCAGCAGCTGCGCAACCTCGTGCGCGCCGCGCGCAAGGACGCCGCCAACGTGCCCGAGAAGCGCAGCGGTCGCGCCTTCCGCGAGCTGTTCCAGTTCATCAAGGCGTCCGAAGCCGCGGCGAGCGATGAGTGATCCCGTCCGCATCGGCATCGTTTCCATCAGCGACCGCGCGTCCAGCGGCGTCTACGAAGACAAGGGCCTGCCGGCGCTGAAGGACTGGTTGGCCGGCGCGCTGCTGAACCCCGTCGAGTTCGTGCCGCGCCTGATCCCCGACGAGCAGGCCGGCATCTCGGCGGCGCTGGTTGAACTGGTCGACACCGAGCACTGCCACCTGGTGCTGACCACCGGCGGCACCGGCCCCGCGCCGCGTGACGTGACGCCCGAAGCCACGCTGGCGGTGGCCGACCGCGAGATGCCCGGTTTCGGCGAACAGATGCGCCAGATTTCGCTGCACTTCGTGCCCACCGCCATCCTGTCTCGACAGGTCGCCGTCATCCGTGGCCAGGCGCTCATCATCAACCTGCCCGGCCAGCCCAAGGCGATCGCCGAAACACTGGCCGGCCACGAGAAGGCCAGCGGCATCTTCGCCGCCGTGCCCTACTGCATCGACCTGATCGGCGGGCCCTACCTCGAAACGCGCGACGAAGTCTGCAAGGCCTTCCGGCCCAAGAGCGCCCTGCGCCCTAGTCGATGACCGCACCGGGTTCGGCCGGCGAGCCCATGGCGGCGGCGACATCGTCCAGCGGCCGGTTGCTGCTGATGCCGAAGCCGCCCACCACCTGGCGGCCCAGCGCCGCACGGCCGAGTGCCGTGTGGACGCCCACCCAGGCATTGCGGCCCGAGCGCTTGGCCGCATAGAGGCCCACGTCGGCCAGCTTGACGACCTGCTGCCAGTTGCGCGCCTGGGGCCGTTCCGGCTCGAACGGCATGCATGCGAAACCGATGGAGCAGTTCACGTCGATCTCGCCACCGTCGTCAAGCGTGAAGGGCGAGCCCGCGATGACCACCCGCATGCGCTCGGCCAGTTCCTCGGCACGCGCACGGTCGGTGTCCCGGGCCACGGCCAGAAACTCCTCGCCGCCCCAGCGCACCAGGTAGTCGGACTCGCGCAGCACCGAACGCAACCGCGCTCCGAACTGCACCAGCACCGCGTCGCCGGCCGCATGGCCGTAGCGATCGTTGATGCGCTTGAAGGCATCCACGTCCAGCAGCAGGAACACGCTGTCCGTATCCAGCGGCTGACCGCCGGCTGCGAGCGTTTCCTGCGCACGGCGCAGGCTGGCGGCCAGGTCCTGCTCGATGTGCTCGGCCAGGAAGCGACGATTGTGCAGGCCGGTCAGCGGGTCGGTCACGCTGCTCATCTGCAGCTCGGCCGACTTCTGCTCCAGCGTGCGGTGCAGCGCCTCCAGCTCGGCAGTGCGCTGGCGCACCTTGTCCTCCAGCTCGCGTTGTCGATGGCGCAGCAGCCGCGTGCGCAGCCGCACGGCCGTCAGCAGCAGCAGGCCCAGCCCCAGCGCCAGGCCGGCGCGGAACCACCAGGTCTGGTGCCAGGCCGGCAGCACGCGCAGCGGCAGCACCTGCTCGCGCTCGCTCCACAGGCCGTCGCGGTTGGAGGCGCGCAGCCGCAGCCGGTACTCGCCCGGCGGCAGGTTGGCATAGGCCGCCAGGCGACGCGACGCGTCGCTGGCCACCCAGTCGGCGTCATAGCCTTCCAGCTTGTGGGCGAAGCGGTTGCGCTCGGGCGCAGAGAAGTCGGTCGACGAGAACTCCACGGCGATGCTGTTGGCCTCGGGGCGCAAGGTCAGCCCTGGGCCGGCCGGGTCCAGTGACACCGTCTCGCCGCCCAGCTTCAGGTCGGTGACCAGCACCGTCGGCCGGTAGCTCCAGCTCTGCAGCTTCTCCGGCAGCACCACGGTCATGCCGCCCGCTCCGCCGAACAGCAGTTCGCCGCGCGCGGTGCGCGCGGCCGAGCCGGTCCAATAAGTCGGGAACACCACGCCCTCGGCGCGGCGCAGCGCGGTCACCGCCAGGCTGGCCGCATCGATGCGCGCCAGGCCGTTGTCGGTGCTGGCCCAGACGCGGCCCCGCAGGTCCTGCAGCAAGGCGTTCACCGTGCTGTCCGGCAGGCCTTCGGCCAAGCCCAGGCGCCGGGGTGCGCCGCCCTGCGCCGGCGCCGGCAGCACGTCGATGCCACCGCCATAGCTGCCCACCCACAGCCGGCCGCGCTCGTCGGTCAGCAGCGCCGTGATGAAACCGGCCGACAGCGTGCCGGCCTGCACCGGCCCCGGCAGCCACTGCGTGACCTGGCGCGACGTCAGCGCGATGCGGTTCAGGCCGTGGCGCGTGCCCACCCACAGCACGCCGGGTTCGCGCGTGCTCCGGGCGAGCACGGTCACGCGCTGGTCGCTGAGGCCAGGCGCGGCCAGCGTGACGGCCTCGCCACGGCCCGAGCGCAGGTCCAGCCGCCACAGGCCGTCGGCCTGACCGCCCACCCACAGATCATCGCCATCGGCCAGCAGTGCCCACACCGACGCGGCGGGGTCGCGACCCGGCAGCGACACGCGCGCGACGCGCCGCCCTGCCGCGTCGGCACGGTAGAGGCCGCGCTTGGTGCCGATGAAGACGCTGCCATCCGGCGCGGACGCCATGGCCAGCACGATGTCGGCCGGCAGCGCGGCGTCGGGCCGGGTCGCGTCGGGCCGCAGCGCGCCCACGCGCTGGCCGCCGGCGGCCAGGATGTCCACGCCACTCTTGTGCGTGCCCAGCCACAGGCCTCCGTCGGGGCGCGGCTCTATCCAGCTGATCTCGGTGCTGACGAAGCGCGCGTCCAGCGCATCGCCGCCGTCGGGCGTCACGCCGAAGCGCGACAGCACGCCGCTCTGGCGCGGGTCGTGGCGGCTCAGGCCACGGTTCGTGGCCACCCAGACCAGGCCGGCCCGGTCCCGGTACAGCGCGCGCAGCGCGTTGTCGGCCAGGCTCATGGGCCAGGCCGGCACGTGGCGGATGCGGCGCGTGTCCGCCTGGTCCAGGTTCACGGCCACCAGGCCTTGGGCCTGCGTCGCGATCCACATCTCGCCCGGTTGCACCTCGACCATGCCGGCGATCTGGCTGTCGCGCAGCACGTCCTGGCCGTCGGGCATGGCATGCTCGCGCACCGGTTGCGCCGGGCCCCGGCCCTCGTCGGGCAGCACGAACACGCCGTGCTGCAGGCTGCCCACCCAGATGCGGCCCGCGCTGTCCTGGCGCAACACCTCGGGCTGCACAGTCGTGCCGCCGCGCAGCGGCACGGCCACCAGCCCCACGCGGCCGGGCTCGCGCCGGAACAGGCCGGCCGCACTGCCCAGCCACAGCGCACCGCGGCGGTCGCGCAGCAACACGCGCACCTGCATACCGGCAGCCGCCGCCCAACCGCGGCTGGCGTGCTGGATATGGCCGTTGGCCGGGTCCAGCCGGTCCAGTCCGCCGTCGGTGACGATCCACAGCCCACCGACACCGTCGTCCTGCATCTGGCGCACGCTGACATGACTGAGCCCGGTATCGCCGCCCACCGGGTAGCGCACGAAACGGTCCGTCGCCGGGTCGTGGCGCAGCAGGCCGGCCGACGTGGTGCCC
The DNA here is from genome assembly GCA_965650725.1 of uncultured Comamonadaceae bacterium. Taxonomy (GTDB): domain Bacteria; phylum Pseudomonadota; class Gammaproteobacteria; order Burkholderiales; family Burkholderiaceae_C; genus Pelomonas. The sequence goes on along the minus strand of CBFGPX010000085.1, from coordinate 9,696 downwards.
ACCCACAGCCGGCCGCTGGGGTCGCCGTGCAGCGCCTGCACGTAGTTGTCCGGCAGCGCGCCGTCGCGCTGCGGATCGGCTTGGTAGACACGGAAGCGGTAGCCGTCCCAGCGCGACAGTCCGCCCGGGCTGCCTATCCACAGAAAGCCCCGCCCGTCCTCGGCCAGCGTTGTCGCGATGGCGTTGGGCAGCCCCTGGTCCTGCGTGACGTGCTGGAAGGCGATATCGGCCAGGCGCTCGTGGCGCGGCTCCGGCGCGGCATGCAAGCCGCCGCCCGCACCCGTCAGGGCCAGGCCGATCAGCAGGCGTCTCAGGCCGGAGCGCAATGAGAAAGGCACGGGCGTCGGCAGCTCGCAAGACTCGTAAGCCCGCGATTGTGCGCGACGCCCGCGCCGGACGCGGGTGCGTGTTGGTCAGAGCACGAAGTCGGCGGCGCCCAGGCCGCTGTAGGCCACGTCGATGCGGAAGTCCTCAAGGCCATCGCCGTTGACGTCGCCATAGAGCTGGGTCTCGCCCTGGGCCGACACGATCCACAGGTCGCCCGCGGACGTGAAGAACGGGCGGCTGCCGGTGAAGTGGAAGGCCTGGTTGCCCGCCACCGTCGTGTCGGCGTCGATGGCCGACAGGTCGATCTTGTCCGCGCCCTGCAGGAAATCGCTGATGGAGTCCCACAGCGTGGCGCTGGAATCGGACAGGCTGCCGTACTTGAAGACGTCGTTGCCCGCGCCGCCCACCAGCAGATCGTTGCCGGCGCCGCCGTTGATCTGGTCGTTGCCGTCACCGCCATTCAGGTAGTCGGCACCGGCGCCGCCGTTGACGAAGTCGTTGCCGGCGTCGCCCTGCATGATGTCGTTGCCGTCGTCGCCGTTCAGCAGGTCGCCCTCGCTGCCACCGCTGACGATGTCGTTGCCGGCACCACCCCAGAGGTAGTCCACGCCCAGCGAGCCGTAGAGCTTGTCGTTGCCGGCCTCGCCGTACAGGCGGTCGTTGCCGATACCGCCGTCGATGTGGTCGCCGCCCTCGCCGCCGTAGACCCAGTCGTCGCCGCCGTGTGCATGGACGGTGTCGTTGCCGCCCAGGCCTTCGATGACGTTGGCGTGGTTGTTGCCGGCGATCTCGTTGGCCAGCGCGTTGCCGGTTGCATCGGCCTGGCCGCTGGCGATGAGGCGCAGGTTCTCCACGTTGCCGGCCAGGGTGGTGTCCGACAGCAGCGAGTCAACCGTGTCGATGCCGCCGTTGACCGCTTCGACGATGAGGTCGGCGCTGGCATCGACCACGTAGGTGTCGTTGCCGTTGCCGCCGGTCAGCGTGTCGGCGCCGAGATCGCCATCGAGGTAGTCGTCGCCTTCACCGCCACTCAGCGTGTCGTTGCCGGCACCGCCGTACAGACAGTCATCTCCACTGTTGCCGTACAGCCTGTCGGCCTTGCTGCCGCCGTAGAGTTCGTTGGCCTGGCCGTTGCCGTTCATCGTGACGGCGCCGCTCCAGCCGGAATGCACGCGCAAGACCTCTACCTGATCGGCCAGCGTGTAGCTGCCGGTCAGCATGTGGACCGTGTCATGGCCCTCGCCGACCTTTTCTATGACCAGGTCGTTCAGCGCGTCGCGGACGATGTAGCCGTCGTCGCCCGACTGGCCGGCCATCTGGTTGCTGCCGGAGCCGCCGTCCAGCCAGTCGTTGCCGCCGCCGCCGCGCATGCTGTCGTTGCCGGCCTCGCCGTAGATCAGGTCGTCGTTGTCGGCACCGTCGATGTCGTCATTGCCATCGCCGCCATAGAGCTTGTCGTTGCCGGAGCCGCCGTTGAGCCAGTCGCCCATGGCCCCCCCGTGGATCTGGTCGTCGCCGGACTCGCCGAGCAGATGGTCCTCGCCATCCAGCCCCTTGAGCACGTCATCCCCCTCGCCGCCGTAGACCACATCGCCTTCGTCGCCGGCAATGATGGTGTCGTTGCCGCCCTTGGCATGGATGACCCAGGGCGCCTCGATCCACCAGGCCGCGATCGGGACGTCGGTCCAGGGCCATTCACCGACACCCTGCAGCAGGTACTCGGCCGTCGCCTCGAAGTAGTCGTTGCTGTCGTCGCCGTCCGCGGTCATCACCGACCAGGTTTCGCCCCCAATGGTCTCAATGCCTTCGTCAATCGTCATCATCGCGTGAGCTCCTGTGAATCGAACGCCGGCAGAGCCCTCTCCACCTCGACGTTCTGCACAGGAGTCACTGTCACCAGCCGCGGTATCAGCCCGGTTTCACGGGCCGCAGCCGATTGCTTCATTTGTTGCGGCCCGCGCGAGCCGCCACAGCCTCTACTTGACCAGCCGGTTCATCTCGGCCGCGTCGAACTGCTCGTCGCGCTGGGCGTCGTCGGGCACGCAGTCGCCGATGGGGCGACCCTGCTGCGTGGACAGCTTGCACACGGCGCTCCACAGCAGCGCGATCTGGTGCTCATGGCCGGAGGCGCTGTCGATGAGGCCGCGCATGGCCATCGCGACCGGATCGTCGCCCTGGGTCACGCCATAGGCCGAGAAGCCCATCTTGGCGGCTGCGGCCTCGCGGGCCTGCTCGCTGGCGGCCTCGATGATGCGGGCCGGGTTGCCCACGGCCGTGGCACCGGCCGGCACCGGCTTGGTGACGACCGCGCCCGAGCCGATGCGCGCGCCCGCACCCACCGTGAAGCCGCCCAGCACGCTGGCGTTGGCGCCGACGATGACGCCCGGGCCCAGCGTCGGGTGACGCTTGGCGCCCTTCACCAGCGAGGTGCCGCCCAGCGTCACGCCCTGGTAAATGGTGCAGCCCTCGCCGATCTCGGCCATCTCGCCGATGACGATGCCCATGCCGTGATCGATGAAGACCTTGCGGCCGATCTTGGCGCCCGGGTGGATCTCGATGCCGGTGAAAAAGCGGCCCCAGTGCGAGATCCAGCGCCCCAGCCACTTGAAGCCGTGCGTCCAGAACCAGTTCGCGCGGCGGTGGAACACCAGCGCGTGCAGGCCCGGGTAACAGGTCAGCACCTCCCAGGCCGAGCGGGCGGCGGGATCGCGTTCGAGGATCAGGGCGATGTCTTCGCGCAGGCGCTGGAACATGGGGCTGCGGGCTGGAAAGGGCGGTCCAGTGTAGGTGGCGGGTCAAGAGCCCGTGCGGCTTGCGGTCTTGCTCATCTGACGTGCGATGCCGCGCAGGATGTGGACCTCCTCGTTCGTCAGGCTGGCGCGGTTGAACAACTGGTTCAGCCGCGGCATCAGCTTTCTCGGTGCGGCCGGGTCCAGGTAGCCGATGTCGGTCAGCGCGGCCTGCAGGTGCTCCAGCAGTCCCTGCACGGCACGGGCATCGGCGAGTTCGGGGTCGGACGTGCGCGGCTGCACGGCGAAACCGCCTAGGGCCTGGCGCAGGTCATAGGCCAGCAACTGCACGGCCTGGGCCAGGTTCAGCGAGCCGTAGTCGGGGTGCGTGGGGATGCTCAGCACCGCATGGCAGCGGTAGACGTCCTCGTTGGCCATGCCGTAGCGCTCGGAGCCGAACACCAGCGCCAGGCGCGGTGCACTCTCGTGAGCGGCCAGTTGGGCGAACAGCGGACGTGGCTCGTGCGTGGGCGGGCCGAAGTCGCGCGGCGTCATCGCGGTGGCGCAGGCGAAGTCCACGCCGTCGAGCGCTTCGGCCAGCGTGGGCACGACGCGGGCACGCGCCAGGATGTCGGCGGCGCCGCTGGCCATGGCGACGGCCTCCTCGTGGCACAGCACGTCGGGGAAGCGCGGCGCCACCAGCACGAGGTCGGCAAACCCCATCACCTTCATCGCCCGCGCCGTCGCACCGACATTGCCGGCATGGCTGGTGTTGATGAGCACGAAGCGTGTGGATTCCACGGGTTAACCAGGGGGCTGAAGCTAGAATCGCGCGATTATCCGGGCGAGGTCTGCCGCCGCCCGACGCTCTTTCCTCCTGTCAGCCCCTTCTACCCAGCGAGTGCCACGCATGTTGCAAACGTCTCTACATCCCATGCTCAATGTCGCCATCAAGGCGGCACGTGCAGCCGGCGCCATCATCAACCGCGCATCGCTGGACCTCGAAGCTCTGCGCATCAACACCAAGAGCCCGAACGACTTCGTCACCGAGGTCGACCACGCCTGTGAAGGGGTGATCATCGAGACGCTGCTGGGCGCTTACCCCGACCACGGCATCCTGGCCGAAGAGTCCGGTCGCGCCCATGGCGCCAAGCATTCCGAGTATGTCTGGATCATCGATCCGCTGGACGGCACCACCAACTTCATCCACGGCCTGCCCGTGTATTGCGTGTCCATCGCGCTGGCGTTCCGCGGCAAGGTCGAGCAGGCCGTCGTCTACGACCCGACCCGCAACGACCTGTTCTACGCCACCAAGGGCCGCGGCGCCTTCCTGAACGACAAGCGCCTGCGCGTGTCCAAGCGCACCCGCATGAGCGACGCGCTGATCGGCACCGGCTTCCCGTTCCGCCGCGGCGACAACTTCAAGCGCTACGTGAAGATGTTCGAGGAGGTCATGCAGCATTGCGCCGGCCTGCGCCGCCCGGGCGCCGCGGCGCTGGACCTCTGCTACGTGGCCGCCGGCTACTACGACGCCTTCTTCGAGACCGGCCTGCAGCCCTGGGACGTGGCGGCCGGCTCGCTGATCGTCTCCGAAGCCGGCGGCCTGATCGGCAACTTCACCGGCGAGGCCGACTACCTGCACCAGCGCGAAGTCGTGGCCGGCAACCCCAAGATCTACGCCCAGTTGGTGCAGATGCTGGCGCCCTACTCGCGTGTCATCAAGGAGGAAGATGCCGGCGCGCCTGCCGCCGCGGCGCCTGAAGCCGCCCCCGCCTCCGCGCCTGCCCCCAAGAAGCGCGGCCCCGTGCGCATCAAGAAGGACGAGGCCGGCGGCGACGCCCCGGTCTGACACCGCCTCGGCCGCATGCAAAGCCCTCCTCGCGAGGGCTTTGCTGCTTTTGGGGCGTGAACAAGTTGGCACCAGTGGGAGATCAGGGCTAACCCGCATTCGTTGACGTGACTTATGCACGGCGCTCCCCCTTACCCAAGGGGGGAGGACTGGCCAGAATGCGCCCCGTCAGACGGCAAGCCGCCGCCTCCAACCCTCTCAGTTCAAACAGACCGAAAGATCCAGATGTTCGTTCGCACCGCCCTCGCTATCGCTCTCGCTGCTTCTGCCACCCTGGCCCAGGCTGACGTCAAGGTCCTGAAGAAGGTGCCGCCGGAGTACCCCAACGAAGCGGTCAAGAAGAACATCAATTCCGGCAGCGTGCGCGCCAAGATGAGCATCGCTGGCGACGGCAAGGTGTCCAACGTGGAAGTCGTCGAAGCCGAGCCGAAGCGCGTGTTCGACCGCGCCGCCATCGACGCGCTGAGCCAGTGGAAGTTCGAAGGCACCGGCGCCGCCCAGACGCACGAAGTCAAGCTGGTGTTCAAGTCGGAAGACTGAGCAAGGCGTCGAACAACCGGCATGCAGGCCGGTTGACATGCCCGGGTCTCCTGACCCGCACCCAAGGCCCGCCATCGCGGGCCTTGCGCGTTTGTGGCATCCCGCTCTCCCCGGGGACCGAGATCACCGCCGCTTAAACTGGCGCCCCATCTGAAGAAGCCCTCCGCCGGGGGGCTTTGCTATTTGCCCGACGCCGATGACCCAGACCGCTGACTTCAGCGCGCACACGCCCATGATGGCCCAGTACCTGGGCCTGAAAGCCGACTTCCCGGACACGCTGCTGCTGTACCGGATGGGCGACTTCTACGAGGTCTTCTACGACGACGCGCGCAAGTGCAATGCGCTGCTGGACATCACGATCACGACGCGCGGCCAGAGTGCCGGCCAGCCCGTCGTCATGGCCGGCGTGCCGGTGCATTCGCTGGAAAGCTATCTCGCCAAGCTGATCAAGCTGGGCGAGGCCGTGGCGATTGCCGAGCAGGTGGGCGAGGTCGGTGCGAGCAAGGGGCCGGTGGAGCGCAAGGTGGTGCGGGTCGTCACACCCGGGACCATCACCGACACCGAGCTGCTGGCCGACAAGCAGGACGCGGTGCTGCTGTCGGTCTCCGGCCACGGGCGCCGCCATGGCCTGGCCTGGCTGTCGCTGACCCAAGGTGAGATTGGTCTCGCCGAATGCAGCGACGTGGAGCTGCCGGCCTGGCTGGCGCGGTTGATGCCGGCCGAGATCCTGGTCAACCGCGAGGCCCAGCCCGCGGGTGTCATGCGCGCACGCTTCCCCGTCACGAACCGGCCCGGCTGGCAGTTCGACGGCGCCCTCGGCCAGCGCAAGCTGTGCGAACAGCTGGGCGTGGCCAATCTGCAAGGCTTCAACGCCCATGAGCTGACGCTGGCCCATGCGGCCGGCAGCGCGCTGCTGGCGTTTGCCGAACACACGCAGGGACGCGCGCTGGCCCATGTGCGCTCGCTGCGCGTGCAGCGGGCGAGCGAGCTGATGGACCTGCCGCCCGCCACTCAGCGCAACCTGGAACTCGTGCAGACGCTGCGCGGAGAAAACAGCCCCACCCTCTTCTCGCTGATCGACACCTGCAAGACCGGCATGGGCAGCCGCATGCTGCGCCAGTGGTTGCTGCATCCCAAGCGCGAGCGCGGCGAAGCCATCGCACGCCACGACGCCATCGCGGCGCTGCAGGCCGAAGGTTTCGAGCCGCTGCGCGATGCGCTGAAGTCGGTCAGCGACGTGGAGCGCATCTCGGCCCGCATCGCGCTGCGCCAGGTGCGGCCACGCGAGCTGACGGGCATCCGCGCGACGCTGCAGGCGCTGCCCGCCTTGCGCGCCGCCACGCCGGCCGCATTGCGCGATGCATCGCTGAACCCGCCGGCCGACATCCTTGAACTGCTGGAACGCGCCATCGCCGCCGAACCGGCGCTGCTGCCGCGCGACGGCGGCGTCATCGCCGACGGCTTCGACGCCGACCTGGACGAGTTGCGCGGCATCCAGCAGAACTGCGACGGCTTCCTGCTGGACCTGGAGACGCGCGAACGCGCCCGCACCGGCATCGCCAACCTGCGCGTGCAGTTCAACCGCGTGCACGGTTTCTACATCGAGGTGACGCAGGGTCAGGTCGACAAGGTGCCGATGGACTACCAGCGCCGCCAGACGCTGAAGAACGCCGAGCGCTACATCACGCCTGAGCTGAAGGCCTTCGAGGACAAGGCGCTGTCCGCCAACGAGCGGGCGCTGGCCCGCGAGAAGCTGCTGTACGAGCAGGTCATCGACGCGCTGCTGACCCGCCTCGCGCCGCTGACCGCGCTGGGCCGAACGCTCGCTGGTCTCGACGCACTCGCCGCACTGGCCGAGCGTGCGATCACGCTGAACTGGTGCCGGCCGGAGTTCGTGTCGCAGCCGTGCCTGGAGATCGAGGCCGGTCGTCACCCGGTCGTGCAGGCGCGCCTGGCCGAAACCGGTGGCGCCGAGTTCATGCCCAACGACTGCCGGCTGGACGCACGCACGCGCATGCTGGTCATCACCGGCCCCAACATGGGCGGCAAGAGCACCTTCATGCGCCAGGTCGCGCTGATCGCGCTGCTGGGATCAATAGGCTCCTACGTGCCGGCGACGAGCTGCCGCCTCGGACCTATGGACGCCATCCACACCCGCATCGGCGCGGCCGACGACCTGGCCAATGCGCAGTCCACCTTCATGCTGGAGATGACCGAGGGCGCGGCCATCCTGCACTCGGCGACCGACCAGTCGCTGGTGCTGATGGACGAGATCGGCCGCGGCACCTCCACCTTCGACGGCCTCGCACTGGCGAGTGCCATCGCCACCCACCTGCACGACAAGACGCGCGCGTTCACGCTGTTCGCGACACACTACTTCGAGCTGACCGAATTCCCGGCCAAGCACTCGATGGCGCAGAACTGGCACGTGTCGGCCGTCGAGAGCGGCGAGGACATCGTCTTCCTGCACGAGCTGCAGGCCGGCCCGGCCAGCCGCAGCTACGGTGTGCAGGTCGCCAAGCTGGCCGGCATGCCGGCGAGCCTGGTGCGCCAGGCGCGCGCGACGCTGGAGGCGCTGGAGGCGCGGTCCAACGCAGGCGACGACCAGTTCGACCTCTTCGCCGCCCCACCGGCACCGCCGCCGCTGCCGGAACCGAGCGCGCTGGTCGCGGCGCTGGACGGCATCGACCCCGACGTGCTGTCGCCGCGCGAGGCGCTGGAGGCGCTCTACAAGCTGAAGAAGCTGGCCCAGGCATGAGCGAGAAGGTCCTCGTCTTCTCGCACGCCAACAGCTACCCGGCCGGCTGCTATCGCGTGCTGTTCGAGCGCTGGCGCGCGGCCGGCTGGCGCGTCGAGGCGCTGGACCGCTTCGGCCACGACCCGCGCTTCCCGGTCACCGGCGACTGGCGCCGCCTGCGCGACCAGTTGCTGCATTTCATCGAGCACGAGGTGAAGCCCGAGGACCAGGTCGCGCTGGTGGGCCACTCGCTGGGCGGCATGCTGAGCCTGATGGCGGCCTGCCGACGGCCCGAGTGGGTCAGCAGCCTGGTGATGCTGGATTCGCCGGTCGTGTCCGGCTGGAAGGCCGCCGCCGTCGCCGCGGCCAAGACGACCGGGCTGATCCATCGCTACGGCCCGTCGAAGATCGCCCGCGAGCGCCGGCATGTCTGGCCGGACCGCGAGGCCGTACACCAGCATTTCTCGGCCAAGAAGATGTTCGCCCGCTGGGACCCGCGCGTGCTGGCCGACTACATCGCCGCCGGCTTCGAGGAGGCCGACGGCCAGGTGCGCCTGCGCTTCACGCGCGAGGTCGAGGCCCACATCTACCGCACGCTGCCGCACCACCTGCCGCTGCTGCTGCGCCTGCGCCCGCCGCAGTGCCCGGTGGCCTTCGTCGGCGGCACGCGCTCGGCCGAACTGCGCCAGGCGGGGGCGGCGGCCTCCAAGAAGCTGGCCGGCGAGCGCTGGCGCTGGATGGACGGCTCGCATCTGTACCCCTTCGAGAAGCCTGAGGAGACGGCAGACTTGGTGCTGGAGTTGCTGAAGGCCCACTGACCGGTCTCGTACAATCACAATTTCCCACCACAGCATGCTGTTCTGGCGTGCTGCAAGACATGACCAAATACGTCTTCGTCACCGGCGGTGTGGTGTCCTCCTTGGGCAAGGGCATCGCGTCGGCGTCACTGGCCGCCATCCTCGAATCGCGCGGCCTCAAAGTCACCCTGATCAAGCTGGACCCGTACATCAACGTGGACCCCGGCACGATGTCGCCCTTCCAGCACGGCGAGGTCTTCGTCACCGATGACGGCGCCGAAACCGACCTGGACCTGGGCCACTACGAGCGCTTCATCACGACGCGCATGAAGAAGGCCAACAACTTCACCACCGGCCAGATCTACATGTCGGTGCTGGAGAAGGAGCGCCGCGGCGACTACCTCGGCAAGACGGTGCAGGTGATCCCGCACATCACCAACGAGATGCAGGAGTTCATCCGCCGCGGTGCCGGTCACGGCACGCCCGAGGCGGTGGACGTGGCCATCGTCGAGATCGGCGGCACGGTGGGCGACATCGAGTCCCTGCCCTTCCTGGAAGCCGTGCGGCAGATGAGCCTGAAGGCCGGCCCGCAGAACACCGCCTTCCTGCACCTCACCTACGTGCCCTACATCGCCGCCGCCGGCGAGCTGAAGACCAAGCCCACGCAGCACACGGTGCAGAAGCTGCGCGAGATCGGCATCCAGCCCGACGCGCTGC
>CBFGPX010000084.1:0-16281 GCA_965650725.1 uncultured Comamonadaceae bacterium | reverse complement strand
CTCACCAGCCCCTACGTGCGCAAGGTGCGCATCGTGATGGCCGAGAAGAAGCTCGATTTCCAGCTCGTGCTCGAAGATGTCTGGGGCAGCGACGCCATCCTGAAGGTCAACCCGCTGGGCAAGGTGCCCTGCCTGGTCATGGAGGGGCAGGACTCCATCACCGGCGCGATGTTCGACTCGCGCGTCATCGTCGAGTACGTGGACACGCTGTCGCCGGTCGGCAAGCTCATCCCGGACCGCGGCCGCGAGCGCTGCGAGGTGCGCACCTGGGAGGCGCTGGCCGACGGCATGATGGACGCCGCCATCCTGGCCCGCCAGGAGCGCCACTGGCCGCACCGCACCGACGCACAGCGCAGCAGCGCCTGGGCCGACCGGCAGCTGAGCAAGGTCCATGCGTCGCTGGCGGCCATGAGCCAGGGCCTGGGCGAAAAGGCCTGGTGCTCGGGCAACCATTTCTCGCTGGCCGACATCGCCGTCGGCTGCGCCCTGGGCTGGCTGGAGTTCCGCTTCCCGGACATCCACTGGCGCGAGAACCACCCCAACCTGGCGCGCCACATGGACAAGCTGTCGCAACGGCAGAGCTTTATCGACACCCCCCCTACGGCCTGACGGCCGCCCGGCAAAGCCGGATCGGCGGGAGTCGCCGGATGAGGCCGCGCGCTACGAGCGCGCCGCCGCGTCATGCAATCAAGAGCTCCCTGGAGCGCACGTGCAGCAGACGCACCAGGCGCCAGATGCGGCGCTCGATCTCGGCCACATCCAGCGCCCACAGTGTCGCGATCTCGGCCAGCAGCAGGCCCTGCGCCAGCAGCGTCAGCAGGTGGCGGCTGGCCTGCTCGATCTGGCGGCCGGCGGGGGTCGCGTCCAGTGCGGCGGCGGCCTGGCGGGCCGTCACCAGCGGGCTGCGCTCGATGCCGAAGGCGGCCATCGCCTGACGGGCCAGTTGCGGGCTGAGCATGGAGCGACGCTCGTGCAGCCGCACCAGCGCCTCGACCAGGCCGGCGCCGTTGCCGTCATCCACGTGGTAGGCGTTGGCCCCGGCGCTCAAAGCGGCGAACAGCTGCAGGTCGTCGGCCGTGGGCGTCAGCAGCAGCAGCTGGGGCCGCACCGGCAGGCGCCCCAGCTCGTGGGCTACGCGCATGGCGTGGGCGTCAACCAGGCGCAGGTCGCTGGCGACGATGTCGGGCGCCAGCGTCTGGATCTCCGGCAACGCGTCGTTCAGGTTGGCGCCGCTGCCGGCCAGCTCCACGCCGTCGGCACGCAACAGCTGCGACCGCGTGCGTTGCAGCGCGGTCTCGCCGAGGCGGAGCAGGTAGACGGTGGGCATGGCGTCGCGCATTGTGCGCGTTTCGGCCCCGATCCCCCTAACTCGTAGCCCTCAACCCCCACGATCTGGCGGTTGCCACCCGGCTCAGGGGGAGGCTTGGATGGCGCCCTGCGGCGCAAAGCTGTGGGCGCTGGCCAGCGGCCAGTAGATGCGGAAGGTGTTGTGCGGCATGTCGCCCTGCAGCAGCGCGCCGCGCTTCACGAAGGGCAGCAGGTTGGCCAGCAGCCGCACCTCGTGCTTGTCCAGCCGGTGCACGATGTGCTGGGCCGTGATCTCCTGCGGGTGGCACAGGCCGGCGGCCTCCACCAGCTCCTTCAGCGCCTTCAGCGTGCCCTGGTGGAAGTTGGCGACGCGCTGCGCCTTGTCGGGCACGACGATGGCGCGCTGGCGGTGCGGGTCCTGCGTCGTCACGCCGGTGGGGCAGTGGCCCGTGTGGCAGGCCTGGGCCTGGATGCAGCCCAGCGCGAACATGAAGCCGCGGCCCGAGTTGCACCAGTCGGCGCCCAGCGCCATCAGGCGCACGATGTCGAAGGCCGTCGTCACCTTGCCGGCACAGCCGATCTTGATCTTGTCGCGCAGGTCCAGCCCCACCAGCGTGTTGTGCACCAGCAGCAGGCCCTCCTGCAGCGGCGCGCCGACGTAGTTGGTGAACTCCAGCGGCGCTGCGCCGGTGCCGCCCTCGGCGCCGTCCACGACGATGAAGTCCGGCGTGATGCCGGTCTCCAGCATGGCCTTGCAGACGGCGAACCACTCCCACGGGTGGCCGATGCACAGCTTGAAGCCGGTGGGCTTGCCGCCCGACAGCTCGCGCAGCTGGGCTATGAACTTCATCATCTCCACCGGCGTGGAGAACGCGCTGTGGCGGGCCGGCGAGATGCAGGCCACGCCCTCGGGCACGCCGCGCGCGGCGGCGATTTCGGCCGTGACCTTGGGGCCGGGCAGCACGCCGCCGTGGCCCGGCTTGGCGCCCTGGCTGAGCTTGAGCTCGATCATCTTGACCTGCGGGTCGCGCGCACCGGCGGCGAACTTCTCGGCGCTGAAGGAGCCGTCATCGTTGCGGCAGCCGAAGTAGCCCGAGCCGATCTCCCAGATCAGGTCGCCGCCGTGCACGCGGTGGTGCACGCTGATGGAGCCCTCGCCGGTGTCGTGCGCGAAACCGCCCTGCTTGGCACCCTTGTTCAGCGCCAGGATGGCATTGGCGCTGAGCGCGCCGAAGCTCATCGCCGAGATGTTGAACACGCTGGCCGAGTAAGGCTGGGCGCGGCCGGCACCGATGGTGATGCGGAAGTCGTGACTGCTCAGGTGCGTCGGCGCCAGCGAGTGGTTGATCCACTCATAGCCGCGCGCGCCGGTGTCCAGCTGCGTGCCGAAGGGGCGCTGGTCGGGGTCGCCCTTGGCGCGCTGGTAGACGATGGAGCGCTGGGCGCGCGAGAACGGCGCGGCGTCGTTGTCGCCCTCCAGGAAGTACTGGCGGATCTCGGGCCTGATGAACTCCAGCAGGAAGCGCAGGTGGCCGATGACGGGGTAGTTGCGCAGGATCGAGTGGCGCGTCTGGCGCACGTCGCGCAGGCCCAGCAGGGTCAGCGCCAGGAACAGCAGCACGAGCACGCCATCGGCCAGGCCGGCCGTCCAGCGGATGGCGAAGAACAGCGCCAGCCCGCCGCACAGCATCCAGCTCGCATAGCGCAGCGGGAAATGCGTGTTCAGGCGACTCAACCAGCCGGGCCAGGCAAGCATGGGCTCTCTCCTCCTCCACCGTGACCGACGGATGCTAGTCGCTGGGCGCACACAATCGACGCGAAACCACCCCAGGAACCCGCGATGAAGTCCGTGCTCTCCAAGATAGGCTGGCTGTTCTCCAAGGCCTGGTGGCTGCTGGACGGCACGCGGCGCGCGCTGATGAACCTGGCCGTGCTGCTGCTCATCGTCATCGTCGTGACGGCCTGGCTGACACGCGGCCCCGCGCCGCTGGCGCCCAAGACCACGCTGGTGCTGAGCCTGAACGGCAACCTGGTGGAACAGTTCTCCGGCAGCCCGCGCGAGCAGCTGATGGCCCAGGCGCAGGGCCGCAGCACCGCGCGCCAGACACGGCTGCGCGACGTGCTGGCCGTGCTGGACCAGGCCGCCACCGACGACCGCATCGACGCGCTGCTGCTGGACCTGGATGGGCTGCGCGGCGCCGGCCTGGCCAGCCTGCACGAGGTGGCCGCCGGGCTGCAGCGCTTCAAGAAGAGCGGCAAGCCCGTGCTGGCCTATGCCGACAGCTACAGCCAGCGCGCCTACTTCCTCGCCGCGCAGGCCGACGAGGTCTACCTGCACCCGATGGGCAGCGTGGCGCTGGAGGGCTTCGGGCGCTTCAACACCTACTACAAGGACGCGCTGGCCCGCCTGGGCGTGACGGCCCACGTGGTGAAGGCCGGCACGTACAAGAACGCCGTCGAGATCTACACCGAGAACGGCCCCAGCCCGGCGACCCAGGAGTCGGTCGGCCTGGTCTACGGCGAGCTGTGGAGCGGCTTCACGGGCGCCATCGAGAGCGCCCGCCAGCTGGAGGCCGGCAGCATCGCCAGGGACATCGCGGAGCTGCCGCAGCGTCTGGCCGCCGTGAAGGGCGACTCGGCCCAGCTGGCACTGCGGCACAAGCTGGTGGACGGCCTGCGCACGCGCGACCAGATGCGCGAGCTGCTGATCGCCAAGGGAGCCAAGGACGAGCAGGCCAAGACCTTCCGCCAGGTGTCGCTGGGCGGCTACCTGGCGCACATCAAGGCCGCACCGCAGCCCAGCACGCTGCAGCCCGGCGTGGGCATCGTCGTGGCCGAGGGCGAGATCGCCGACGGCGAGGCCGGCCCGGGCCGCATCGGCGGCGACTCGACCGCACGGCTGATCCGCAAGGCCCGCGAGGACGACGCCATCAAGGCCGTCGTGCTGCGCGTGAACTCGCCGGGCGGCAGCGCCTTCGCGTCCGAGATCATCCGCCGCGAGCTGGAGCTGACGCGCGCGGCGGGCAAGCCGGTGGTCGTCTCCATGGGCGACGTGGCGGCCTCGGGCGGCTACTGGATCTCGACCAGCAGCGACGCCGTCATCGCCGATGCAGGCACGGTGACCGGCAGCATCGGCGTGTACGGCATGCTGCCCACGGGCGAGGGGCTGATGGACAAGCTGTCGCTGCGCACCGGCGGCGTCACCACCACCTGGCTGGCCGGCGGCTACGACGCGCGCCGCGCGCTGGACCCGCGGCTGAAGGCCGTCCTGCAGTCGGGCATAGACAACGTCTACGACCGCTTCAAGCTGCTCGCCGCGCAGGCACGCAAGCGCACGCCCGAGCAGATCGACGCCGTCGCCCAGGGCCGCGTGTGGACCGGCGCGCAGGCCAAGGAGCGCGGCCTGATCGACCGGTTGGGGAGCCTGGACGATGCGGTGCAGACGGCCGTGCAGCTGGCCAAGCTGGATGCGAAGGCCGGCGCCCGGCCGCCACTGGTCTACGTGGAGCGCGACATCAGCCGCAAGGAGCGGCTGCTGGCCTCGCTGGCCGACGTGATGGCGCCGTCGCTGCTGCAGTCACTGGGGCTGGACGCGCTGCCGGCCGCCTTCACCGAGGAACTGACCGCCCTGCGCGAGCTGGCCGCCGCGTCGGCCCAGGGCCGCTGGGAGCGGGCGGCGGCGGTGCATTGCCTGTGCGGGGCGCCTCAGTAGACGGGGTCAGGCAGCTTTTCCTTGGCCACCACCCGCTGCGTCGCCGGCCGCGCCAGCACGCGCGCCAGGTACGCCCCCAGCGCCGGCCGCGTCTTGGCCGGGTTGGCCTGCATGCGCGTCCAGCGGCACAGCATGAAGGCCAGCGGGTCCACCGCCGTGTACTGCTGACCCAGGAACCAGTCACCGCCGTGGCGGGCCAGGTGGGCGTCCATCTGGTCCAGCATGGGCGCCACGTGGGCCTCGGCACGGGCCTTCACCTCGGCGCCGTCGCTGGCCATGCGGTCCGGGTAGAAGTAGTGGATCAGCATGGCCTGCAGCGTGTTGGTCAGCCACACCATCCATTTGTAGTACTCCGCCCGCTCGGGCGTGCCGGGCGCTGGCGCAAACCTGAGATTGCCGGCCGGGTGGCAGTCTGCCAGGTGCATCAGGATGGCCGCGGTCTCGTAGACCACGAGATCGCCGTCCACCAGCGTCGGGATCAGGCCGTTGGGGTTGAGCTTCAGGTAGGCCGCCGACTTGTGCTCGTTGTTGGCCCGGTCCACCTGGCGCAGCGTGAAGGGGATGCCCATCTCCTCCAGCAGGATGTGGGGCGCGAAGCTGGCGTTGCTGGGGAAGTAGTGCAGTTCGATCATGGCAGCGGCAGGCAAGGGAGAAGCGCAGCACTTTAGACGCTGCAACCCGCCTCGGCCCGCGCGCCGCCGGCCCGGTAGCGCACCGCCGTCATCTCGGCCAGGATGCTGAGCGCGATCTCCGGCGGCGTGCGGGCGCCGATGTCCAGGCCCACGGGGCCGTGCAGTCGGTCCAGCTGCTCGGCCGTCAGGTCGAAATGCTCGGCCAGCCGCGCGCGGCGCCTGGCCTGGTTGACGCGCGAGCCGATGGCGCCCACGTAGAACGCGGCACCCTTCAGCGCCTCCATCAGCGCAAGGTCGTCCAGCTTGGGGTCGTGCGTGAGCGCCACGATGGCGGTCGCGCCGTCGGGCCTGAAGGCGGTGACCACATCGTCCGGCATGTCGCGCGTCAGCGTGACACCGGCGATGGCAAAGCCGTCGGCGTACTCCTCGCGCGGGTCGCACACCGTCACGCCATAGCCCAGCGCCAGCGCCATCTGCGCCAGGTAGTCGGTCATCTGGCCGGCGCCTATGACCAGCAGCCGCCATTGCGGGCCGTGGTGGGTGACGAGCCGGGTGTCGCTCAGCGTCAGGGTGTCGGCGCCCGGCTCGGCGTCGGCCAGCGTGACGGCACCCGTCGCCAGGTCCAGCGTGCGGCGCACGCGCTCGCCACGGGTCAGCCGCGCCAGCAACTCGTCCACGGCCGACTGTGGGCCCAGCGGCTCCAGCATCAGCTCCAGCGTGCCGCCGCAGGGCAGGCCGAAGCGGCGCGCCTCCTCGGCCCCAACGCCGTAACGCAGCGGCGTCGGTGCGGCGAGCTTGAGGCTGCCGGCGCGCAGCTGCGCGATCAGGTCGTCCTCGATGCAGCCGCCCGACACCGAGCCGGCGATCAGCCCGTCGTCACGCACCGCCACCAGCGAACCCACCGGCCGCGGCGCCGAGCCCCAGGTGCGCGTGATAGTGCCCAGCACGACGCCGCGCGACTCGGCCCGCCAGCCGGCGGCCGTGCGCAGCACGCTGAGATCGAGGTTGTCCATGGCGATGCATCCCCAACTGAAATTTCAACAAGGGTAATCGGCAATCACAAGCCCTTGCAGCGGACAGAGCATGCGCCCACAACGAAGGAGACATGCGATGCGCCACAAGATCCAGCTCGTGGTCAACGGCCGCGCTGTCAGCAGGGAGGTCGAGGCCGACCGCCTGCTGGTGCAGCTGCTGCGCGAGGACCTGGCCCTGACGGGCACCCACGTCGGCTGCGACACCGCGCAATGCGGCGCCTGCACCGTGCACCTGAACGGTCGCGCCGTGAAGGCCTGCAACCTGCTGGCCGTGCAGGCCGACGGCGCTGCCATCACCACCATCGAGGGCCTGGCCGGCGCTGACGGTGGTCTGCACCCCATGCAGGCCGCGTTCAAGGAGTGCCACGGCCTGCAGTGCGGCTTCTGCACGCCGGGCATGGTCATGAGCGCCATCGACCTGGTGCAGCACCACGACTGCGCCAGCGAGGCCGCCATCCGCGAGGGGCTTGAAGGCAACCTGTGCCGCTGCACGGGCTACCAGAACATCGTCCGCGCCGTGCAGGCGGGCAAGACCGCGATGGAGGCCTGACATGAACTCACCCGCCGAAGGCTTCATCGGCCAGCCCGTCAAGCGCCGCGAGGATGCGCGCTTCCTGACCGGCCGCGGCCAGTACACCGACGACATCGTGCTGCCGCGCCAGACTTATGGCGTGTTCGTGCGCAGCACCTATGCCCATGCGCGGCTGAAGCGCGTGGACACGGCCGCGGCGCTGGCGGCGGAGGGCGTGCTGGGCGTCTACACCGGCCAGCACTTCAGGGATGTGGGCGGCCTGCCCTGCGGCTGGCTCATCACCAGCACCGATGGCCAGCCCATGAAGGAGCCCAAGCACCCCATACTGGCCGATGGCAAGGTGCGCTACGTGGGCGATGCGCTGGCGCTGGTCGTTGCCGAGACGCTGGCTCAGGCCAAGGCGGCGGCGGCGCTGGTCGAGGTGGAGGTCGAGGAGCTGCCGGCCGTCGCCGACACCGCCACGGCCGCCGGCCATGCGGGCGCGGTGCATGACGAGGCGCCCGACAACCGCTGCTACGTCTGGGGCTGCGGCGACAAGGCGGCAACGGATGCCGCCCTTGCCGGCGCGGCGCACGTGACGCGGCTGCAGTTCCGCAACAACCGTCTCATCCCCAACGCCATCGAGCCGCGCGCCGCGAACGCCAGCTACAACCCGGCCGACGACCACTACACGCTCTACGTCGCCAACCAGAACCCGCATGTCGAACGCCTGCTGATGTGCGCCTTCGTGCTGGGCATCCCCGAGCACAAGCTGCGCGTCGTGGCGCCCGACGTGGGCGGCGGCTTCGGCTCCAAGATCTTCCTGTATGCCGAGGAGACCGCGCTGGTCTGGGCCAGCAAGCAGCTGGGCCGGCCCATCAAGTGGACGGCCGAACGCAGCGAGAGCTTCCTCAGCGACGCGCACGGCCGCGACCACGTGACGACGGCGGAACTGGCCACCGACAAGGACGGCCGCTTTCTGGCCATGCGCGTGCACACGACGGCCAACCTGGGCGCCTACCTGTCCACCTTCGCGTCCTGCGTGCCCACCATCCTGTACGCGACGCTGCTGGCCGGCCAGTACAAGACGCCGAAGATCTACGCCGAGGTCACCGGCGTGTTCACCAACACCGCGCCGGTGGACGCCTACCGCGGCGCGGGTCGGCCGGAGGCGACCTATGTCGTCGAGCGGCTCGTGGAGACCGCGGCGCACGAGCTGGGGCTGGACCCCGCCGAGATCCGCCGCCGCAACTTCATCAAGGAGATTCCGTATGCCACGCCGGTGGGCCTGACCTATGACACCGGCGACTACGACGCGACGCTGACCCAGGTGCAGCAGCTCGCCGACGTCGCCGGCTATCCGGAGCGCAAGGCGGCCAGCGCGGCCCGGGGCCTGCTGCGCGGCATCGGCTACTCGACCTACATCGAGGCCTGCGGCCTGGCGCCCAGCAACGTCGCCGGTGCGCTGGGCGCGCGGGCCGGGCTGTTCGAGGCCGGCGAGGTGCGCGTGCATCCCACCGGCAAGGTCACCGTCTTCACCGGCAGCCATTCGCATGGCCAGGGCCACGAGACCACCTTCGCGCAGGTCGTCGCCGACCGGCTGGGCATCGCGCTGGAGGACGTCGACATCCAGCACGGCGACACCGGCAAGGTCTTGTTCGGCATGGGAACCTACGGCAGCCGCTCGCTGGCCGTGGGCGGCACGGCCATCGTGAAGGCGGTGGACAAGGTCATCGCCAAGGGCCGCAAGATCGCCGCCCACCTGCTGGAGGCCGGCGAGGGCGACATCGAGTTCAGGAACGGCGAGTACCGCATCGCCGGCACCGACCGCGCCGTGCCCTTCGCCCAGGTGTCGCTGACGGCCTATGTGCCGCACAACTACCCGCTCGACAAGCTGGAGCCCGGGCTCAACGAGAACGCCTTCTACGACCCCAGCAACTTCACCTATCCGGCGGGCAGCTATGTCTGCGAGGTGGAGGTGGACCCCAGCACCGGCGTCGTCCGCATTGACCGCTTCAGCGCCGTGGACGACTTCGGCAACATCGTCAATCCGATGATCGTGGAGGGCCAGGTGCATGGCGGGCTGGCCCAGGGCATAGGCCAGGCGCTGCTGGAGCACGGCGTCTACGACGCCGACTCGGGCCAGCTGCTGAGCGGCAGCTACATGGACTACGCGATGCCGCGCGCCGACGACTTGCCCAGCTTCAACGTGAAGACCGCCCCGGGCACGCCCTGTACCCACAACCCGCTGGGTGTGAAGGGCTGCGGCGAGGCCGGCGCCATCGGCTCGCCGGCCGCCGTCATCAACGCCATCTGCGACGCCATTGGCGTCAAGGACCTGCCCATGCCCGCCACGCCGTGCACGGTCTGGACCGCGCTGCAATCGATCAAGTGAGGAGACGACGATGAACTACCAAGCCGCATCCTCCGTCGCCGCCGCCCGCCTGGGTGCTGACGACAAGTTCCTGGCGGGGGGCCAGTCGCTGCTGGGCGCCATCAAGCTGGGCCTGGCCGCACCCGCCGGCCTCGTGGACGTGCGCCGCCTGCCCGAACTGCAGGGCATCAGGGTGGATGGCAAGACCGTGCACCTCGGCGCCGCGACGACGCACGCCACGGTCGCCACCTCCGCCGACATCCGGCAGGCTCTGCCGGCGCTGGCCGACCTGGCCGGCCACATCGGTGACCGCCAGGTGCGCAACGCCGGCACGCTGGGCGGCAGCCTGGCCAACAACGACCCCGCCGCCTGCTACCCCGCGGCCACACTGGGCCTGGGCGCCACCATCCACACCGCCAGCCGCGCGATCGCCGCGGACGACTTCTTCCAGGGCCTGTTCACGACGGCACTGCAGGACGGCGAACTGATCACCGCGGTCAGCTTCCCGGTGCCGAGGGCGGCCGGCTGGCAGAAGTTCAAGCAGCCGGCGTCGCGCTTCTCGCTGGTGGGCGTGTTCGTGGCCCGCTTCGACGCCGGCGTGCGCGTGGCCGTCACCGGCGCGGGGCCGGGCGTGTTCCGCTGCGCGGCGCTGGAGCAGGCGCTGGACCGCGACTGGAGCCCGGCTGCGGCTCGGGCGGTCAAGGTCAGCCCCGACGGGCTGAACAGCGACCTGCACGGCACGGCCGCGTATCGCGCGGCGCTGATCCCGGAACTGGCCGCACGAGCCGTGGCCGCGGCCTAGCGGCGCCCGAAGACCAGCAGCAGCCCACCCACGGCAATGGCGCCCACGCCCAGCCACACGGGCAGGTTGACCTGTTCCTTCTCCTTGGCCGAGACCTCCAGCGAGCCCAGCTTCACGACGGTGGTGTCCTTGGTGTAGCTGAAGCTGCCCAAAGCCAGCGCGGCAGCGCCGGCCACGAGCAGGAGGATGCCAATGATCTTGGTCGGGCCCATGGTGGATCTCCCAGGTTGAGGAGCGCCCAGTCTGGCGGCCGCCGTTGCTGCCGCGGATGTAACGAAAGCTGAAGCCGCTGTCGGACGAGACCGACAGCGGCTCATCTCACGGATAGGCCTTCAGCGTCGCCGTGTTGCTGCCGCCCTTGCAGCGCGCCGGCTCGCCGGCATCGTTGATGACGCGCTCTATGCTGCCTTTGTCGACGAGGCAGACGGTGATCATGCTGTGGAAGCGCACGCCGGGTTTGGCCGGCGCCTCGATGGCGCGGTCCAGCACCACGTCGGGCTTCAGGAACACGCTGTAGACGCCCAGGCCCCAGGCCTCGTGGCGCGTCACCGAGTCCGCCACCTTGTAAGACGCGAAGCCGCGGCCGCCCGCCGCGTTGGTCCACTGCGGCTGCGTGGGCGGGTCGTAGGGAATCTCGGACTGGTAGAAATAGACCCGCCCGCCATTGCCCTGCCACACCACCTGCTCCTGCTGGAAGTGCTCGACGAACAGGCCGTAGATGGTCACGTCCTCGCCGTTGACCCACAGGCCGTGCGCCGAGGGGTTGTCGGTCCAGCTGACACCGGCGCCATGGTCGGCGCGCCAGATCCAAGTGTGATCCACCAGCGTGTCGTGCGCGTTGATGCGCAGCGCCGTGTGCACCTGGCCGGCCGCCGCGCCGCCGATGCGGAAGAACAGGTCGTGCAGCGCGATAGGGTCGGCCTTGTGGCGCTTGCGGCTGCCCACGGGCGCCACTTCCATCAACACGCCGGAGTCCTGCCGGCCGGCATCCAGGAACAGGCCCGCAACGGTCAACCCGTCGACGTCGGCCGTCTTCAGCAGCGGCTGGCCGTTGTCCGAGCGCAGCGTCGGGAAGCCGATGCCCAGCACCACCGTGCCCGGGCGGTTGACCTGCAGCGTCTGCGTCAGCAGGTACTCGCCGGGCGTGAACAGCAGATGCTTGCCGGCCGTCAGCTGCGCGTTGATCTGCTCGGCCGTGTCACCGGGTTTGGCGATGAAGAACTTGCTGATCGGCAGCGTCCTGCCGGCCGTGAAGGCGCCGTTGGCCCAGGAGATGCCCGCGCTGTCGCGACGCAGCGACGGCACGCGCACCGCATAGCTGCCGTCCTTGTCGACGAACAGCCAGGGCTTCTCGCGCACCAGTGGGGTCTTGTCCACGCGCGTGAAGCGCTGGCCCGGCGTTGGGAAGTCGCCGGCCGGCGCTTGCGGCACGCCGACAAACACCATGTTCCAGTTGGAGCCGGTCCAGCCGCCCCACTCGCTGTTGCGCGAGATCCATTGCTGCTGCGTGGCGGAGTTGACCTGGCCGTCCACCCGCACGTCGGAGAACCAGCCACCGCTGGCCCAGCCGTTTTTCTGGTTGAGCCGGATGTTGCCGCGCACATGCATGCGCCGGAACGGGATGGCCTGCGACACGGCCCACTGCATCGTGTGGCCGGCCAGGCCCAGCGTGGGCGTGACGGCAAAGTTCTCGGCGCCGCGCCAGAAGTTCTGCGTCGCGTTGTCGTTGTCCAGGAAGGCGTTGGAACGCAGCTCGCCGATGACGTGCACGTCGCCCGGGTGCCGGCCCAGCCCCAGCACGTGCGTGTAGAAGCCCACCGGGATGCGCAGGTTCTCGTAGGTGCCCGGCATCAGCAGGATGGCGTCGCGGCGCGGGCCGAAGTGGTTGGGCTGCTGGGCCTCGTAGATGTCCAGGATGCGCTGCTGAAGGCCCGGCGTGGTGGGGCTGAGGACGTGCACGTTGGGGCCGAAGTCCGGCGCCGGGGGCGCCGCAACGGCCGGCAGGGCCAAGGTCGTCGCTGCTATCAGGGTGGCAGCCAGGGAGGCAGGGGCGCGTGGACGCGCGGCGTCGGTCTTGCGTGGCATGTCTCGTCCTCGCCAGTGGCCTGGCTGTGTTGATGCCCGCACGGGGCGGGGATTGGAATCGATTCCAATCCCGCCATTGGATCACATCAGAAGCTGGAGCCCGGTTGCTTCAGAAACTCCACTTCCTCGGGCGTGGACTCGCGGCCGAGGATGGCGTTGCGGTGCGGATAGCGCCCGAAACGGTCCACGATGGCCTTGTGCTTCAGCTCAAACTCGTGCGTTCCCGCCGCCGCGCGCGCCCGCATCAGTGGCTCACCCACCGCGTGGATGGCGGCGGACTCGCTGTGCATGTAGGGCAGGTAGAAGAAAGCCCGGCGCTCGACCGGCAGCGCCAGGTCGGCCCCGGCCGCGACGGCCTCCTGCGCAAGCGCAAGCGCCAGCGGGTCGGCCGAGAACGCCTCACGGCTGCCACGGTGGATGTTGCGGGCAAACTGGTCCAGCGCGATCACCTCCGCCAGCCGGCCCTCTGGCGTCGCGCGCCAGCCGAACAGCTCGCAGCGCCGGGCCCGCTCGTGCAGATCGCCGAAGCGGCTGCCGATCAGCGCGTCGAAAGCCGCATCGACCTTCCACCACTGGGCGGGTTGGATCTCTTCGAACCAGAAGCGCAGGACGGTGTCGGGCATGGCGTTGCGTCGGAGTGCGTAGGGCCGACAGTCTGCAGGAAACAGCAGGCAACTTGTCGCAGCCGGCGTTAGCCGCAGGCGCGCGACGACGCATTGCGATACATCCACCGGCGCAGTCGGGGCAGCGCTGCGCAAGACTGGCTCCATGACTCTGCACATCGACGAGACCCAGACCGAGCTGACCTCCGAACAAAGCCTCACCGGCTGGCGCCGCGAGTTCTGCGTGGAACTGCTGGGCGAAGGCCAGGCGCGCATCTTCCTGAGAGCGGTGGAGGCACCCTCGCTGAAGGCCACCGACCTGCAGCGCGGCGTGCTGTTCCACCGCGTGGCCTCCACCTTCGCCGACCTCGCCGGCTGCGTCGCCGCGGCGCACGAGCCGCTGGAACGCCTGGCGCGCAGTGCCGTGCGACACCAGCCCAGCCCGGACAACCTGTTCGCGGCCGTCACCTACGACCGCGGCGTATGGGACGGCGTCGTCACCGTCGTGGAGCACTGGCAGCGCCGACTGCACGCGCGCGCCTGGCGCTGAGTTCAGGCGGCCGTCTTCGCCTTGGCCCGCTGCCGCAGGCAGTAGCCCACCGTCACGACCATGCCGGCGGCAACGACGGCCGTGCCTCCCACGACGGCCAACTTCATGGGCGCGAACGCCCACAGCCCGGCATAGACCAGGCCGCTCAGCACCAGGGACCAGCCCCCCACGCGCTGCACCCGACGGGCGCGCTGGCTGGGCACGAAGGCCTTGGGCATGCGATTGCCGAACGCGGCAATCATCAACCCGGTGGCGGCAATGACCAGCCGGGTGACCGTGTCGCCGTCCATGTAGCCCAGCTTGCGCGCGAGGCTGGCCGCCAACGCCAGCACGACGATGCCGAGGCCCCAGGCCAGCGACGACACGACTTCCTTGTTCATCTCGCGGTCTCCTTTCTTGCGCCCGGCCTGGCCGTGGCGACACCGAACGAATGGACGAAGCCCAGCAGCGCCTCTTCGAGCACCGTGAGCTTCAGGTGGTAAATGACGGACTTGCCCGCCTTCTCGGCGTGCACCAGATCGGCCTCCTTCAACACCGCGAAGTGCGCGGACATCGTGGGCTTGGAGACCTCGAACTGGTCGCTCAGCTCGCCGGCGCTCATGGGCCGCTCGCGCAGCAACTGCAGCACCCGGCGGCGGGTGGGGTCGGACAGGGCTTTGAAGACCAGACTCATGATTCGATGATTAGCCAATCGTCTAATTAAATCAAGCGACACGAACCGTGGCTGCAGGAGATGCGAGCAGACGCTGCCCGCCGCATACTCGGCGGCGCCCAACCACGCCGGGAGGCCCGCAGTGCTCAGCATCGACGCCCTCGCCCAGGCCTTGCAGGCCCAGGCCTACCTGCCCTCGCGCGAGCTGGCCACCGCGGCCTTCCTCGCGTTGCGCCTGCAGCGGCCGCTGCTGCTGGAGGGCGCGCCCGGCACGGGCAAGACGGCCATCGCCGCGGCGCTGGCCGTCGCGCTGGACCGGCCACTCATCCGCCTGCAGTGCTACGAAGGCCTGGACCTGGCCGCCGCGGCCTACGAGTGGAACTACGCGCGCCAGATGCTGGAAATCCGCCTGGCGCAGCAGCACGAGCGCGAGCGCACGGCCGACGAGCTGTTCGCGCGCCGCTTCCTCATCGAGCGGCCCTTGCTGCAGGCGCTGACCACCACGCCCGCGCCGGTGCTGCTCATCGACGAGCTGGATCGCGCCGACGCGCCCTTCGAGGCCTTCCTGCTGGAATTCCTGGCCGAGTTCCAGATCACCATCCCCGAGCTGGGCACGGTCACAGCCGCCGACGCGCCGCCGCTGGTCGTGCTGACCAGCAACCGCAGCCGCGAGATCCACGACGCCGTGAAGCGCCGCTGCCTCTACCACTGGCTGGACTTCCCCGACGCCGCACGCGAGCTGGCCATCGTGCACGCCCGGCTGCCGGGCGTGGATGAGCGGCTGGCGCAGCAGGTCGTCGCCTTCGTGCAGGGCCTGCGCACGCTGGACCTGTACAAGCTGCCCGGCCTGGCCGAGACGCTGGACTGGTCGCGCGCGCTGGTGGCGCTGAACGCCGTCAGCCTGGACCCGGCCACCGTGCAGTCCACGCTGGGCGTGCTGCTGAAGTACCAGGACGACATCGCCCGCGTGCAGGGCGGCGAGGCCGCACGGCTGCTCGCCGAGCTGCGCCAGGCCGCGCACACCTGAGATCGTGGACCAACTGGCGCACAACGTCCTGCACTTCGGCCGCGTGCTGCGCGCCGCCGGCCTGCCGGTGGGCAGCGACCGCCTGCTGCTGGCCCTGCAGGCGCTGCAGGCCGGCTGCCTCGCCTCGCGCGCCGACTTCAAGGCCGCGCTGGCCGCCTGCCTGCTGGACCGCCCCGAGCACCGGCCGCTGTTCGACCAGGCCTTCCACCTGTTCTGGCGCGACCCCGACCTGCTGGGCCGCATGATGGCGGTGCTGCTGCCCCAGGCCCAGGGCCGCGCGGCCACGCCGCCGCCCGAGAACCGCCGCCTGGCCGATGCGCTGTTCCCGGCTCCGGCCGCTGCGACACCGCCACAACAGGTCGACATCGAGGCCCGCCTCACGGTCAGCGCCCGCGAACTGCTGCAGCACCGCGACTTCGACACCATGACCGCCGCCGAGTGGGCCGCCGCGCGCCGCGTGCTGGCCGGCCTGCAGCCGCGGCTCACGCCGCTGCCCACGCGCCGCCACGTCGCCGCGCCGCAGGGCCGCATCGCCTGGCGCGCCACGCTGCGCGCCGAAGCCCGCCGCGAGCTGGTACTGCCCCGGCGTGAACGCATGCGGCAACGCCCGAGACCGCTGGTGCTGCTGGCCGACATCTCCGGCTCCATGGGCCGCTACTCGCGCGTGCTGCTGCACCTGGCGCAAGGCCTGCTGAACCCGGCGGTCGGCGCCGGCGAGCGCCCGGCCGTGGAGGCCTTCGTGTTCGGCACCCGGCTCACGCGCATCACCCGCCAGCTGCGCCAGCGCGACCCCGACGCCGCCGTCGCCGCGGCGGCCGCGGCCGTGCCCGACTGGGCCGGCGGCACGCGCATCGCCGCGGCGCTGCATGCGTTCAACCGCGACTGGGCCCGCCGCATGCCGGCCGGCGCCACCGTGCTGCTGGTCACCGACGGGCTGGAGGCCGACGCCGCCGATGCCCAGCGCCTGGCCTTCGAGGCGCAGCGCCTGCGGC
>CBFGPX010000083.1:0-16323 GCA_965650725.1 uncultured Comamonadaceae bacterium | reverse complement strand
CTGGTCAAGCTGGGCCTGCCGCGCGAGAACATCTTCGTGACCGACCTGGCCGGCGTCGTCTACGAGGGCCGCACCGAACTGATGGACCCGGACAAGGCCGAGTTCGCGCAGAAGACCGATGCGCGCTCGCTGCGCGAGGTCATCCAGGGCGCCGACGTGTTCCTGGGCCTGTCCGCCGGCGGCGTGCTGAAGGCCGACATGGTCGCCACCATGGCCGCCAGGCCGCTGATCTTCGCGCTGGCCAACCCGACGCCCGAGATCCTGCCGGAAGAAGTGCAGGCCGTGCGCAGCGACGCCATCATGGCGACGGGCCGCACGGACTATCCCAACCAGGTCAACAACGTCCTGTGCTTCCCCTACATCTTCCGCGGCGCACTGGACTCGGGCGCGACGACGATCAACGTCGAGATGGAGATCGCCGCCGTCCACGCGATTGCGGATCTGGCGCAGGCCGAACTGAGCGAGGTGGTCGCCGCCGCCTATGTCGGCGCGACGCTGAGCTTCGGCCCCGAGTACCTGATCCCCAAGCCCTTCGACCCGCGGCTGATGATGCGCATCGCGCCCGCCGTGGCCAAGGCCGCCGAGGACTCCGGCGTCGCCACGCGGCCCATCCAGGACTGGGACGCCTACCGCGAGAAGCTGCAGAGCTTCGTCTACGCGTCGGGCAACACGATGAAGCCCATCTTCTCCGCGGCCAAGCGCGCGCCCAACAAGCGGGTGGCCTATGCCGAGGGCGAGGAGGAGCGCGTGCTGCGTGCCGCGCAGGTCGTCGTTGACGAAGGCCTGGCCCGCCCGACGCTGGTGGGCCGCCCGGCCGTCATCGCCGAGCGCTGCGAGCGCTTCGGCCTGCGCCTGCAGCAGGGCCGCGACTACGACGTCGTCAACGTCGAGCATGACGACCGCTACCGCGACTACTGGCAGACCTATCTGCGCATGACCGAGCGCAAGGGCGTGACGCAGCAGCTCGCCAAGATCGAGATGCGCCGCCGCCTGACACTCATCAGCGCGATGCTGCTGCACAAGGGCGAGGTGGACGGCATGCTGTGCGGCACCTGGGGCACGACGGCCACCCACCTGGCCTACATCGATCAGGTCATCGGCAAGCGCGCCGGCGTCAAGACCTACGCCTGCATGAATGGGCTCATCCTGCCGGGCCGCCAGGTCATGCTGGTCGACACCCATGTCAACTACGACCCCACCGCCGAGCAGTTGGCCGAGATCACCATCATGGCAGCGCAGGAGATGTGCCGTTTCGGCCTGACGCCCAAGGCCGCGCTGCTGTCGCACAGCAACTTCGGTACCAGCGACAAGCCCTCGGCCGTGAAGATGCGCGACACGCTGGCGCTGCTGCAGCAACTGGCGCCGTGGCTGGAGGTGGACGGCGAGATGCACGGCGACACGGCGCTGGACGCCGGCTACCGCAAGCAGTTGATGCCGCACAGCCCGCTGAGCGGCGAAGCCAACCTGCTG
Source organism: uncultured Comamonadaceae bacterium (assembly GCA_965650725.1). Classification (GTDB taxonomy): domain Bacteria; phylum Pseudomonadota; class Gammaproteobacteria; order Burkholderiales; family Burkholderiaceae_C; genus Pelomonas. The sequence continues at coordinate 14,853 of CBFGPX010000083.1, read as the reverse complement.
GTTCTGCCCAATATCGACGCCGCCAACATCTCCTACAACCTGCTGAAAACGACGGCGGGCGGTGGCATCGCCATCGGCCCGGTGCTGCTGGGCGCAGCCAAACCGGTGCACGTCCTGACACCGTCGGCCACCGTGCGACGCATCGTCAACATGACGGCGTTGACCGTCGCCGATGCCAACGCGGCACGGAACTGAGGCCTTGCCGCGTTCCCAGGGGGAAACGGGCACAAGCGGCCTGACTCCCCCAATTGACAGAAGTTTTCATTCGAGGAAACCCGTCACCCGGCCGTCAAATAGACAGCAAAAACAATCACTTACCTCTGTGTGAGCGCAGGCTCACATACCCCTTATCCAGAGTCCACCACCGGGCTGCGGCTTGAGCTTTTGGGGTCGCTTCGGTACCATTATGGTTTCGAATTCAGGGTAAACCCGTGTTTTTGCTCTCGTGGCTGGCGCGCTCTGGCGCCTCGGCGGCACTATCCGCCCTGCTGTTGTCCGGCCTTGCCGGAGGCGCGCAAGCCAAGGAAGCCCCCGACACCGCAGCACCCGCTCTGGCCGAAGTCCGGCTGAGCGAGCTGCCCGTCCAGGCCCAGGAAACGCACCGTCTCGTCCACGCGGGCGGTCCGTTTCCCTACAGCAAGGATGGCACGGTGTTCGGCAATCGCGAACGCCTGCTGCCCCGCAAGGCTCGCGGCTTCTATCGCGAATACACGGTCAAGACCCCTGGCGCGCGCAACCGCGGCGCCCGCCGCCTCGTCTGTGGCGGCGAGCCGCCTGTCGCGCCCGAGGTCTGTTATTACACCGACGATCACTACGCCAGCTTCAAGCGCATCCGCGCCGAGGCGGCGCGGTGAAGATCGGGTGAAGACGAGTTTTGGCAGTTTTGTGACTTGAAAGGAGGAACGCGACCATGCTTTTGCAGACCGTCCGTCCCAATATCGTGCAGGCCATACGGGCCTACCGGGTCGAGGATTTGATGCAGGCCGCCCATGAAGCGGGCCAGCATTTCCTTTATGCCAATCTGTCGGAGGCCCAGTCCAAGCAGGACGTGCTCGACGGCATTGCGCAGGCCTTCCTCTTTCCCGCTCATTTCGGCAAGAACCTGGACGCGCTGCACGACTGCATGACCGACCTCGTGCACAAGGCCGGCAGCCAACCAGGCTTCGTCGTCGTGCTGGAACAACTGCCTGACAACGTGCGTTTCGACCGCGAAGCCCGCGAGCAGTTGCTCGATGTGTTCCGCGACACGGCCGACTACTGGGCCGACCGAAAGATCGCCTTCCGGTGTTTCTATTCTTTTCAGTAGCCCGCTCCCAAGAAAACGGGTCATGGGAGCGGGCTGCTGAGGTGGCCCCGGTGATTGAAAAGCCTGCCAAGACGGCGAAGACGACGATTGGCAACCCCAACTTCGGCATGAACATGCCGATGATGTGCAGTGCCTTCGATACGTCGATGTGGTTGAACGCGGCCTGACGCGCTGAACCCTGCATGAAGAAAAAACGGGACCCGAGGGTCCCGTTTTTCATTTGTGTGACGCAACTTCCAGCGCCAGCGCGACGAACTGGTCCACCGGGACTTCCTCAGCGCGGCGCTGCAGGTCGAAGTGGCCCTGGTAATCACGCTCGGCCAGCCAGTGGCCCAGGCTGTGGCGCAGCAGCTTGCGGCGCTGCGAGAAGGCGCTGGCAACCAACTCCCCCAGCAGCTTCGCGTCCAGCGCCGGCGGGGCTTGCAGCGGCTGCATGCGCACGATGGCCGAGTCCACGCGCGGGGGTGGGTCGAAGGCCTCGGGCGGCACGTCCAGCACCGACTCGATGTCGTAGCGCCACTGCAGCATGACGCTCAGGCGCCCATAGTCCTTGCCGCCCGGTCCCGCCGCCATGCGGTCCACGACTTCCTTCTGCAGCATGAAGTGCTGGTCCACCACCTGGTCCACCACATCCAGCAGGTGGAACAGGATGGGCGTGGAGATGTTGTAGGGCAGGTTGCCCACCACACGCAGCTTGGCCCCCTTGGCCTCGCTCAGCGCCCGGAAATCGACCTTGAGCACGTCCGACTCGATGACCTCCACGTCATCGCGCTTGCGCAGCCGCGCGGCCAGGTCACGGTCCAACTCGATGACGGTCAGCGGCACCGAACCTTTGGGAATACGCTCCAGCAGCGGCAGCGTCATCGCCCCCAGGCCGGGACCGATCTCGACCAGCGTCTCGCCGGGCTGCGGATCTATCAGATCGACGATGGCGTCGATCAGCACCTTGTCGGTCAGGAAGTGCTGGCCAAACCGCTTGCGCGGGATGTGCGACCTCAATCCAGCCATTCGCGCACTTCGACGAAGGCCTTGGCGCGCAAGTCCTTGACCCAGTCCTGGTAGGCCTCGTCGTACTTCTGCTCGCGCAGCGCACCACGCGCCTGGTCGCGCAGCACCTTCATCTCGACCTCGACCGAACGGCGCTCCAGCACCTGGATCAGGTGCACGCCGTAGCGCGACATCACCGGGCCCGAGATGCCGTTCAACGGCAGCGCGTTCATGGCCTCCTCGAACTCGGGCACGAAGCCGCCCGCGCCCATCCAGCCCAGGTCGCCGCCAGCCTCGGCACTGCCGTCCTCGGAGTTGGCCTTGGCGAGGTTTTCGAACTGGGCCTGGCCGGCCTCGATCTGGCGCTTCATCTCGGCCAGCCGGCGCGCGGCGACCTCGGCGGTCAGTTGGGCCGAGGGGCGCAGCAGGATGTGGCGCGCGCGCGTCTGCAGACTCTGGGTCAGCGACCCGGCGCCCTGGCGCTCGACGACCTTGAGGACGTGAAAGCCCGCGCCGGTGCGCAGCAGCTGCGGCACGATCTGGCCGGTCTTCAAGTCCTTTACAGCGGCCACGAAGACGTCCGGCAGGCGGTCGGCCGGACGCAGGCCGATCTCGCCACCACGCGCCTTGTTGCCGTCCTCGGAGACCTCGCGGGCCACCTTGGCGAAGTCCTCGCCTCCCTTGATGCGGTTCAGCGCGCCCTCGGCCTTGGCGCGGCGCTCGGCGACGACGGTCTCGCTGGCGCCCTCGGGCACCGGCACCAGCACCTGGGCCAGGTTGATCTGGCCGCCCTGCTCCAGCGCCGCGCGGCGCTTGTCCAGCCAAGCGTCGATCTCGGCATCGGTGATCCTGATGCGCCCCTGCACCTCGCGCTCGCGCACGCGCTCGGTCATCATCTGGTCGCGCAGGTTCTCGCGAAAGCTCTTGTAGTCGGTGCCGTCCTGCTTGAGCCGCTCCAGCAGCTGGGCCATGGTCAGCTTGTTCTGGGCCGCGACGTTGGCGACCACGCGGTCCAGCTCAGCCTCATCGACGCGCTGGCCGCTGTCGCGCGCGTGGGTGATCTGCACGCGCTCCTCGATCAGCGCCTCCAGCGCCTGCTTGCGCAGGCCGGCCGTCTCGGGCATGACCTCGCCCTTCTGGCGCGCCTCCTGGCGCAGCCGCTCGGTGCGCTGGACCACCTCGCTGGCGGCGACGACGTCCTGGTTGACGACGGCGGCGATGTAGTCCCCCGCCTGCAGCGTGGGCGTCTGGGCCGCGGCAAACGAGGCGGCCAGGGCCAGAACGAGGGGAACGAATCGTTGGATCATGGTTGGAAATCTGAACTCGCCGAGCGGTCGGCGCTCAGCCTGCGGTAACCGGGCACATTGTCCTTCAAGACCTTGAGGGCATTGGAGCCCAGCTGACTGAGGCCCACGAGCTCCAGCTGCAGCATGAAGCGGGTGTTGGTTTCGGCGCGGCCGGTGGACAGCCGCTCCAGCCCGAAACGCAGCAGCCAGCAGCCGGCGTCGTACTCGAAGCCGGCCACGGAATCGGTCAGCCGCTTGTCGCGCAGCGAGTACTGCACGCGGCCCGCGCTGTACCAGGCGCCGCCACAGCTCTGGCTGTTGGCGCCGCGCTGGGTGACCGGCGTGCCGTAGATGGGCCATTGCCAGGCGAACTCGACCTGCTCGCTCTGCGCCCGCGCCAGCCGGTAGGCCACGCTGACGGTCTTGTAGGCGCCCGGCGAGTAGCGCGCCCGCACGACCGAGCGCTCGAAGCGGTGGGTCTCGGGGTTCAGCTGCAGCGTGGTCTCGGCCCACCAGCGCTCGTCCAGCTGCGCGGCTGCGGCCAGCAACAGGTCGGAGAAGCGCTGCGTGACCGGCTGGCCGTCCGGCGTGATGCGCTGGTCGCGAAACAGCACGCGCTGCACCGCGCCCACGCGCAGGATCTCCTGCCCCTGCGACGCGCTGATCCAGCGGCTGGTGGCGCCGAAGCTCAGGGAATGCAGGTCAGACACCCGGTCCACGCCCGAGAACTGGTTGTCGGTGTAGATGGAGTCGAAGTTGAAGTCCTTGGGCGCCGCGTCGAAGTTGGGCAGCGCGAGCTGGTCGCGGTACGGCGTGTTCACGTACAGCAGGCGCGGCTCCAGGCTCTGGCGCATGGCGCGGCCGAACAGCTTGGTGTCGCGCTCGAACACCCAGCCGTGGTCGATGCTCAGCGTCGGGATCACGCGGCTCATGCGGCTGCGGCCGTCGTCCAGCGGGCGGTCCAGGTCGTAGGCGGCCACGTTGACGGCCAGCCGCGGGATGAACCACCAGGCCTCGCCGCCCAGCGGCGCGGCCACATGGCCCAACGCGTGGACGCGCTGGCCGCCCCTGGCCTGGCCGGCCAGCGCCGAGCCGGGCAAGTCGAAGCGGTTGTATTCCAGCTCCAGGCTGCCTTCCAGCCGCGCCTTGCGGCCCCAGGGCCGGAAGCTGTCCAGCACGGCCTCGTCGGCCGCCGTCGTCACGCGCACGCCCACCTGCGGGCTGCGCTGGTAGGGCGAGTCGAACTGGGCCAGCGCGTCGCTGCCCTGCAGCGTCTGCCAGCGCTGCACGCGGGCATAGGTGTCGATGACGCCCCAGGACAGCTCGCGCTGCCGGCCGAGGCTGAAGTTGCTGGACAGCAGCCGCAGCGTCTGGCTCTCGACGCGGCGCGACAAGTCCTTCCAGTAGTCGTCGTCGGACACGCGCTCGCTGTTCAGCTTGTAGCGCCAGTCGCCCAGGCGGCCGTCGTTGTCCAGCTTCAGGCCCCAGCGCGAGCGGCCGAACACGCGGTCGCCGGGCAGCAGGTCCACGTTGATGCGGCCGGCGTGGCCCGGCTCCAGGTAGCGGAACTCGCTGTCCACACCCACGCCGCGCTTGGTCATGACGAAGGGCGTGAACGTCGCATCGCGCTGCGGCGCGATGTTCCAGTAGTAGGGCACGCCGAACTCGAAGCCGCTGCGGTTGTCCAGCGAGATGTTGGGCGGCAGCCAGCCCGATTTGCGCGCGGAGCTCAGCGGGAAGCTCAGCGCCGGCGCCGCCAGCAGCGGCACGCCCAGGAAGCGCAGCACCGCGCCCTCGGCCTGGCCCTCGTTGGCAGCCAGGTCCAGGCGCATCTCCTTGGCCGAGATCTGCCAGGCCGGCTCCTGGTCGCCGACGACCGGGCAGCTGCTGTAGCTGCCGGCCGTGATGCTCAGGTGCTCGCTGTCGTGGAACCTGACGATCTTGGCCTTGCCCGCGCCGCCGGTCGCGGCGAGGAAGAAGCTGGGCGTCAGGAACTCGCCCTCGAAGCGGTCCACATACATCTGCAGCAGTGGGCCGGTGAAGACGTTGCCCTTGTGGTGGACGCGCACATTGCCTTCCGCGCGGGCGAAGTCGTCCACCATCCGGTAATTCAGCGTGTCGGCATTCAGCAGCACCTCGCCGTAGCGCAGCTCCACCCCGTCCGTCGCCTCGGCCTGCTGCTCGGTCTGCGCGGCGATCTTGCCGGCGCTGATGGCCAACGCCGCCTTGCCGCCGATGCGCGTGGGCGCACCCAGCATGCGGCTGTTCTTCAGTGCCAGCCCGTCGTCGGGGCGGGACTGCTGCGCCTGTGCCGGCGCACAGGCGCCGAAGGCCAGGGCGATCAGGGCGGGCAGCAGCGAGGGGCGGGGAGGTCGGAACGAGCGCGGCACGGGCGGCAGGACGGGCGGCGGAGCCTCGAAGTCAGGGGGATTGCCGGGGCCGGCTTCTTAGAATTTCATTATCCACGAGGGCCTTTGCCATGACTCCCCCGAATGCCGAACTGATCGCCGCGCTGCTCGCCGAGCCGGCCCGCGCCGACGCCTTGATGCGGAACGCCTGCGCCGCGCTGCGCGCCTGCCCGCCCACGCCGGCGCCCGTCGATGCGACGCCGCTGCGCGCCGGCCTCGTCCACATCGCCCAGGCCGGGCTGGATGCCGGCCTGGACGCCGTGCTGCACCGCCTCGTCGACGACGCCCCCCAGGGCAGCGTGACCGACGCACTGGCCGCACTGCTGCGCCCGCCCGAGCTGGCCTGGGACGAGCCCCGCGAGCTCGACTGGGCCGTGCGCCACTGGGAGGCCTGCCGCGCCGCCGGTCAGCTGGGCGAGGCGCTGGCCGCCGACTTCGGCGAATACTGGCGCGAGCTGGAATGGAGCGCGCTGCGCCAGCACCTCGCGCTGCTGGGCCAGGGCCATGCGCAGGAGCGCCGGCTGCTGGCCTACATCGCCAAGACGGCCAGCCGCTACGTGGCCTTCGGCCCGCTGAAGCGGGCGATGGAGGCGCGATTCCCGGAGTTCTTCGAACTCGGGTTCAGCTTGAGGTGATTCAGGGGCAGGTCGCGCAGCCCGCGGCCACCAGCCAGGGGTCGCGGTCCTCGCCACCGAAGATCTGCAGCAGGAAGTCCAGGAAGGCGCGCGTGCGCGCCGGCACGTACTTGCGCGTGGGCAGGCCGGCCCACAGCGTAGTGCCGAACAGCCGCCACTGCGGCATGACGCGCTCCAGCGCCTGCTCCAGCAGCGCGTCCTCGACCATGAAGCTGGGCAGCCCCGCGATGCCCAGGCCGTGCAGCGCCGCGGCGTAGTTGGTGTCCATGTGCGTCGTCGACAGCGTCGCGCGGTTGGGCGACATGGGCAGCGTGATCTCCTCGCTGCCGTCGCCACGCTGCAGCGTCAGGCCGCGCATCAGTGACGGCGTGGGCGGAATCAGCGCATCGTGCTGCTTCAGCTCGCTGGGGTGCTGGGGGCGGCCGCGCCGCTCCAGATAGTCCGGCGACGCGCACAGGATGAACTCGCTGCGCGCCAGCCGCCGCGCAATGAAGTCACCATCCAGCGCCTCGCGGGACAGGAAGATGGTCAGGTCGTAGCCATCGTCCACCGTGTCCACTGCGCCCGGCGACGTGATCTCCAGCGTCACCGCCGGGTACTCGCGGTGAAAGCTGGGCAGATGCTTGGCCAGCTGGTGCACGGCGATGGCCGGCGGGCACAGCACGCGCAGCAGGCCGCGCACCTCCTGCGTGGCCGAGGCCGCCAGCGCAGCCGCCTCGTCCACGTCGGCCAGGATGCGTCGCGCGCGTTCCAGGTAGGCCTCGCCGATCTCGGTCAGCGCCAGCCGCCGCGTCGTGCGGTTCAGCAGCCGCGTGCCGAGGTGGTCCTCCAGCTCGGCCACCAGCCGGGTCACGACGGCGGGCGCCAGGTCCAGCGCCCGCGCCGCGGCGGCAAAGCTGCCCTCGTCGATGACGCGGACAAAGACCTTGATCGCTCTTAATTGATCCATGCGCTGACGCAATCTCGCCTGGGTTTGGCACTTGGCGATGGCGTGCCTTCCCCAGTGAACCCCGCCGATCCGGCTCTGCCGGTCGGCGCGGGTTGCCCCCTTGAGGGGGCGTGCGAAGCACGTTGGGGGTGGGTCACGGATGGGCGGCCATGACCTGCGCGACGGCAGCGGTCAGCCGCTTGCCGTAGGGCACATGCAGGAACTCGTTGGGCCCATGCGCATTGCTCTTGGGGCCCAGCACACCACAGACCATCATCTGCGCGCTCGGGAAGCCCTTCTGCAGCATGCTCATCAGCGGGATGGTGCCGCCCTGGCCGATGTAGCCCACCGGCGCGCCGAAGTGGGTCTGGCTGGCGTCGTTCAGCGCCCGGCTGAGCCAGGGCGACAGGTCGGGCGTGTTCCAGCCGGTGGCGCCGTAAGCCCCGGCGCGGCCGTCGGGCGTGAACGTGACCTTGGCGTTGTAGGGCGCGTTGTCCTCCAGCAGCGCCTTGAGCTTGAGCGCCGCCTCGTTGCCGTCCACCAGCGGCGGCAGGCGCAGGCTCAGCTTGAAGGCCGTGTACGGCCGCAGCACGTTGCCTGCGTTCTTCAGCTCGGGGAAGCCGTCGGCGCCGACCACCGACAGCGTCGGCCGCCAGGTGCGGTTCAGCAGCACCTCGACCGGGTCGTCCGTCACCGGCAGCACCGGGCCGCCGTCCGCACCGCAGGCCCAGGGCATGCGCTTGTAGACCTCTTCCTTCAGGATGGCCGCGGTTGCCTGCGCCTGCTCCAGCCGCGCGCCGGGAATCTCGCAGTGGAAGCTCTCGGGCAGCAGGCGGCCGGTCTTGCTGTCCTCCAGCCGGTCCAGCACCTGGCGCAGGATGCGGAAGCTCGACGGCACGGCGCCCGACGCGTCGCCGCTGTGGATGCCCTCGGTCAGCACCTCGACCTTCAGCACGCCGGACACCATGCCGCGCAGCGACGTGGTCAGCCACAGCTGCTCGTAGTTGCCGGCACCGGAGTCCAGGCAGACCACCAGCGACACATTGCCCAGGCGGGGCTTCAGCACGTCGAGATACGCCGGCAGGTCGAAGGAGCCGCTCTCCTCGCAGGTCTCGATCAGCCCCACGCAGCGCGGGCGCGGGATGCCCTGCTTGTCCAGCGCCATGATGGCCGTCAGCGACGCGTAGACCGCATAGCCGTCGTCCGCGCCGCCGCGGCCATACAGCAGGCCGTTCTCGTACTTGGGCGTCCACGGCCCCAGGTCGTTGCGCCAGCCGCTGAACTCGGGCTGCTTGTCCAGGTGGCCGTACAGCACGACGGTGTCTTCCGAGCCGGGCTTGGTGGACGGCACCTCGAAGAAGATGACCGGCGTGCGGCCCGGGATGCGGATGACCTCCAGCTTCAGCCCGGCGACCTTCTTGCTCTCCACCCAGGCGGCGGCCTGGGTCAGCACCTTGTCGATGTGGCCGTTCGCCGCCCAGTCGGCGTCGAACATCGGGCTCTTGGCAGGGATGGCGATGTAGTCGGTCAGCGCGGGGACGATCTCCTCGTCCCAGACACGTTCGGCATAGGCCCCGAGCGCAACAGCCTCGTCGGCTTGCAGGGGCAGATGGGGGTCTCGTGCGTTCATGGCGTACTCCTGGCGCTTGTGGCGCGGCCGGCCAGTTTAGGCGCTCCCATAATGGGCCGAAACCCGCCGTACCCATGCGCCTGACACGACTGTTCCTGCTGACGACCGGCCTGCTGCTGGCCCTGGTTTCCGCACTGCTGCTGCGCTCCATCTGGACCGACTGGCGCCAGGTGAGCGCCGCCGAGCTGGGCCTGGCGGCCATGCAGCGCGCCTACCTGGGCATGAAGGTGGCCGAGAAGGCCTCGGCCGAGCGCGGCCCCGCCATCCCGGTGCTGAACGACACCGAACCCGCCGACCCGGCCAAGCGTGCGCGGCTGCAGGACTTCCGCCGCACCACCGACGCCGCCTTCGACGAGGCGCTGGCCGCGCTGGACGGCTCCACCGACCCCGCCTCGCTGTCGGCTCGCGCGCAGCTGCAGCAGGCCCGACAGGAGCTGGCGCTGGCCCGCGTGGAGGTGGACCGCGTCGCCGCGCTGCCGCACGCGCTGCGCATCACGCCGGGCCGGCGCCTGACGCGCGCGCCCATCGACCAGATGTTCGCCGTCATCGACACCGTGCTGGCCGGCGTGACCACCCAATCCGCCGCGGCCGAGGCGGTCTACCCCGAGCTGGCCATGCCGCTGGTCGGCGCGCGCTATGCGGCCGAGCTGCGCGAATACGCCGGCCGGCTGGGCTCGCAGTTCACGACGCCGCTGGCCACCGGCGAGGCGCTGGGCCGCCAGGAGCAGCGCGAGATCCCGCTGCTGATGGGCCGCATCGAGCAGTTGCGCAAGCTCATCGCCCTGCAGGCCCGCGCCGGCCGCGCGGCGCCGCCGCTGCAGGTCGCCATCGCCAAGATGGAGGCGCAGTACTTCGGCGTCGACCTGCCCTTCATCAAGCTGCTCACCGAGCGCGGCATGGCAGGGCAGGACTACGGCATGGACTCGGCCGTCTTCGTCGCCCGCTACGTGCCGCCGATGAAGAGCATCGTCGAGCTGCGCGACGCCCTGTTCGACACGGCGCGCGACACCGCCACCGAACGCGTCGCCGACGCGCGGCGGCGCATGGCCATCAACGCCGGCCTGGGGCTGGCGGTGCTGTGCATCGAGCTGACCGTGTTCCTGCTGATACGCCGCCGCGTGCTGCAACCGCTGCTGCGCAGCACACGGGCGATGAAGGCCATCATGCAGGGCGAGGGCGTGCGGCCCGAGGACCACCTGCTTGAGGTCTCGCGCACCGACGAGATCGGCGACATGAAGCGGGCGGTCACGGCGCTGTGGGACGCCACCCAGCGCAGCCGTGCACTGGAGGCCGAGCGCGAGCAGCTCATCGCGCAGCTGCGCCACGCCAGCGACACCGACTTCCTGACCGGCCTGCTGAACCGCCGCGCCTTCACCGAGCAGGCCGCGCGGCTGATCGGGCAGGCGCGCCGCCACGGCTGGCCGGTGGCGCTCATCGTGTTCGACCTGGACCACTTCAAGGCCATCAACGACCAGCACGGCCACCCCGCCGGCGACGCCGTGCTGCACGCCGCGGCCGAGATTGCGCGCGCCCAGGTGCGCCAGGGCGAGCTGCTGGCCCGCCATGGTGGCGAAGAGTTCATCCTGCTGGCCGTGGACTGCCGGCCCGACGAGGCCCGCCAGCTGGCCGAGCGGCTGCGCCAGACGCTGGCCGAGGCGCCCATCCCGCTGCCCGACGGCGAGCCGCTGTGCGTGACCGCCAGCTTCGGGCTGGCCTGGGTGGAGGCACGCCAGCTGGTGGACCTGGACGCGCTGTACCGCGACGCCGACCAGGCGCTCTACCGCGCCAAGTCCGAGGGCCGCAACCGCGTCTGCTGCCACCACGCACGGGCGGCGTGAGCCGAACCGGGGCGCCGCGCCGCACGGCCGGCCCTGGATCGGGGAAAACGACGGCCCGGCCGCCGCAGGCCCGCACGTAGGCTCGCCCTCATGCGTCCACTGCTGCTGTTGCTCGCCGCGCTGCTGCTGACCGGCTGCGCCGCCGGGCCGAAGTTCACCGTCGACGACGGCCGCCAGGTCGACGAGACGCTGCTGGCCGGCATGCGCGCCTATGGTGCGGGCGAGCGCCTGATCCGCCCCGCCATCGCCCGCAGCGCCGCGCTGCAGGACAAGGACTGCGACAAGCAGTGGGAGCTGCCCTTTGCCGTGGCCACCAGCGCCGGCTGGAGCGCGGACGACCGCGTCGCCTGGGTGCGCGCGCTGCAGGTGGACGAGCGCCTCACCGTCATCGCCGCCACCGCCGACTCGCCGCTGCCGCTCGGCACGCGGCTCAACCACGTGGCCGGCCAGACCAGCGACGACGGCGAGCGCCTGCTGGAAGCCCTGGCCGAGGCGCGCGACGCGGGCAGGCCCTTCACCGTCGGCACGGCGGCGGGCAAGGCGGTGCCGGTCAGGCCCTTCCAGGTCTGCCGCGGCTACACCCGCTTCGCGCCGCCCAACACGCCGCAGATGCAGGACTACCACTGGCTGCTGAGCCTGCACCCGCTGGAGGTGACGCAGGCCGAGCCCACGCCCGACGAGGCGCTGTGGCTGGTGCTGTGGACGCAGGGCCTGTCCGAAGAGGGCGGCGCGCGCATGAAGACCTACCACTACACGGTCAAGATCGCCGGCACGCTCTACAACCTGGCCACGCTGGCCTCGGGCGTGAAGGCCGCGGCGCTGGCGGCCGACGCGGCGCTGTCCGCGGCCAAGAGCGCCGCCGCCAACGCGGCCAGCGAATTCCTGAAGAACCAGCTCATCGAGCAGGGCCGCGCGCTGGCCATGCAGAAGCTCCGCGACGGCCTGGTGGACGCCGCCCAGCAGCTGACCCGCCAGCAGGTGCTCAACGTGATGCAGGCCGCCGCCGCCAACCGCGGTTCGCTGGGTGGCATCTCACGCATCGCCGCCACCGCCTTCGAGCGCGCCGACGCCTGGGCCTTCACGCGCATGGCCGCCCTGGGCGCGCCGCCGCTGGCCGGCTTCACGCTGCATCAGAAGCTGCTGCAGCGCAGCCTGGCCGGCAACGCGCTGCTGTTCGACGCCGACCGGCTGGCCGCGCTGAACAAGGTCGCCGCGGCGCGCGGCTTCGAGGCCGAGGTCACGGCCATCCTGGGCGGCTACCGTGCCGACGCACTGCTGGCCGAGATCGGCGCCATGCCGCTGGCCTCGGCGCAGGCCAGCTTCTCCTTCGACAGCCCCGACGCCCCCGGTGCCGGCCGCTTCTCGCGCGGGCTGGTGGACGCCATGCTGGACATGCCCACCGAGACGGGTGCACGCCGCAAATGAAGCTCGCCCTCACCCTGTTTCTGCTGGTCACGGCGGCCACCCAGGCACAGACACCGCCCGACACACCGGCCTCCGCCGCGTCGGCGCCCGAGTCGGCCGCCTCCGAGCCCCGGCCCACGCCCGGCCCGCCGCCGCCCAGCTGCGCACAGCTCACCAGCCGCGCGCTGTCGGCCGACCTGAAGGCCGCCACCGCGCAGTCGCAGCACCAGCCGCTGCAGGCCCAGGTCAAGCTGCACGACGAGGCCGTGGCGCAATGGGGCGCCGCCATCGCCGCCTGCGACGGCCGCGCCCGCGACCGTGCGCTGCGCAACCTGGCCGACAGCCAGAAGGCCCACGACGTGCTGGCCGAGAAGCTGCAGGCCGGCAGCCTGTGCGAGAGCGCCCACCGCGACGCCGCCGCGCTGCAGGAGCTGGCACGCACCGCCTTCGGCGAGCGCCGCTTCACCGACGCCGCCAGCCTCTACCGCAAGGCCGAAGGCATGTGGGAGCTGGCCGCCGATCAATGCACCGGCAGCCAGCAGCAGACCGCCCAGCGCCGCCGCGAACAGAGCGAGATCGACGGCCACAACGCCGAGTTCTGCGCCCCGCCCTTCGACCGCGCGCGCGAGTTCTCCACCAGGCTGCGCAACAGCGCCGCCGCGCTGCCGCTGGACCAGCGCCAGACGCAGAGCCAGATCGCCGAGACGCTGTGGCGCGAGACCGCCAGCCTGTGCAAGGGCAGCGCGCAGGAGCTGGCGCAGAACAACGCGCAGGCGCTGGCCCGCGAGCGCGGCACACCCTGGGTGGCCACGCCGCTGCCCGGCGCGGTGGCGGCACCCCGCCCGGCAGCCCCGCCCGCCACGGCCCAGGCCGGCGCGCCCAAGCCGGCCGCCGCGGCGCCGACGCCAAAGCCCGCCCCGGCCGCCGCCGCGCCCGTCGTGCCGCAGGCAGCGGCGCCGACGCCCGCGCCGGCGCCCGAGCCCAAGCCGTTCGACCGCAGCGCCGGCGACACGCGCTACGTCGGCCAGTTCGTGCGCAACGACGACGACACCGTCACCGGCACCGGCCGCGTCGAATGGAAGAACGGCGACGTCTACGAAGGTCCGCTGCTGCGCAGCGTGCGCCACGGCGTGGGCGAGATCCGCTGGGCCAACGGACACCGCTACAAGGGCGACTGGGTCAGCGACCGCGCCACCGGCCGCGGCCAGATGGCCTTCGCCAACGGCAACCACTACGAGGGCACGCTGGTGGACGGCCAGCCCGAGGGCGAGGGCAAGCTCGTCTACGCGTCGGGCGACGTCTACACCGGCCAGATCCGCCAGGGCCTGCCGCACGGCAAGGGCAGCTATGTCTGGATGAGTGGCCAGCGCTACGAGGGCGACTGGGTGCAGGACAAGCCGCAGGGCCAGGGCCGGATGCGCTTCGCCAACGGCAACCAGTACGAGGGCCAGCTGGTGGCCGGCCTGCCGCAGGGCAAGGGCCGCATGGTCTTCCCGGGCGGCGATGTCTACGAAGGCCAGTTCGAGGCCGGCAAGGCGCACGGCGAAGGCAAGTACGCGTGGAAGAGCGGGGAGCGCTATGAGGGCGCCTGGTCACGCGGGCTGAAGCACGGGCCCGGCGTCTTCCACTGGCCCTCGGGCGACCGCTGGGAAGGTGTGTTCAAGGACGACGAGCGCACGGACGACGGGCACATAGTCCGAAAGGGTTCCTGAACCGCGGGCCGAGCGCCGGGCCGCCCCAAGCCGGCCCGTCCGGCGATGTGCGAGCGGCTCAATGCCGCGAGCATCGCCGTCCCCTCGGGGGACCGACCGGGCTCACGCGCGTTCAGCAGCGTGAGACCGGGCGAGGGGCCCCCTACTCTCTTTCGAACTTGAACACCGCCACGCTCGCCATCAGGTTGGGCAGCGTTCGCACCACCCCGCCGTCCTGCAGGCCGAAGCTGTCCAGGATGTTGAGCCGGTTCTTGCGCGCCAGCACGCCGAAGTCGGCAAAGGTGCCGACGCGGATGTTGGGCGTGTCGTACCACTGGTAGGGCAAGGCCTTGGTGACGGGCATGCGGCCCGCCAGCACCTGCAGCCGGTTGCGCCAGTGCGCGAAGTTGGGGAAGCTGACGATGCCCAGCTTGCCCACGCGCGCCGTCTCCTTCAGCATGGCCTCGGCATTGCGCAGGTGCTGCAGCGTCTCCAGCTGCAGCACGACGTCGAAGCTCTGGTCCTCGAAGATGGACAGGCCTTCCTCCAGGTTGCGCTGGATGACGTTGACACCGCGCTTCACGCAGGCCAGCAGGTTGGCGTCGTCCAGCTCCACGCCGTAGCCGGTGCAGCCCTTGTGCTTGATGAGGTGCTCCAGCAGTTCACCCGTTCCGCAGCCCAGGTCCAGCACGCGTGATCCAGGCGGCACCAGCGCCGCAATGGCGGGATCGAAGCTCATA
>CBFGPX010000082.1:0-16326 GCA_965650725.1 uncultured Comamonadaceae bacterium | reverse complement strand
GTGGCGGCGCCGGCAGGGCCTGGCCGGCCAGCACCAGCTCGCCCACGGCCAGCGCCGTGTTGAGCCGCTGCTGCCCCTGCGCGTCCTGCGTGGTCGTGCCCCCTGCCGCGCCCGCCGCCGCGGCCCAGTCGGGGCGCAGCGCCAGGGCCGCCGCGCCGCCGGTGTCGATCAGCAACCGGGCCTCGCGGCCGTCGATGCGGGCGTCCAGCAGCGGCAGGCCGGCCTCCAGCGTGAAGGACAGCACCATGCCGGGGGCGGCCCAGGCCTGCATGGCGGTCAGCAGCAGCGTGGCCGTCAACGGGCGGAAAGAGGGTGTCATGCGGCGCAGTCTAGGCAGCCCCGGCGGCCCAGCCATTCGGCACGGGTCAGCCGGCAATGACGCGGTTGCGACCTGCGCGCTTGGCGGCGTACATCGCCGCATCGGCGCGAGCCAGCAGCGCAGCGGCGTCCTCGCTGGCGTGCCAGGTCGCCACGCCCACCGACACCGTGATGGCCACGCCCGGCACCAGCGGTGAGTCGGCCACGGCGCGGCGCAAGCGCTCGGCGGCATGCACCGCCAGCAGCTCCGCCGTGCCCGACAACAGCACGACGAACTCCTCGCCGCCGTAACGGGCGCAGAGGTCCGACGGGCGCAACTGCGATTGCACGCGCTGCGCGAAGCTGCGCAGCACCGCGTCGCCCACGGCGTGGCCGTGCGCGTCGTTGACGGCCTTGAAGTGGTCCAGGTCCAGCATCAGCAGCGACAGCGGCCGGCCCTCGCGCTGGGCCAGCGCCAGCTGGGCGGCCAGCGCCCGGTCCAGCGTGCGGCGGTTGGGCAGGCCGGTGAGCGCGTCCGTCGCCGCCTGGTGCTCCATGGCCGCCAGCGCCTCGCCGAGCTGCACGGTCAGCGCCGCGTTGGCCAGTTGCAGCCGTATGCCCTCCACCACGCGCGCGGCCACGCCGTGCATGAAGTAGCACAGCAGGCCCAGGAACAGAGCCAGCCCCAGCGCGATGTCCAGCACGGTCTGCCCCGGCAGCCGCAGCAGGCCGGCCAGCGCCGCCAGCCACAGCGCGGCGCACAGCCCGTAGAAGGCCTGGATGCGCATCACGTAGACCGGTGCGTTGACCGCCGCGACGCCGCACAGCAGCGCCGCCAGGAAGGCGTTCAGGGCCGGGTCGGGCCCCACCATCAGCGAGAGCACGGCGCCCCAGCAGGCGCCATCGATGGCGGCGACCGCCTGCAGCCAGCGCCCGTGCCGGGCCAGATCCGGGCCGTCGCGGCGCAGCCAGGCCAGCAGCGCCAGCGAGGCCAGCCAGCCGGTGGCCGCCAGCGCCAGCCAGGCCAGCAGATGCGGCTGCGGCACGCGACCCCAGCAGACCCAGGCCACCAGCAGCCAGCCCAGCGGCGTCGTGCGCAGCGTGCGGCCCAGGGCCAGCACGCATTGGCCGAAGGCGATCCGCCGTGCCTGATCGTCGTCGACGGGCGCGGCGGCCGGGGGCGGAGGGGGCGCGGTCATGAGCCGCGAGTATCGGCAAGCCGACGCGGCTGTCCAGGTGTCTCAGCAGCCGGGCGAGCGCAAGACCATACGTCCGTGCGGCCAATCTTGCGCGGGCTGCGGGCTGCAGATACGCGTCGTGCGCGCGTTCGAGTCAGTCCGCCGGCCCGAGGTCGCGCAGGCGAACGAGCGTGCCCCTTGCGAAGGCGAGGTAGCCGTCGCTGACCGCCGCGGCAATGTTGTACTCGCCCGCTTGGGCAATCAAGCTGTTGTACATCAGCACAAGTTCTTTGCCGTCCATGCGCAGTTTCCAGTTGCTGTCGGGCCCGCTAACCGGTTTGCCTTGGACAACCCGCCACCGTCCGTCGCTGTACAGGATGTGCTGGCTCCCGCTTTCCGATGGGTTGAACTGGCCTGGCGAATCCAGGACCAACCAACGTCGGGCGGCCTTGGCCGCGTCCAGCCTGGCTTCCGGCGCCTTCACGACGGCGCGTAGCACTCGATTGGCAATTGCGCCATCCAGTTCGGTCTCAGCCAGCCAGTACTCGATGTTGTTCTCGCCTTGCCACAGGCGCGTGTAGCGTTGCGTGAATTTGCCGGAGTGGGCATCTTCTCCAGAAAACAGCAAGCTTCCCGTGACCAACTGGCCCTTCGTACTTCCTTTGTCGAGCGTGCCATCGAACGTGGTTTCTGCCCTGTCCGAGCAAAGGCAGCGGGCCTCACCGGGTGTACGGGGAACCATGACGCCGGCCCATCGCGCATTCGACGTGAAGTCCGCCATCGTCAATGACAGCCTATCTCGCTGTACATCGAAGCTCACGACAGGCTTCCACTCGGACCAAGAAAAGCTGCATTGCGGAATGTCTAGTTCATCCGAGCAGCCTAAGCCCCTTGAATACTCGCGCATCATCAGTTCCGGTGTCGTCTGCGGGTCGACGCTGCGGACCTTGCGCAGCAGGAAACCACGGTACGACCAGCCGCCGCTGACAGAGGTGTCGGTTACGGTGATGCGCAAGGCATCACCTTCATATTCCCAGCGCGCGACAACACTCTTGGGAATTCCGGTACTTTTTTCATAGTCAAAGTACGAGGCGCGGCCATCGGGCTTCAAGTCGAATACGAAGCTGGCGGAGCCCATGACGGCCAGCAAGCTACCCTGTGCTCCCACCGTGGGCGGCGACGGATCTGCCACGGTGTTGGTGGTTGCGCTCATGCTCGTGAATCCATCGGTACCAGCGAGAGCTTTGCGGTTCGCCGCCGCCAGCGCGTTGGCGTCGCTGACGAGCTTCAGCGTGGTGGGCACGCCCTCCGGAAGTGCAGCTCCGCCCTCCGACACACGGCGGAACTGGGTGACCGTGTCGATCAAGTCCTCAGGGTTCGTGCGTCTGACGCCCTCGCGCAACGCCACCGAACTGGAGGGCAGGCTGCCTCGCTGCGCCAGCAAGCCTTGTCGTGCCGAACTCAACGCGTCCAGCGTCAATGCGGGCCACTTGGTCGCGTTCAGCTTCTGGGAATTCGCCGCAGATACCAGCAGGCCGAAGTCACCCACCAAGCTGCTCATCGCCAACGAGGCCTTGGTGCCACTGCCTTTGGCGCTCAACGTGACAAAGGCCTGAGCGTTCGACCCCCTGATCAGGAGCTTGTAGGCCCCTTGAGCGTCAGACCTTGTCGTGAACTGCCTGTCACCGACCTGGGCCGTCACCTCCATCGCGTTCACAGGGGGGCTGACGCTGCCGCTCAGCTCGATCTCGGCCTCGACGGTGAGCTTGACGGCCGCCGTGCCGTTGGTGGTACCCAACTCGGCGCGGTAGGTGAACTGATCCTCACCGTAGTACCCGACTTCGGCCGTGTATTGCAGCGTGGTTCCCTGCACAGTCACCTTGCCGTGCAAAGGTGTGGAGGCAATGCTCAGCGTCGGCGTGGCGCCCGTGCTGACGCTGTCGTTGGCCAGCACGTTCAACGCGGCCGCCGGGCCCGATGTGACTGTGAACTGGTCGTTCATCGTCGCCATCGTCGCCGCAGGCGGTGGCGACTCGGTTCCCATTGAGCCGCCGCCACAAGCCGACAGGCAGGCCACCAGCGCCATGGCACTCAAGCCAGCCATGGCCTGCTGACTGCGCAATGTCGCCGCCTCGTGAAGCTGACGATCCATCATTCCTCTCCCTTGCGCCATACAGGCATCTTCAAAGGCGTCCTTATACCGGCGGTTAGGAGGAGTGCCGTTTATTCAATGGGCTACTTATGGCCACGCGCCTCGCGTGCCATGCGCGCGATGGTGCTCAGGTTGATCGCCGCGATGACGATCTCCAGCGCCGTGCCGCCGATGGAGCCGACGACCAGATTGTTGGCAATCCACAGCCCGGTGCCGCACAGCATCAGCAAGCGCATGGCGATGCCTTGCAGCGTGAACAGCGCGATGGTGCCCAGGCAGGACGCCGTCAGCGGCAGCCAGTCGGTCGCCTTCTCGGCGATGGCCAGGCCGAAGGCGATGTTGGCCGTGACCACCGCCACCGCCACCCATTTGGAGCGCGTGCGCAGCGACAGCAGCGAGCGCGTCAGCGAGATCAGCGAGCTGGCCACGGCCGTCGGGTTGCCCAGCAGCGCGAAGTGCACGACGTAGGCCAGGCACTCGCCCGACATGTACCAGCGGAAACGCCGGTCGTCGGTCTGCAGGAAGCAGGCGACGCCCAGCACGAAGGCGACGTAGCCGAACAGTTGGGCGGGGGAGAACCAGTCGGTGGCGGTCATGCGGCGAGGAGCGCGGAGTCGTGGACTCCCGAGAACTAGGGGGGTGCGGGGGTGAGGCCCGGATTGTCCCGCTGACGCCAGAGAAGCCGGCCTTCGCGGCCGGTCGAGACTCATTCGCGGCGGTTATGCGGCCTGCCTGAATTGGCAGCGCGGCCACGGACTA
This sequence comes from uncultured Comamonadaceae bacterium, assembly GCA_965650725.1. Lineage (GTDB taxonomy): Bacteria > Pseudomonadota > Gammaproteobacteria > Burkholderiales > Burkholderiaceae_C > Pelomonas. The sequence goes on along the minus strand of CBFGPX010000082.1, from coordinate 11,940 downwards.
ACCCGATGGCGCCTGCACAGCGCGTTTGAGGACCATCCGGGCCGCCCCAGCTTGCGCGACGCCGTCGCTCCACAGCCATGACCAAGAATCCACTTCTCGCCACCCTGGCCCTGACCGGCCTGCTGATCGGCGCCCCGGCCCATGCCGAACTCCAGCTGCGTGCCGGCGGCACCATGGTCTACGACAGCGCGACCAACCTGACCTGGATCAGCAATGCCGCGCTCGGCGGCCAGCGCACGCAGGCCGATGCCCTGGCGTGGGCCGAGGGCCTGAGCTTCGGCGGTTTCGACGACTGGCGCCTGCCCACCGTCGCGCCGGTCAATGGCATCGCGCTGCAGCTGGACTACTCGGAGGACGGCTCCACCGACATCGGCCTCAACAACGCCGGCCAGAACAGCGAGCTGGGCTACCTGTACCACGTGAGCCTGGGCAACACATCCGCCGGCCTGACGAACGCCGGCTCCTTCATCGGCCTGGTCGACCCGGGCAATGCCATCGGCCCGGTGTTCTGGACCGGCACGGCCGCCGAACCCGATTGGTCGTTGGGCTTCTACATGGGCATGGGCGCGCAGGAGGCGCTGTTCAACGGCGAGCTGGCCCAGGCCTGGGCCGTGCGCGTGGGCGACGTCGCGCCCATTCCCGAACCCGGCAGCCTGGCGCTGACGCTGGCCGGCCTGGCCGCCATCGCGGCGCGGCGCCGTAGCCGCTGAGGAGAACGACATGAAGCAATGGCTCACCGCACTCTGCCTCTTCATCGCCGGCTCGGCGCAGGCCGCCTACACGCCCACCCCCAACGACTGGGCCTGCACCGGCAAGGTCGGAGGCACCTGGAACCATGGCCGCGCACCGTCGCCCTGCGACGCCAGCGCCTTCGGGCCCGACAGCTTCGTGCGCGGCAACTACGCCGGTGTCATCTTCGATGACGCGGCCTATGCCCTCAGCAACGCCACCGAGCGCAAGCGCTACATGCAGGCCATGTACCCGGTCATCCGCGACGCGAGCCAGCGCTACCTGCTGTCGCGCAAGCCGGGCGCGTCGGCGCGCGAGCTGGAGGCCTTCCAGCGCGGCACCTATGCCACGCTGCGCCAGGAGACCTTCTGGTCGCACTACCGCGACGCGCAGCTGGGCAGCGGCCAGCCCTATCTGCTGAAGATGATGCGCGGCGACAGCGGCCACGGCCACGGGATGATGCAGGTCGACGACCGCTATCACTTCGTCCAGCTCCAGGAAGGCAAGGGCTGGAACATGATGCAGAACTTCACCTACGCGATCGACATCTACTACGCCGCGTGGGAGGCCGCGCCCAACGCCTGCCTGGGCGGCGTGACCGCGCCCACCGGCACCACCGCCGAGATCGACGCCTACTGGCGCAGCCGCGCCCGCTCCGCCTGGAGCGCCTACAACGGCGGCCCCACCAAGGTCTGCCGCTGGCAGAACGGGTCGGACGTCAACGTCGCCAAGGACAACGGCTACCGCGACAACTACGACAACCGCCTGTGGCTGGTGGACGTGGCCGACCTGGCCAAGGCCGCCGCCATCGACGTCAACTGCCTGATGGACAACGGCCCGTCCTGCCCCGTGCCCACCGGCGGCAGCGTGGAGCCCGGCAAGCTGCTGCAGGTCGGTACCTCGGCCTGCGTGCTGAGCAACGGCACGCTGGAATGCGTGGACGACATGCGCGACGCCGCCTGCCTGGCCGGCCGCGCGAGCTTCGACGCCGGCAGCGTCACGCAGGTCTATGTCGCGCAGACGGCCGGCTTCCCGCGCATCGACCACAACCGTCACCAGCTGTGCCGCGCGTCGGTGCCGGGCCTGCAGTCGCTGGCCAGCGCCATTGCGACGACGCAGCCGCTGGACCTGCGCTCCGCACCAGACGGCATGGTGCTGGGCCAGGCCGCGGCCGGCAACTACCAGGTGCTGGACTTCCTGGTGGTGGGCGCGCAGCAGAAGCGCCTGTACCGCATCCGCGCGGCCATCAACGGCGTGACTACCGACGGCTGGATCGACGCCGGTGACGCCGGCAACCACGCCAGCAAGGCCGTCGGCGCGGCCCCCACCGGCGCGGGCACCATCGCCTACGCGGGCGACTGGGTCAAGGTCGTGCCCAACCTGAACATGCGCGCCACGCCCAACGGCGTCGTGCTGATGGCCATCCCGGCCAACTCCGTCGTGCAGGTGAAGGAGGTGTTCGGCACCGCCTCGGCCAACAACCTGTACTACCGCGTCGAGTACACGCACACCGACGGCGTGCTGCGCGAGGGCTGGGTGTTCGGCGGCAATCTCTACCCGGTGTCCACGCTGGCCAACTGGACGCTGCCGGCCGCCGCACCGTCGGCCGTGAAGCACGCGCACTGCCCCAACGGCACGCGCTACGACCACCACCTGCGCCAGTGCATGAGCGCCAGCCAGACCTGGGGCCCGTTCACCGCCGCGGCGACGCAGGCCTGCGTGGACGGCGGCGGCGGTGCGGTCTGCACGGCCAACCGCGCGACCGTCGTGGACGGCGTGGCCGTGGCAATGCCGATCTGGCCCAAGGCACTGGCGGCCGCCGCCACCGGCAACGGCGACTGCCCGCGCGGCGCGGCGCGTTCGCTGGCGCATCGCTTCCACTGCATCGAGACGGTCACGCGCAACGGTGTGGCCGAGACGGATGTGTACGGGCCTTTCGGCACCGGCCTCGTCAACGCCTGCCTGGCCCGTTCGGGCAACGCGGCCTGGTGCCGCGGCAACCGCTGGCCCGCGGCGACCTTTCTCGCCATCCAGCCCTGAGCGCGGATGAAGAAGGCGCTCGTCCTCGCCGTCGTCGCCGCTGCGGCCCTGGCCACGGGGCTGTGGCGGGCGTCGCGTGACGAGGCGCCGGCGCTGACGGCCTCGTCCGCCGGCGCCGTCGCGCCGGTGGGCCTGCCGGCGAGTGCCTCGCCGCTGGCGTGGCCGGCGTCCTCGGCGGCATCGGAGGGGCCGCTCGCCGCCGAGGCGCCCGGCCCGGCGGCGCTCGCGGCGGCACCGCCCGCCCAGGCCTTGCGCGCCCTCGTGCAATGCCATGCGGCCAACAGCTGCCGCGTCGCCAGCCGCGAGGGCCTGGACGAGCATTTCGAAGTGGTCGGCGCCGTGCTGAAACAGCTGGATCGCCTGGCCGCCCAGGGCAACCCGGCCGAGCAGGCCGCGTGGGCGCGCGAGCTGCTGGCCTTTCCCGACGGCCACGTGCAGGCCGCTGCGCTGGCCATGGCCGCCAGGCTGCCGCCGTCGGCCGAGACCGCGTCCGCCGCCGTGTCGGCGCTGGGCAAGACCTACGACGCCGTGCTGCTGGCCAAGGCCTACCCGGTGCTGCGCCAGTGGCAGCAGGTGGGCCTGTCGGCGGGCTATGACGACATGTTCCTGGGCCTGGTGCACACCGGCGGCTGGCAGGCCGCGCAGTCGGTGGCCGAGAACGTCACGCCCTTCCTGAACGCGGGCAACGTGGCGCGCTTCGAGCAGGTCGCGCGCGAGCTGCCGGCCGGTGCGCGCCAGCAGGCGCTGCTGCGCTCGCTGCGCGACTACCGGCTGCAGCAGACGGGCGGCTGAGCCGCCCGCCCCGTCATCACGCCGGGCTGCCCGGCTCGGCCGGTGCCGCCGGGGCGGCCGCCGCAACTGGCTTCTCCGGCCACGCCCCGCCCGCGCTGAACGCGGCCCAGGCCCAGCCCACCCATTTCAGCAGCGACGTGGCCAGCCACAGCGCCCAGGCCAGCATCAATGCGCGGTAGGCCCAGGTCGGCGCGCTCAGCACCCAGGCGCCGGCCGTGCGGTCGGTGAAGCGGTCGTTCAACCAGCTCAGCAACTGGCTGCTGGAGCCCGGCCCGGCGACCAGCAGGTCCGGGTAGCCCAGCAGGCCGGTGCGCAGCACGTCCAGCAAGGCCGTCACGGCGCTGACGGTCCACATCACCAGCAGCAGCTGCACGAGGATGCGCAGCCAGCGCTTCGCATCCGGCGTGCCCAGCGCCCAGCGGCGGCGCGCTTCCAGCAGCGCGAACCAGCCGGCCAGCACGCCCAGTGCCCACAGCGACACCGGCGCCACGCCCAGCGCCAGGATGATCCAGGCCGGCCGGGCCATGACACCGGGCAGGCCCTTGGGGACGAACCAGGCCAGCACGAGCACGACGACCAGCACGCCCCAGATCAGCACGGCCGGCCCGATCAGCGGGCCGCCGACGGCCAGCACGATGCGGTCATCGGGCACGTCCAGCTGCAGCCGGTCGTTGACGCCGGGCAGCCCCAGCGCCAGGCCCTCGTGGCGCCACCAGGCGCCCATGCCCTCGGGCTGGCGCCAGCGGATGTCCACGCTCTGCGCGCCGGGCGTCAGCGGCAGGCTGAGCGCGCCATCGCGCGGCTGCAGCGCCAGCGTGGCGCCGTTGATCTGCACGCCCAGCAGCTCGGCGCCGGCCGGCAGCTTCAGCGTGTGCGGGCCACCGAGGCTGGCGCGCAGCCGCAGCGACAGCGCCACGTCGGTGCTGCGCTCGCCGGGTTTCAGCGTCGTCTGCACCTGGTCCAGCGTCAGCGTCTGGCCGGCCACGCCGGCGGGCTTGCTCACGGCCAGCTTCAGCGTCTCGCCGGGCCAGGGCCGCCACTCGGGCAGCCACTCGCCGCCCTGCTGCAGCGCCGTGGGCGGCAGGCCGGTCGATTCGACATGCCATTGCGGCGAGGCGGCCAGCGTCCAGCGCTCGACCTGGTTGGGCTCCTTGCCGGCCTGCAGCGTCAGCGCGGCGGCGGGTTGCAGCGTGCTGGTGATGTCGGCGCTGTCGTCGCCGCCCAGCTGCAGCGTCGCAAAGCCGTCGTCCACCGTCACGCGCGCGTCGCCGATGGCCTCGCCGGGCAGCAGCGCCCAGCGCACGCGCAGCGGCGCACGGCTGGGGGCCAGGCGCTCGATGTGCGTCTGCACCTGCCAGCGCAGGCCCAGCTCCAGCCGGCGGTCCACGCGCACCAGCGGCGGCAGCGCGTCGCGCTGCGTGCCGGCGTCTTCGGCGCGGGCGGCGCCGGCCTGGGCCTCGCGGCTCAGCGTGATGGCGCCGGTGCTCTGGCCGCGCGGGTCCAGGCCGGCCAGCGTCCAGCCCTTCAGCTCGGCCTGCAGCGCGCGCGGCGGCAGCGGCAGCGCGATGTCCAGGCCGCTGGCGTTGCCCACGTCGGCGCTCAGCACCAGCTGGTGCACGCCGGCCGGCACGGCGGCCCACAGCCGGCCCTCGGCATCGCGGCGCGTGGCGGCGGGCTGGCCGTCCAGCGTGACGCTGGCGGGCTGCCAGCCCGTGCCCTGGCCCGGCAGCGGCACGGCCACCAGCGCCTGCGCATGGATCTCGGCGCGCAGCTGCACGCTGGAGCCCGCGGCGCTGACGATGAGGCGGGCCAGGTCGGCGCAGCGCGGCAGGCAGTCGGGCGGCGCGGCCAGCTTGCCGCGCAGCGTCTGCAGCTGCGCGTCGCTGGGCCAGGGCGCGGCGGCGGTCTTGTCTTCGGCGGCATCGGCCGGCGTGGGCGCGAGGCCCAGCGCCAGGCACAGCGCGGCGGCCACGGCGCCGGTGCCGCGGCGCGGCAGCGCGGGCGGCTTGATGCCCGCGACGACGACCAGTGCCAGCGCCAGCAGCGCCAGGCCCACCAGCTTCAGCAGCGCGGTGGCCCAGGGCGGCAGCAGCCACAGGTTCAGCGTCTGCTCGGGCGTGACGGGGCCGCTCCAGCTGAGCTGGTGGGCGCGCCAGTTCCAGGTCGGCAGGCCGGGGCCGGTCTGCACGCGGGCGCCGGGGTCCACGCGGGCGAGGTCGCTGCTGCGGCTCTTGCTGACGTAGGGCGCGGGCATGGCCTTGCGCTGCTTCGCGGACGAGGCATCCACCTGGAACTCGGGCGGCGGCGCGGAGAGCATGGGTTCGGGCGCTGCGGCAGGCACGGCGGCGTCCTCTGCCAGGCCGGCGTGCATGGCACCGTAGCGGTCCAGGCTCGGGTAGATCGCCAGCCGGATCTCGTCCACCGCATATGGCAGCAGCACCAGCGCCAGCAGCGCGGCCGTGGCCAGCCGGCCGCGCGCGAACAGCGTCTGCGCCCGCCCCGCGGGCAGCACGCGCGCCAGCGCCGTCAGCGCCAGCAGCCCGAACCACAGCGCCGCCGGCGGGCTGCCGGGCGTGTGCCAGGTCAGCGCCAGCGCCGCGCCCACCAGCACGCCGCTGCGCCAGCCCAGCAGCTTGAACGCCGCCAGCGCGGCCAGCAGCACGAAGAAGAAGTCCCACAGCGTCCACATGGACACCCAGGCGCCGTTCGCGCGGCTGGGGCCTTGCGCATGCAGCAGGCGCCAGCCGGGCGGCAGCTGCAGCGTGGCGCTCAGCTGGTCCACGGCGGCGGTCCAGCCGCTGGCGGGCAGCGCGCCATCGCGGGCCCAGCGGCTGTCGGCCGTGATGCGGGCCTCGCGGCTGCGCACCTCGAAGCCGGCCGGGCCATCGGTCGTCAGCCGCGTGATGGGCTGGTCCTCGCCGCCCAGCGCCGCACGGCCCAGCTGGCCCGGTGCGGCCATGGACAGCCGCGAGCTGGCGGAAAGCTCGCCGCTGAAGTGGTCGCTGGCCGTCAGCGCACGGCCGTCGAAGTCCAGCCACAGGCGCCGCTTCAGCGTCAGCGTGTCGGGCGCGGCCTTCTCGTTGCCGCGCTGCAGCTCGGTCAGCTTCAGCGTCTCGCCGGGCTTGAGGCGGAAGGCCGGCAGTGCGCGCCAGTCGTCGGGCATCTCCACCTGGCGCGGGTCCACGCTGGCCACGCCTTCGGGGCGGATCAGCCGCAGCTCGGGCCGGGCCTGCACGGCCCAGACCTCCTCGTCGGTCCCGGTCTTGGGCAGGGTCAGGGCTTGCACCGGCGAGTTCAGCCGTGCGGTGAGGCTGATGCGCCAGGCGCCCGGCCGCGCCTGCACGATGAGCCGGCCGTCCTCGGCCAGCCGCGCGGGCAGCGGGCTGTCCAGCTGCATCGCCACCAGGCCGGGCAGCAGCGCCAGCGGCAGCTCCACCGCGCGGGCGCGGCCGGCCACGCGCAGCTCGTAGGCGGTGGTGACGGTCAGCGGCAGGTCGTCGGTGATGCGGCGCACGGTCTGCACGCTGACGCTGTCGCTGGCCTCGGCCGGGCTGGCCACGGCGCGCAGCCACAGCCGGCCGTCGCCGTCGGGCTGACGGGCTTGCGTGGCGCCGTCGCTGCTGACGACGATGGCGCCGACGCCGGCCGGCACGGCCAGGTTCTGCGGCATCGCGTCGCCCCAGGCGATGCGACCCTCGACGACGTGCGTGCCTGGCGCGAGCCACACGCCCGGATGGCCATCGGCCTCGGTGACGGGCAGCGCGCGGCCATCGGCCTTCACGTCCTGCGGCCAGGCGCCGGGCTCGCCGGGCAGCGGCACGCGGGTGGGGGCGCCGAAGACTTGAACGTCGAGGCGGAAGCTCGCATCACGTGCGTTGACGCTCAGTTGCAGCCGGCCGGGCCATGCGCATACCGCGCCTTCGGCCGCATCCTGCGGCGCCGGGCAGCCCAGCGGCGGCTGGCCTTGCAGGGCCCAAGGCAGCCAGTCGCGCGTGGTTGGGGGCAGCTCGGCTGCGGTCAACGGGGCGGCTTGTGTGGACAGGCTGGCGAGCAGCAACAGCAGCGTCGTCTTGAGTCGCTTCATCGGTTCTCTCCCTTGCGTGGGCCTGCCGCCATGGGCGCGGCGAGTGCCGGATCGCCGCGGATTCCAACACAGCGCGCGGGGCAGGTCGGGGTGCCATCCGTGGGAGGCGCGTCCGGTGCGGCCGGCGGTTCAGCGAAATGCGCCTGGCGTGGATTGCGGCCTTCAGCACGGCCGCGTCGATGCATAGTCCGCCGCGCCACTCATTGACCCGGAGCCCTTGCATGAAACACCTCGCGGCGTTCGCTGCCTTCCTCGCGTTCTCGTTCACCGCCAGCGCCGCCGAGCTGACGGCGGCCGACAGCGGCACCTTCGTCGTGCTGGACCGGCAGCAGGTGCCGACGCAGATGTTCTACCGCCTGTCGATGAAGGACGGCAGATGGCTGATGGCAGGCAAGCAGCCCGACGCGCCGTGGACCGACCTCAGCTGCGACGCGGGCTGCGAGTACAGGACTTCGACCGACGCGGAGGTGCAGGCGCATGTGCCACCCGCATGGCGCGAGCGGGCCGAATTCGCCTGCATCCGCAACGTCGCGCAGGCGTTCTGCCGTTACAGCGACAAGGGCGATGCCGCTGTTGCACCGAACTACGTGGTCATCGCGCTGGTCACCGGGCGGCCCATCCCGTTGTTCGTGCGCCGCACCTCGTCAGCGCCGTAGGCTAGCGGGATAGACGCAGTGAACCCCAGCCTACCGCCTGCGAGGTGTCGGGCGTGGCAGCCGGCGGTTGGCCTAAGCCTGGTAGGCCGAGGTGAGCTGTGCAAGACCCGGCGTTTGCCCGACGGCCTCGTTGGGGTTCGCGTTGTTCACCTCAACCCACAAGCCGCCGTCGCGCGCAAGCCCTGTCGCGTCGCCCGAGCGGCGCTGACTTCGTATTCCTGGTGAGCCCGGCGTGCAGCCGGCGTTAAGCGGCGGGAAGGTGCGATGAATCGAGCGCGTCATAAGAACAGCCGCGAGAGCGCAGCGGGTCGCGTCGGGGCGCTGCACGACCGAATGCTCTCGTGCGCCGCTGATGGCGGAGCCGAGAACCAGTGCGGTTCAGCGCCTCTTCTTTGGTGACTTTCTTCTGGCGCCGCAGAAGAAAGTTACCCCGCCGCCGGGCGGGACTCCCGGCAATGCAGCGAGAAAGCGCGATACCCGGCCAAAGCAATCAACGCAGTCGGTCCAGGTGAGCACGGCAGCAGGGGATCAACTCAACCCAGTGAACCCCCAAAAACTCTCGCCCGATAGGCGTCGCACGAGCGTCGCAGCCTTCTGGCCGGGCACCGCCGGCTCCATCAAAACCTCACCACCCAGCTCGCATTGATCGCCCTGAGCGTGTTCCGCCGCGTGCTGCTGCCCGCCGAGAAGCCGTCCAGGTCTTCCACCGTGTTGGCCGCCACGTTGTCGCGGGCCAGCAGATTGGTCAGGCCCACGCGGACCTGTGAGAAGCGGTCCACCTTCCAGGCGGCAAAGGCGTCCAGCGTGCGCACTGCGCTGCGGCGGGCGACCTGCAGGTCGGTCTGGTGGGTCGCGTAGCCGGGCTGCAGCACCAGGCTGGCGCCCACGGTCCAGCCACCGCCCGGGATGCGCCAGTCGAAGCCCATGTTGGACAGCCAGGGCGGCTGGGCCTCCAGCCGGTTGTCGGGGCCGTCCACCTGCTCGACCTGGGAGCGGTACAGGTTGAACGCCGCGCGCAGGTTGACGCCGCTGTCCTTGTCGAAAAGCGCCGGCAGCCACTCCTCGCCACGGCCCTTGATCTCCAGTTCCAGCCCGCGCGTGGTGGCCTGGCCGATGTTCATCGGGCGCGACACCCAGCGCGGCATGTTGGTGATGTCGGGTGCCATGCCGGTCTCCAGCCGCACGCCGCGGCGGATCAGGTCGTCGATCTGGCGGTAGAACACGCCGATGCTGAACACGCCGCCGCTGGCCGGGTAGTGCTCGAAGCGCAGGTCCAGGCCGGTGGACAGCTCGGGTTGCAGCTGCGGGTTGCCGGCCGAGTCGGCGGCGATGGGCGTGTTGGTCTCGGTGCGCTCGTAGTTGCCGTTGAGCACGTAGCGGCCCACCAGCGCCGACAGGTCCGGCATCTTGAAGCTGCGCGTCACGCTGGCGCGGATCTGGTCGCGGCCCTTGGGGTCGAACTTGTAGTTGACGTGCAGCGTCGGCGCGACGACGCGGGCGCGGTTGTCGATGGTGTTGCTGCCGTCGTCGCTGCGCGTGCGCACCTCCTCCAGCCGCAGTCCCGGCTGCACGCCCCACTGCGGGCTGATGGCCCAGTCGTCCTGCACGAACACGGCGGCCCGGGCGATGCGCGCCGCGAAGGGAATGCCCGTGGCGCTGTCCAGGCGCTCGACGCCGAAGTCCCACACGCGGCGCAGCTCGTCGCGCTCGCGGGTCTCGACGTCCCAGCCGGTGACGACGGTGTGGTCGTCGGCCACGGGCTGGGTCCAGCGTCCGCCTAAAGCGGCGCGTTCCTCGCCGAAGTCGGTGCGCGTCTCGCGGGTCACCAGCAGCCGGCCGTCGGCGCGGTAGCTGTCGTAGTGCAGCGTGCTGTCGCGGGCGGTGTCCTGCCAGGAGCCCTTGAGCTCGACCTTGCCGCCGTCCTGCTGCTTGTGCACCCAGTTGGCCGCGGCGCGCTTCACGTCGCTGGCGGCCTCGGAGTGGGCCTCGTCGCGGGCGGTGGCCCAGGGCGTACCCAGCAGCGTCTCGATGGCGCGCTCGCTGGCGTTGCGCGACTGGCCGTGCTGCCAGAACGCGCTGAGGTTGAACGTGTCCCAGTCGCCGGCCTTCCACTGCAGGCGCGGCGCGATCTGGGCGGTGGTGCTGCGGCCCTCGTCGCGGCCCCGGATGGCCTGTGACTGCACCTGCCCGGCCGGCGTGCGCGAGACGCGCAGCTGCTCGTAGTCCGAGGCGTGGGCCGAGCGCGAGATGCTCAGCGGCACGACGAAGGACAGCGCGCCGATGCGGTCGCCCCACTGGAAAGCGGTGCTGCCGCCGGGCTGCAGCGCGCGGTAGTTGAGGTTGTTGCGCCATTCGCGCTGTTGCGTGCGCGGCGGCTCGCGCAGCACGACGTTGATGGTGCCGGCCACGCCGGGGTACTCGGCCGTGGCGCCGCTGACGACCTCGATGCGCTCCACGTCGGCCGGCGCCAGCGAGTCCAGCGAGAAGCCCGGCGGCGCCGGCTCGCCGTTGATGAGGATCTGCGTGTAGCCGCCGCCCAGGCCGCGCAGCCGCGGTGCGCCGCCGTCCATGGAGACGCCGGGCAGGCGCTTGAGCACGTCGGTCACGTCGATGTCGCCCTGCCGGTCCAGCTCCTCGCGGCCGTAGATGGACATGGCGACCGACTGGCGCCGCCGCAGGCTGTCGTCGGTCTCGGCGGCGGCGGTGATCTGCACGCGTTCCAACGAGTTGCCGGTGGGCGCGTCGGCCGCCTTGGGCGGCGCGGAAGCCGCCGACGCGGCCGGTGTAGCCTGAGCAGGCGCCGAGGCGGCGGGTTGGGGCGGCGGCGTCTGGGCCTGGGCGCCCGGGGCGCCCAGCAACAGCACCAGGGCAAGGAGGTGGCGGGTTGCGGTCATGCCGACTCGGGCGTGTTCCGCGCGTGGGTGCGCGGTCGGCCGAAGTGCCGGTTGGTCAGAAGAGGCCGAACTGTAAGAGCGCGACGGCCCCTTCCGGCGCCGTGCGCGCTGCCGCCGCGTGAGCCACCGCAGACGCGCCCGCCGGGCGGGTAGCACCTGCCGTTATGGCCTGGCGCGAACTTGGTATCGACCCCGCGCCCGCCGGGCTCAGGGGTTCACGCGCACGATCTTGCCGGCGCTCTCCAGCACCAGGTACAGCAGCCCGTCCGGGCCTTCGCGCACGTCGCGCATGCGGCCGGTGTCGGGGAACAGCTTCTCCTGCTCCACCACGCGGTTGTCGGCGCCCAGCTTCACGCGCTCCAGATGGCCGAACTTCAGCGAGCCGATGAAGAAGCTGCCTTGCCATGCCGCGCCGTACTTGGCGCTCTTCAGGTTCACCAGGCCCGCGGGCGCGATGGACGGCACCCACTTCACGTTGGGCTGCTCCATGCCGGCCTTGGCCGCGATGCCCTCGCCGATCCTGCCGCCACCGTAGTTCTCGCCGTAAGTGATGACGGGCCAGCCGTAGTTCAGCTTGGGTTTGATGAGGTTCAGCTCGTCGCCGCCCTGCGGGCCGTGCTCGTGTTCCCACAGCTGGCCCTTGGCGTCCAGCGCCAGGCCTTGCGAGTTGCGGTGGCCGTAGCTCCAGATCTCGGGCAGCGCGCCGGCGGTGGCGACGAACGGGTTGTCGGCCGGCACGCTGCCG
>CBFGPX010000081.1:0-16491 GCA_965650725.1 uncultured Comamonadaceae bacterium | reverse complement strand
CGCTGGGTCTGGATCATCTGTACCAGCTCCTCGACGACGTTGACGTTGGAGGTCTCGACGAAGCCCTGCTGCAGCGCGCCGATGCCGTCGTTGTTGGGCGTGCCGGCATTGGGCGTGCCGGACGCGGCGGTCTCGGTGAACAGGTTCTGGCCCCGCGGGTCCAGGCCGGCGGGGTTGACGAAGCGGGCCAGCTGGATCTGGCCCACGGTCTGCGCCGCCGCCTGGCCCGGCGTGGTGACGCTGACGGTGCCGTCCGCGCCGACCGTGAGGCTCATCGCGTTGGCCGGGATGGTGATGCCGGGCATCACCGTGTAGCCGTTGCTGGTCACCATCTGGCCGTTGGCGTTGAGCTGGAAGCTGCCGTCGCGCGTGTAGGCGGTGGTGCCGTCGGGCATCTGGATCTGGAAGAAGCCGTCGCCCTTGATGGCCATGTCCAGGTTGTTGCTGGTCTGCTGCAGGTTGCCCTGCGTGTAGATGCGCGCCGTGGCCACCGGGCGCACGCCCAGGCCCACCTGCAGCCCGGTGGGCAGCGTGGTCTGCTCGGTGCTGTTGGCGCCGACCTGGCGCAGGTTCTGGTAGATCAGGTCCTCGAACACCGCGTGCGAGCGCTTGTAGCCGTTGGTGGCGACGTTGGCGAGGTTGTGCGAGATGTTGTCCAGCTGGTGCTGCTGGGCTTCCATGCCGGTCTTGGCGATCCAGAGTGAACGCATCATGGCTTGGGTTCCTTATTGGCTGCCGAGCAGCTTGGCCGATTGCTGACCCTGGGTCTGGGCCAGCTGCAGCAGCTTCATCTGCTGCTCGAACTGGCGGGCCGCGGCGATCATGGACACCATGGTCTCGACGGCGCTGACGTTGGAGCTTTCCAGCGCGCCGTCCTGCAGTCGGGCTGCGGGGTCGGCGGGCAGGTCGCCGTCCGCGGCGCGGAACAGGCCGTCGTCGCCGCGGGTCAGCTGTGTCGCGGCCTCGGGCGTCACCAGCTTGAGCCTGCCGATGGCGGTGGGCCGCTGGTTGGGCGACTTGGCGCTGACGGTGCCGTCGCCGCCGATGGTGATTTCGCTGTTGGGCGGCACGTTGATGGGGCCGCCGTCGCCCAGCACCGGCATGCCGTTGCGCATGACCAGGATGCCTTCGCCGCTGACGTCCAGCGAGCCGGCGCGGGTGTAGGCCTCGGTGCCGTCGTTGGCCTGCACGGCCAGCCAGGCCTGGCCCTGCATGGCCACGTCCAGGTTGCGGCCGGTGGCGGTCAGCGCGCCGGGCGCGTCGTTGTAGCCGATGGTGGTTTCCAGCGCGAAGGCACGCGTGGTCGCGCCGTCGCCGCGTATGGGCACGGCGCGGAAGGCCTGCAGCTCGGCGCGGAAACCGTTGGTCGTGACGTTGGCGAGGTTGTGCGACAGCACGTCCTGCCGCTGCATGGCCGCCTTGGCGCCGGCCATCGACAGGTAAATCATCCGATCCATGCTTCAGCCCCGCCCGTGGTCAACGGAGGTTGACGATGGTCTGCAGGACCTGGTCCTGCGTCTTGATCGTCTGCGCGTTGGCCTGGTAGGCGCGCTGCGCCGTCACCATGTTGACCAGCTCGGCCGTGATGTCGACGTTGCTCTCCTCCAGCGCGCCGGACTGCAGCGCGCCCATGTTGCCGTCGCCCGGCACGCCCACGACGGCGTCGCCCGAGGCGACCGTGCGGATCCAGACGTTGGCGCCCTGGGCCTGCAGGCCCTGCGGGTTGCGGAAGTTGGCCAGCTCCACCTGGCCGGCCGGCTTGCTCTGGCCGTTGGAGTAGCGCGCCAGGATGGTGCCGTTGTCGGCGACCTGGATGCCGGTCAGCTGGCCCGGCGCGTAGCCGTCCTGCGTCAGGTTGGTCACCGCGAAGCTGCTGCCGTTCTCGGTCGCGCCGGTCAGGTCCAGCTGGATGTCGGGGATGGCCAGCGTGGAGTTGCCGCGCGCGCTGGTGCCGGCCGGCACGCTCATCAGGATGGTGCCGGGCGGCGTCTCCTCGGAGCCGGCGATGGTGGAGGGCGAGCCACCGGTGGGCGGGAAGGTCAGCGTCGTGTAGGGCGTGGTCGGGTTGCCGAACTCGTCAAGCGAGATGGAGTTGCCGCCGGAGTCGGTGTCGAAGGCCGTGCCGTTGGCGGTGGCGTAGACGTTCCAGACGTCGCTGCCGTCGTCCAGCGTGGCGGCCTTCTGGAAGTAGAAGGTCACGGCCACGTCCTGGCCCTTGGCGTCGTAGACGGTCATGGACGTGGCGTTGTTGTAGGTCGTGCTGTCGCTGAGGTCCAGGCCGGTGCCGGCACCGTCCTCGGGTGCGGTCACGGCCAGGCGCGAGTCGAGGTTGAATTCCACCGAAACCTTGGACGTCACGGCCGGCGGGATGCCGCCGGTGGGCAACTGCAGCGGTTGCGCCGTGCCGGGCTGGATGACGCCCTGGCCGTTGGCCGGGTAGCCCATCAGCTTGAGGCCGTCGTTGTTGACGATGAAGCCGTCCTTGCTGACCTTGAACTGGCCGTTGCGCGTGTAGCGCGTCGGGTTGGCGCCGTCGGTGACCTGGAAGAAGCCACCGCCGTTGATGGCCAGGTCCATCGGGTTCTCGGTGGTGGTGATGTTGCCCTGCGTGAACTGCTGGGCCACCGACTGCAGCGAGGTGCCGATGCCGACCTGGCCCTGGCCGGCGCCGTTCAGCGCGGCGGCGTAGACGTCGGCGAATTCCGCCCGCGAGGACTTGAAGCCATAGGTGCCCGAATTGGCGATGTTGTTGCCGATGACGTCGAGGTTCTTGGACGCGGCGTTGAGCCCGGAGAGGCCTTGCTGGAATGCCATGGGAGGGTCCTTGCTGTCGTGCGGAGGTGATCAGTTGACGGCCGAGACGGACGCGTAGTCCACCGGGCCCAGGCGGGCCAGGTTCAGCTTGAGGGCGCCGCCCTCGCTGTAGACGGCGTCCACGGTGTCGTGGGAGTAGGTGGTGGACGTGACGGCGGCCGTGCCGTTGGTGGCGGTGATGCGGTACTTCAGCTCGGTACCCTCGGCGGCCAGCGTGCCGGCGGTCCAGCTGAGGGTCTGGCGGCCCGAGCCCTGCGCGCCCAGCTCGCGCGTGTCGATGACGTTGCCGGCGGGGCCGAGGATCTCCAGCTTGACGTTCTTGGCCGCACCGTCCAGCTCGTAGCTGGCCTCGGCGACGCCGTCGATGACCTGCAGCTTGTTGCCCGGAACGCTGACCTCGCGGCCCACCAGCGAGATGGACTGCAGCGCCTGCATCTGGCCGAACTGCAGGCCCAGAGTCTTGATGCTGCTGTCCAGCGTGGACAGGCTGGTGACCTGCTGGATCTGCGCCATCTGGCTGGTCACCTGGGCGTTGTCCATGGGGTTCAGCGGGTCCTGGTTGTTCATCTGCGCGACGAGCAGCTTCAGGAAACGGTCCTGCGTCTCCGCGGCGTTCTTGGCGGAGGTGGTGGCGCTGTTGGCGGCGCTGCCGTTCAGGGCGGTGATGTCCATGGGATTCCCTCAGGTCAGGACTGGCCGAGCTGCAGCGTCTTGAGCAGCAGGTTCTTGGCCGTGCTCATGACCTCGATGTTGTTCTGGTAGGAGCGCGACGCCGAGATCATGTTGACCATCTCCTCGACCGGGTTCACGTTGGAATAGGTCACGTAGCCGTCGGCGTCGGCCTGCGGATGCTTGGGGTCCAGCACGCGGCGGCCAGGCGTCTGGTCCTCGGTGATGTTGGTCACGCGCACGCCGGCCGTGCCGCTGTCGTTGCGCGCGCCCAGCAGCTCGGTCTGGAACACCACCTGGCGCGCCTTGTAGGCCTGGCCGTCGGGGCCGGCCACCGTGTCGGCGTTGGCCAGATTGCTGGCCACCGTGTTGAGGCGCTGGCTCTGCGCGCTGACCGCGCTGCCGCTGACGTGGAAGATCTGGAACATGGACATGATTCAGCCCTCCGTCATGCCTGGTTGTGCGACTTCATCGAGTCCAGCGTGGTGCGCACGCTGCCGTTGATGAAGCGCAGCGTGGCCTCGTACTTCACGGCGTTGTCGGCGAAGCTGGCGCGCTCGCGGTCCATGTCCACGCCGTTGCTGTCCATGCTGGTCTGCGACTGCAGCGCGTACTGCTTGCCGCTCTCGCCGCGCGCGCCGGCCAGCGGTGCCATGTGACCGCGCTGCGTGGTCGCCATCGCACCGGGCGTGCCCACCTCGCCGGTGGCTTCGCGCAGTGCGCGGGCGAAGTCGATCTCGCGGGCCTGGTAGCCCGGCGTGTCGGCGTTGGCGATGTTGCTGGCCAGCAGGCGCTGGCGCTCCGCCCGCAGCGTCAAGGCCTGGGTCTGGAAGTTCAGCGCGTCGGTGAGTCGGTTCAACATCTTGGGCCTCTTGCGAGGGGCGAGCCGGCATGGCTCCTTGCGCAAATTGTCTGAACCAGGCCCGAAAACATGAGCGGGATTAGCGGGGCCAAAGCCGGCCAATTCCGACCTAGGCGTCACCCGCCGCATCTCTAGAGTGGCGGTCATGCTGTACCGAGCCGCCTTCCTGCTGTGCCTGTTGCTGACCGGGTGGTCTGCCCGCGCGCAGACCGCGCTCGACCCGGCGCTGCTGGAGCGCGTGCGCCACCTGGCCGAGTCCGCCGCGCGGGCCACCGCGCCGCCGGGCACCCGCGTGGCGGTGGAGATCGGTGCGCTGGACGCGCGCCTGCGCCTGGCGCCGTGCCGCCAGGTCCAGCCCTATCTGCCACCCGGCCTGTCGGCCTGGGGCCGCAGCCGCATCGGCCTGCGCTGCACCGACGGCATCGCGCGCTGGAACGTCACGCTGCCGGTGCGGGTGGCCGTGTTCGCCCGCGTGGTGGTCGCCGCCACGCCATTGCCGGCCGGTGTGAATTTGTCTCAAGAACAGCTGGCCCTGGCCGATATCGATATCGCGGCCGAACCCGGCGCCGTGTTCACCGATGCCAGCCAGCTGCTGGGCCGCACCCTGTCCCGGCCGCTGGCCGCGGCCGACGCCGTGCGCGCCACGGCGCTGAAGTCCCGCCAGTGGTTCGCCGCCGGCGAGACCGTGCAGGTGCGTGCCGCCGGCAACGGCTTTGCCGTCATGGCTGAGGCCCAGGCCCTGGGGCCGGGCCTGGAGGGTCAGGACGTCAGGGTGCGCTTCGAAAGCGGTCGCGTTGCCAGCGGCCGGGCGGTCGGCGAGCGCCGGGTGGAGCTTCCGTTGTGAGCAAATCCCCACGAATCAGGGGAACTGGCCGGATTAATCGGCCAATTCCGGCTCAAGAACCGGTGCCGGCGGCCGATACAGGGGGAAACTCCCCTGCAATGCCCGCCAGCGGGGCCCGCCCCGCACCTGGAGAAGCTCATGAAGATCGGTAACAGCCCCAGCCCTGACGGCAGCGCCAGTCCGGCCAAGGCCGAGCGCGCTGCCTCGCGCAAGCCGGAGGCTGCGGCGACCGAAACCGTCCGCCAGACCGCATCCGCCCCGGCGCCCAGCGCCCAGGTGGAGATTTCCAGCGCCGCCAAGCTGGCCGCCAGCGCCGGTGCCGACGACGGCAGCTTCGACGCCGCCAAGGTGCAACGCATCTCCCAGGCCATCTCCGAGGGCAAGTTCACGGTCAATGCCAACGCGATCGCGGACAAGCTGGTCGCGAATGCGCAAGAATTGCTGAACGCACGCGCCAACAAGCACTGAACGCCTCCACACCATGACCGCCATCGCCTCGTCCGCCCCGCTCAGCGCCGAACTGGAAGCCCCGCTGCTGGCCGTCGAGGCCACGCTGAACCAACTGGGCGACGCGCTGACCCGCCGTGACGCGGCCGCCATCGAGCAGTACGCGGCCGAGCTGCACCAGCACCTGGCCCGCGCCGTGCAGAGCTTCGGCGAAGCCGCCCGCACCGGCGGCGTGCCGGCCGCGCTGCGCAACCGCCTGGTGCGTGCCGGCGGCCTGCTGGCGGCGCAGCGCGAGTCGCTGGCCCGCGGCAACGCGTCGCTGGACCGTGCGCTGGACGTGCTGATCCCGAGCGAGCCCACCGGCCTGTACGGCGCCGGCGGCAAGGCCGAGCGCCGCTCCACGGGAGGCGGCAGCTATACCGCCTGAGCCACGCTTTGTAGCCACCGGTCCGGTGGATCGGTGACGAACTGTTGGAATGGCCTGACGGGCTCGTCGTTCTGCTGAGTAATTGATGCCCCTATGGACTGCCGCACCCTTGCATGAGGGGCGGCACTTCTTTTTTGGGTGGACTGAAGATGTCCGGGGCAAGCCCCATGATGCGTTCGAAGATGGCGGCCGAAGTGAGGAGTGCGCCGGAGTGGCGGCGGGCAACGGCTGGCCGAGGGGACATTGACATCAACGGATCAAGGCCTGCCATTAAGACGGCCAGTATTCGCGGTCGTTAATACTTAACGATTGAACTGCATGGCGTTCGCGATGTGCGAGCCCCCCTTGGTCGCGCATGAAGAAGGCGCTGAGGTCCAGCGCATCAACGGTATCGCCGATGTAGTGCGCCAGATGACAGCTGGGCAGCCATTCCTGCAGCGAAGGTGGCAGCAGATATTGTTGGTCGGGCTCGTAAGGTCGGTAGCCGGTTGACATGGCCTTGATCTTCCTAGCCTCTCGCTTCGTCAGGCATCAGGCGATGCCCTCGAACTCGTGGTTCTGCCCCGCAGGCTCGTAGGCGAGCGTAGCGGGCTGATCGCTCTGAGGCCGCGCTTGGCGCCGGCATGCCCGCATGCATCAAGTTGATGATGATCTGCGCAGCCCCGGGCATCGACACTTGCTAGCGTGTCGACCGACCCCAAGGAGCGCGCATGGGTAAGTTCCCCCTGGAACCGATGGAGCCGAAGTTCGGGGCAGACCTGAGCCCGGACCAGTGCGCGGCGATGATGAAGGCGCATCGCTGGGGCTATCGGGCAATCCTCGCTGCCATCGAACACCTGCGTGAGAGCGGCAGGCGCGACTACGAACGGGCGTTCGACCGGACCGCCCCCGATAAGAGGGGCCCCGACTGGCATGAGCGCAGGGCGAAGGTCGAGCGCACCTTCCAGCGCATGGCCGAGTTGCTGAGCACGAAGTCGATCGTCTATCGGGTTCAGGACGAGCGCCATTGCACCGGCGGCATGCTCGCCAACACCCTCCTCGGCTCGGGAGGGCCGGTCAACCTATGCAAGGACCTCTTCAACGATCACTGGTTGCGCTGGACCTACTGGGCACGGGCCGACTGGGTGCGAGCGCTCTCCGTCGTTCACGAGATCTCGCACGCGGTGAAAGACGGCACGGAGGACATCGACAACCTGTACACCGAGTCGCAGTGCTACCGCCTCGCCGCCAATGATCCCGCAAGGGCGGTGCGCAATGCGCAGAACTACGCTTTGTGCGCGATGGAAGGACTGCGGTGGGCACCGGAGGCTGAGTCGCCCGACATGGGCATCTGGACGGCACAGCCGGTCGGCGGCGCCGGGCCGAAGGCGGACCACGCCCCGGCGGCCGCGATGATTGCCGAGGACGTGCTGATGCTTGCCTACCGCGAGCCCTGGCCGCGCGAATCGAATGGGACCGACCCCGGCGGGCCGTTGTTCTACAAGACGCTGGACCTGCATGCCACGCCGCCCACCTGGAGCGATGCCACGCCGATCAAGGCGCCGGGAGAAGTGCGCAGTGTGGCCGGGCCGGCTCTGGCGATGAGCGACGATTGCACGCTCTATTGCGCATGGGTCGATCAGTCCGGGTCCAATGTGATGCTGTCCGAGACCAGGACGAACCGCGTTTCCACCGGCAAGCCCGGCCTCCCCGGCTACTCCCCGACGGGCTGGGACCACCTGCACTGGAGCCCGGCGCAAAGGGTGGACGGCAATGCGGAGCCGGACCGGGCGCCTGCGCTCGCCGTCTTCTACGGCGGGGAAAGCAGCGGCTTGTACCTGGTCTACGTGGACAAGCAATACGGGCTGCATTGCATCGTGAAGTTCTTTGGCGAGGGCTTCTTCAGGCTCGACAAATTGCCCAGCGGCTTCACCAAGGTGCCCTTCGACAAGCCGCGCAAGGCCTCGGGCACGCCCGCGCTGGTGATCCACCAGGGCCAGCTGAAATGCATCTACCCCGATGAGCAGGGCCACTGGGTCACGCTCAATCACCTTGCCGCACCGATTGCCCGCCCTGGGCGTACCGACGTGCGGCCTGGCTCCTGGCATGAAGACACAGGCTCCCCGTTCGTGCTCGACGTCAGCACCGTGGCGCTGGCGCCGTGGCGCACGCCCGGCGGCGCGGCGCTGATGGCGGTGGGCCGCGGCAAAGGCGACGACCGGACCATGCATTACGCCTGTTCATCACCCACCGGCAACGGCGCCGGGATCGACTGGCATGTTGAGGTCAGCACCCATGCCTGCCGCACGTCCTACGGCTCGGCACTGGTGGCCTGGCGCGACGCGCTGCATTTGTTCCACCAGCGCGATTTCGGCACGCTGGAGTGGCTGACGACGAAGCAGCCGGCCTCCTAGGCGTCAACGGGTTGCCGCCTGGCGCACCTTGTCCAGATAGGCGTGGCCGTCCGGCGGCAGGCCGCTGCGCTGCGAGGCCCAGATCATCTCGCCCAGCGCCTCCATGGCGACATGGTGGGCCTCGTGGCGCGAGTTGCGCTTGGCACTGAGCAGGTCCACGGCCTGGCGGATGCCGGAGGGCTGGTCGATGGCGTGCTGCTCGGTGATCGTCAGGTGCATGGACAGGTGCAGGAAGGGGTTGGTGCGGCCTTCCTCCACCGTGTAGACCTTCTCCAGCGCGCCGGCCTCGTCGGCGAGTTCCTCGTGGTACTCCGGATGCTCGGCGATCCAGTCCGCCGCGATGGCCTCCATCGGGATCAGCGGCGCGCCGTCGCGCCATTTGCGGTAGGTGGCGCAGAAGAAGCGCCGGACTTCGAGCTGGGACGGGGCGAACATGGCCGCGATTGTCGCCAGTTGCGCGGCGTCAGCAGGCCCCGGGGTCAAGCCAGCGCACGTCGCGGTGGGTGGGGCCGTCGGACCAGCCCGCCAGCGCGGCATTGCAGGCCTGCTGCAGCCGTGCCAGCAGCGCATCGCGGCTGAGCAGACCGGGTTCGTACAACGGCTGCGCCGCCTGCAGCCAGGCCGTCAGCGCGTCGGGCGCCAGCCGCGGCAGCGCGGGGGCCTCTCGATAGGCGTGGCACCAGCGCAGGCCGATGGGCAGCGCGTCCAGGTGGCCCACCAGCAGGCCGTCCAACGCACCGCAGGCCTGGGCGGCGTGGCGCAGCAGCAGCGCGTCCGGGTGGCCGCGGCGGAAGCGGCCCTGCCAGCCGTCGTCGGGGTTGTGCGGTTCGGGCAGCGAGTCCAGCGCCGGGTCGAAGGTCGGCAGCGGGCCGGCGCCATGGCGGGTCAGGTAGCTGCGCACGATGCCGTAGCGGCGCAGCGTGGGCGTGAGCCCCAGGTCGCGCAGCACCTCGGCCGCCGCCGCGGGCGTCACGCGGCTCCAGGTGGTGTGCGGGTGGAAGCCATGGTCTTCGTCCAGCAGCACGCCCTGGGCGCCCTCGAAGGCGACCGGCCCGGCCTGGGCCAGTTGCCGGGCAATGAAGTCGGCAGACCGCGCCGGCGCCAGCCGCCAGGCCTGGTGCGCCTGCACCAGCCAGCGCTCGGCCAGCGAGTCCTCGTGCAAGGCCTGCCAGTCGGCCTGGGTGGCGGCGTCGGGCGGTTCGGGCCAGGCCGCGCGCAGCCAGGCCTGCTGGTCGCGCAGCCGGGCCAGCGCACGGGCCGGCTGCGCCAGGTCGGCCCAGCACAGCCCCAGCGCCAGCTGCTGCAGCGACAAGGCCACCGTCTCGCCGAAGCCCACGCCGCAGCTGCCATGTGCCGCCGCGCCGCGTGCGCGCTCGCGCAGGCGGCCGGCCGCCTGCAGGAAGGGCGTGGTCACGCGGCAGCGGGCGTCGATGAGCAGGCGCTGCCAGGCGTCGGGCAGTCCCAGCGCGATCAGTGCGCGGGCCTCCTGCCGCAGCGCGCCGGGATGCACGACGACCGGCGCCGCCAGCACGGTGGCCACGCCCGGCACGAAGCTGGCGGCGCCCCATTGCGAGAAGGTGTGGTGGCGGCCGTCCGGCAGCACCACGTTGTGCCCGGCCTGCGCGCCGCCGTTGAAGCGCACCACCGTGTGCGCGCCATGCCTGCGCACCCAGGCATCGACGAACTTGCCCTTGCCGGCGTCGCCGAAGCCCAGGTCGACGAAGGCGGCGATCACCTCAGCCGAACAGCTTCTTCCACCAGCCGCCGGTGGCCGCGGCGGCAGGCCGTGCACCGGGCCGCAGCGGCAGGCCCAGGCTGCCGGGCTTCAGCAGCTCGGCATAGGGGCGCAGCGCACGCACGACGGCGCCGACGCGCTCGCGCGCCAGGCCCTGGTCCGCCAGCACACGGGCCACGGCATCGACATCGGCCAGGCGGCCCTCGGTCAGCCCCACCAGCGCGGCGGCGACGTGGCAGGTGTCGTCGGGCGACTCCATGCAGATGACGTGGTCGCCCAGCAGGTCGCGCCAGCGCGACTCGCAGCGCTGGCGGCGCTGCAGGTCGGGGATCAGGAAGAACAGGTGGTATTGCTCGGCCGCTGCCGCGATGGCCTCCTCGATCGGGATGTCCTCGTCCAGCTGGTCGCCCAGCAGCGCGCTGACCTGGTGGCGCGACACGGCCGGGTAGGGCAGCTCGTCGCCGGTCATGAACAGATAGCCCTTGTGGCGGCGCTTGACCCAGCTGTCGGTATCGGTGTGGCGGGCCAGCAGGTAGAAGGCCAGCTCGTAGCTCTCGGAGCCGCTGCCGCCCCCGCCGCCCTCCAGGAAGCTCCAGGTCAGCCACTGGTCCATCAGCTCGGCGGTGGACTCGAACTGGCCCACCTGCAGTGGCGCGTTGTCCGAGGTGGCGTCGCCGATGGCCATGAACAAGACCTGCGGGTCGGCGATGGCGCAGGCGCCCAGCAGGCCCATGAACTGCGGCAGGTCGCGCTGCGCCAGGTTGCGCGGGATGTCACCCATGGAGCCGGTCACGTCGAGCGCGAACGCGATGGGCAGCGCGCTGGGATGGTCGGCGCTGTCGCGCGATTCGCGCACCGCCAGGCCGCGCGGGTTCATCAGCGGGTGGCAGCCGGTCTGGCGGAAGACCTGCTCCGCATCGAGGTTGGCGCGGTCGGCCAGCAGTGCGGCGTGTGCAGCGTGCGAGTAGTTGCCGTGTCCCATGGGTTCTCCCTGTCGAGGTGTTCAGGCGCGCTGCGGGTCGAAGGGCACGAAGCGCGGCGGCCCGAAGTCTGCCAGCGCCGCGGCGCTGAGCTGACGGGCCAGCCCGGCGGCGCCCTGGCTGCGGCACCATGCGCGGTCTTCGTTGGCGCGCAGCAGCAGCTGGCCCAGCGCCGCGGGGCAGCGTGCGGGCAGGGCGGGTGGCGCCTCGCCCGGCCCGGCCAGCGCGGCACGCAGCGCCCAGGCCGATTGCTGCAGGTCCAGCGCCGGGTCGGCATGCGGGGCGGCGCGGCCCCAGCCGACCAGGTGCACGCCATGGTCGGCCGGATGGATGAGCCAGTGCTCCGGCCGCAGGTCCTGGTGGCACCAGCCCTGGCCGTGCAGGTAGTCCAGCAGCTCCAGCACGCGGCGCCACAGCCACACCGCATGCCGCGGGTCGGCCAGGCCTTGCGGACGCAGCGCCAGCACGTCGGCCAGGCTGCCCCAGAAGCCGGGCCAGGCGCGCACGGCCAGGGCCTCGCCGCGCGGCGTGGGGCCTTGCGCCACGGGCTGTGGCAGGCGCAGCGAGAAATAGCTGCTGCCGGGGCCGCTCAGCGCCTGCAGGCGTTGCAGCGTGGCCGCCTCGCTGGCCAGCCGGTCGGCCGCCGCGGCCGGTGCGAGCTTGATCACCGCGCGCAGCCGGGCCGGCCCCAGGCGCTCGGCCAGCCAGGTCTCGCCGTGTTCGCCCCGGCCCAGCGGTGCCAGCAGTCGGTAGTCGGCGTCCGCCAGCCGCAGCCCGTTGACGTCGTCCGGCGCCGCATGGGCGCGCGACCAGGCGGCGCGGAAGGTGGCGCGCTCCACCCAGCGCGTGTTCAGCGTGACGACGGCCTTGCAGTAGCTGCAGCTCACCGCCCGCCACAGCGCCTGCCGTGGCAGGCTGCCGCCGCACTGCGGGCAGCTGGGGCTGCCGTGGCCGGCCGTCATGCCGGCTCGGGCGCGGCTGCGCGGGATGGCTTGGTTTGGTGGCGTGGCATGCCGCCATTGTGGGGCGGCCCGACCGCGCTCAGCGTCTGCGCCAGGCGGCCAGTGCCAGCAGGCCCGCGCCCATCAACAGCCAGCTGCCGGGCTCGGGCACCGGCGTGGCGAAGTCCCAGCCGCTGGCGCCCACGGTGTTGAGGCCGGCGACCGACGGCACCAACTGATAGCCCGCCGAGTGCCCGAAGTCGGCCCAGGCGTTGCGGCCCAGCTGGGCGTAGTCGCTGACCGAGGCGCCCACCGCCAGCATGCCGCTGAGCGAGATCGTGCGGCCGACGAAGGTGTCCAGCGTCAGCGTGAACACGCCCGGCATGTCGCGGCTCGCGTCCCAGCTCTTGTTGACCTCGGCAAAGCTGGCCATGTCGCGCAGCCTCACCTCGGCGATGCCATAGGCGCTCAGGAAGCCGCCCATCTCGAAGCTGGGGTTGGACAGCGCACCGGTGATGCTGAAGTTCACCGTGTAGCTGACCGGCGTGCCCATGGCGAGGCCGGCCCCGGAGACGGCGATGCTGTCGTAGAAGCGGCCCTGCACGCTGGCGTCGGCATAGCCCTGGACGACGCGCCGCCCCGAGGCATCGCAGCAATACGGGAAGCTGGACTCGGCGAAGGCGCGCAGCAAGCCCATGCGGCCCTCGAAGTGGGCCGTGGCGGTGCCGCCGCTGAAGGCGGTGCTGTCATCGAGGGTCTGCAGTTGCCGGGCGCGCGGGTCATCGATCAGGTTGAGGTCGGTCCGGCGCGCGACGGCATCGGACACGGGGTAGGACGCGCTCGTGTTGACGAGCAGGGTCGCGTACAGCTGGCTGTCGATGGCGGCGGCGGGCAGGCTGCAGGCCAGCAGCAGCGCGAAGGCGGCGGCCTTCATGCGGCGCTCCGGCGGCGCAGGGTCAGCAGCAGGCCGCCGGCCAGCAGCAGGCCCAGGGCGCTGGGCTCGGGCACTGCGCTCACCTCCACGCGCAGGCCGGTGGGGCTTTGCGTGCTGAGCGTGTCGAAAGCCAGCACGTTGTCACCGGCCACGAAGCCGCTGTCGATGCTGAAGCTGTGCCAGGTGTCGGCCTGCGCCACCGGAACGCCCGCCACCTGTACACCGTTGAGCCAGATGCGCAGGCCGCCGTCGTCGGCCGCCCAGCGGCCTCGCAGCTGGACCTGCGCTTCGAAGCCGGACTGCACCTGGAAGCGGGTCTCGTAGCGCAGCCCGTCGGTGACGCCGGGCTGATCCACGAAGCCGGTGCCGATGACCGGGTTGATCCAGCTGCTGGCCAGCGTATCGCCCACCCAGGCCGTCGTGTCGACGGGCGAGCCATCGCCCAGGCGCGAGGCGTAGGCCGCGGCGAACACCGGGTTGCCGACGATGACGTAGTGCGGATCGACCGCGTAGCCCGACAGCAGGCTGCCGTCGGCGGCAACGCCGGTGTTGAACAGGCCGGTGACATGGGCGGTCTGGGCGGCGGCCGGCAGGGCCAGCGCGGCGCTGAGCAGCAGCGCGTGTCTAAGCAACATGGGTTTCTCCCCGAAAGCAGCGCCAAGGGCGGCGCCACTTGCACACACGCAATCCGGCGCCGCACCCGGCCAGCCGGGCTGTCGCCGATTCAGGGGGCAGCGGAGCAGCCGGGCAGCCCGGCCTCGGCGGCCAGCGCGGCGGTGGCGGCGCGGTCCGTCGCGCAGCGGCGCGCCACCAGGGCCGTCAGTGCCTGGCGGACGAAGGGCGCGCGCAGGCCCACGCTGCCGCGCAGCAGTTGCAAGGCCTGGGCTTCGTCGGTCGCCGCGGTCGGCGCGCCGAGGCTGGCGCGTTGCAGCAGCTGGCGGGCATGGTCGCTGGCGATGTAGGGCCGGGCTTGCACGACCTGCGCCAGCGCGCGTTGCACGGCGGCCAGCGCCTCGTCACGCCGGCCCTGGGCCGCGAGCAGCTCGCTCAAACCCAGCCAGGTGGCGGCATGGCCGCTGTCCTGCGGCGCATCGGCGGCGTAGCGCGCGAGTGCGGCGCGCAGCAGGGTCTCGCGCTCGTCCGGCGCGGCGCCCTGCTGCGCGCGCAGGTCGTGGCGGGCCAGCAGCCATTCGGCGCGCAGCAGGCCACGGGCCGGCAGGGCGGCGTCCAGCTCGGCGAGCAGCGCGGCCGAGGCCTGCGCGTCGCCCTCGGCCAGCAGCGGCCAGATCAGGTGCATGCCGGCCAGCTGCGTGCGGTCGTGGCGCGGGCCCAGGCGCTGCTTCAGCAGGTCGTAGCGGCGCTGCCCCAGCGCGCGGCTGCGGCCCGCGTCGCCCAGGTAGTCGTGCAGCGTGGCGGTGATGCGCAGCAGCTCGTCGGCGGTGTCGGGGTCGCTGGGCAGGGTGGCCTCGATGCGCGCGCTGCGCTCGGCCAGCAGGCGGCGCAGCGCGGCCTCGGGCTGGGCGGCGTCGGGGGCGCGGCGGTCCAGCGTCTTGAACAGGTCCAGCAGGTAGGCGTTGGCGGCCTCGGCGCGGCGGGCCTCGCGGCGGGCGGTGTCGGCCTGCCACAGTGCGGCGGCGGTGCCGAGCAGCAGGGCCGCCGCGCCCAGCAGCGGCCAGCGCTGGCGGCGCAGCCAGCAGGCCAGGCGGTAGCCGCGCGCACCGGGCAGGGCGGCCACGGGCCGGTGGTCCAGCAGGCGGTGGATGTCGGCGGCCAGTGCCTCGACGTCGGCATAGCGGTCGGCCGGCTCGTGCGCCTGCGCGCGGGCGATGACGGCCGCCAGCGCGCGGCTGCGCTCGGCCGGCGCCACCAGCGCAGCCAGCACGCCGCCCAGGCCGTACACGTCGGTGGCGACGGTCAGCGCGTCGCCGCGCTGCTGCTCGGGCGCGGCCAGCCCGGGCGTGAAGGCGCGCGGCCCGGCGGCATGCAGCAGCCGGGCGATGCCGAAGTCCAGCAGCTTCACGCGGCCGTCGTCGCCGACGAGGATGTTGGCGGGCTTGAGGTCGGCATGCAGCACCAGCCGCGCGTGGGCGTGGCGCACCGCGTCCAGCACCTGCAGGAAGGCGATGAGGCGGGCGCGCAGCGGCCGGCCCGCCAAGGCCTCGGTGATGGGCCGGCCGGTCACCCATTCCAGTGCCAGCCAGGGCTGGCCGGCCTCGATGCCGGCGTCGTACAGCCGTGCGATGTGCGCATGCTCCAGCCCCAGCAGCAGCGCGCGCTCCTCGATCAGCCGCTGGCCCAGCCGGCCGCCGGCCCGCGGCAGCTTGAGGGCCACGCGCCGGCCGGTCAGCGGGCCGTCCACCTGTTCGGCGCCCCAGACTTCGGCCATGCCGCCCACGCCCAGGCAGGTCAGCAGCCGGTAGGGGCCGATGCGCCGGCCGGCCTGGCCCGCCGGGGCGGCGGCCTCCAGCGCCGGCAGCTCGGCACCGCCGTCGTGGGCCTGCAGCAGCGCGCGCAGCGCGGGTGCGAGGTCGGCCGGCTGGCTGGCAAGCCAGGCCTCGCGGGCGTCGGCGGGCAGGTCCAGCGCGGCATCCAGCGCGGCGGACAGGCGCGGCCACAGCGCCGGGTCCAGCGCCTGCGCGCGCGGGCCCTCAGCCATCCAGCTGCACCAGCAGGAAGGCGCGCGCCTTGGCCCACTGGCGGCGCACCGTGCGCTCGCCCAGGCCCAGGGCCTCGGCGGTCTCGGCCTCGGTGTAGCCGCCGAAGAAGCGCAGCTCCACGACCTGGGCCAGCGCCGGCTCCAGCGCGGCCAGCGCGTCGAGCGCGGCGTCCAGCGCCAGCAGGCGCTCTTCGGCGGCCGGGGCGGCGAGCTCCGCCAGGGCGGTGTCCCAGCTGAGCGCCTGCCAGTCGCCGCCGCGCACCTGGGCCTGGCGGCGGCGCAGGTGGTCGATGACGATGTGGCGCATGGCCTTGGCGGCCAGCGCGTAGAAGTGATGGCGGTCCGCCAGCGGCGCGCTGGGCGCCGCGGCCAGGCGCAGAAAGCCTTCGTGCAGCAGCTCCTCGGTGGCCAGGCTGGGCGCGCCGGGGCCGCGCAGCCGCGCGCGGGCGATGCGGCGCAGCTCGGGATAGATGAGGGGCCAGGCGGCTTCGGTGGCAGCGGCATCGCCGTCGCGGGCGGCCTGCAGCAGTGCGGTGAGGCCGGCCGGCGTCGCGCTCATGTGCCGCTCTCGCCGTCGGGGTGTGCCCCCCAGCCCTGGCGCTGTGCGCGGCGCTCGGCCTCCTCGGCGTCGCGCTCGGCGGCCATCTGCTGCTCGAACTGCTGGCGGCCCAGCTTGGCGGTGGACTGGGAGCCCTTCCAGACGTCCGGGCTCACCACGGCCTGGTTGGCGTCGAACAGCTTGACAGCCTCGAACGCGGTGTAGCCCCAGTTGAGCAGCTTTTGCGACTC
>CBFGPX010000080.1:0-16526 GCA_965650725.1 uncultured Comamonadaceae bacterium | reverse complement strand
CCCGGCCCGTGCGCGACACCCTGTTCTTCGCGGGCGAGGCCCTGGAGCCCGAGCTGCTGGGCGTCTACTGGCCGCTGCCCGGCGAGTTCGATGCCGGCGTGTTGCCCTGGCCGCGCGCGCTGCCGTTCGCGCGCCGCGATCCGGCCGAGATGGTGTTCCGCCGCTGGGACGGCGCCGCGCCGGCCGCGCAGGACGAATGCGGCATCGCCACCGCCAGCGGCGCCGTGGCCGTGCCCGACGTGGTGCTGGTGCCCTGTGTGGGTTTCACACGCGAGGGCTACCGGCTGGGTTACGGTGGCGGCTACTTCGACCGCTGGCTGGCCTTGCACCCGGGAGTGACCACCCTGGGTGTGGCATGGTCGGGGGCAGAAACCCACTTCCCCGTCGAGGCGCACGACCGCGCCCTGACCCTCATCCTCACCGAACGCGAACTGATCGCGCCCGACTGAAAGGAACCCCCGCACGATGCATGACGGCATGACGCTGATCTCGACGCTGGCCGCCGCCTTCGGCCTGGCACTGGTGCTGGGCCTGCTGGCGCAATGGGCGCGGCTGCCGGCACTGGTGGGCTACCTGCTGGCCGGCGTGCTGATCGGGCCGCACACGCCGGGCTTCGTCGGCGACCTGCACCTGGCGCAGCAGCTGTCCGAGGTGGGCGTGATGCTGCTGATGTTCGGCGTGGGCCTGCATTTCTCGGTCGGCGACCTGATGTCGGTGAAGGGCATCGCGCTGCCCGGCGCGTTGGTGCAGATGTTTGCGGCCACCGCCATGGGCGGGGCGCTGGCGCATCTGTGGTGGGGCTGGACGCTGGCGGCGTCGCTGGTGTTCGGGCTGGCGCTGTCGGTGGCGAGCACCGTGGTGCTGCTGCGTGCGCTGGAGGCGCGCGAACTGCTGCACACCGGCAACGGCCGCATCGCGGTGGGCTGGCTGGTCGTCGAGGACCTGGCCATGGTGCTGGCGCTGGTGCTGATGCCCGTGCTGGGCCGCGGCACGGGCGGCGGCGCGGAGCTGGCCTGGACCGTTGCGAAGACGCTGGTGGCCGTCGCCGCCTTCGTGGCCGTCATGCTGATCGCGGGGCGCCGCCTGCTGCCGTGGCTGCTGTGGCAGGTCAACCGCACCGGCTCGCGCGAGCTGTTCACGCTGGCCACCATTGCCGCAGCCGTGGGGCTGGCGGTGGGCGCGGCGGCGCTGTTCGGCGTCAGCGTGGCGCTGGGCGCGTTCTTCGCCGGGCTGGTGCTGCGCGAGTCGGCCTTCAGCGAGCGCGCGGCGCACGAGAGCCTGCCGCTGCGCGATGCCTTCGCGGTGCTGTTCTTCGTGGCCGTGGGCATGCTGTTCGACCCGCGCATCCTCGTCGGGCAGCCGGGCGCCGTGCTGGCGACGGTGGCCGTCATCCTGCTCGGCAAGACGTTGGCGGCCGGGGCGCTGGTGCTGCTGCTGAAGTACCCGCTGTCCACCGCGCTGACGGTGGCGGTGAGCCTGGCGCAGATCGGCGAGTTCAGCTTCATCCTGCTGGGCCTGGGCCAGAGCCTGGGCCTGGTGCCGGCGGAGGCCAACAGCCTGGTGGTGGCGGGCGCCATCGTGTCCATTGCGCTGAACCCGCTGCTGTTCTCGGGCGTGGAGCCGCTGCGGCGCTGGGTGCTGGCGCGCTCGCGCTGGGCGCGCAAGCTGGAGGCGCGCGACGACCCGCTGGCCGAGCTGCCGGCCGACACGCCGCAGGCCTCGCTGGCCGGCCAGGTCGTGCTGGTGGGCCACGGCGGCGTGGGCCAGTCGCTGCTGCAGCAACTGGGCGGCCGGCCGGTGGTGGTGGTGGACCGCGACCGTGACATCGTCGAGCGGCTGCGCGCGGCGGGGCAGGCTGCCGTGCTGGGCGATGCGGCCGAGGCCATGACGCTGGTGCAGGCCCACATCGCTCATGCGGACTGGCTGGTCGTCGCGCTGGCCGATGTGCGCGGCGTGCCGGCGCTGCTGGATCTGGCCCGCCAGCTCAACCCGGGGCTGCGCTGCGCGGTGCTGGCCCACACCGAGGAGGAGGCGGCCTGGCTGGGTCAGGCCGGCGTCACGCACGTGGTGCGCTCGCAGCATGCGCTGGCCCGGGCACTGGCCCAGGTGGTCAACGACGCGGCCCCCGCGGCGGCCGTGCCGGCGCACTGACCGCGGTCAGACCCCCGCCAGCGCGCTGCGCGTGAGCGCCGCCTGCTCGCGCACCCAGTCGGCAAACTGTTTCACCTCGGGCCGTCGCGCCGCGTTGGGGCCGGTGATGAGCCAGTAGCTGAACGGGCTGCCCAGCCGCGCGCTGCGGCCGAAGGGCTCCACCAGTTCGCCGCGCTGCAACTGCTCGTGCACCAGCGGCAGCCGCGCCAGCGCCACGCCCTGGCCGGCCAGCGCGGCCTGGATCTGCTGGTAGGTGAAGTTGAAGTACATCCAGCGCAGCGGCTCCAGCTCCGGCTGACCCTGGGCGGTCAGCCAGCGCCGCCAACCCAGGTAGGTGGCGCTGGGGCGCGGATCGTCTTCCTCCGTCAGCGCGTGGGCGGCCAGGTCGGCCGGCTGGCGCAGCGCGGGCAGGCGGCCGTTGCGCGTGCTCTCGGCATACCAGGGGCTGAGCACGGGCGACACGGTCTCCTCGAACATCAGCTCGCCGGGCGCGCCGAGCTCGTGGCCCGAGGCATAGCGCAGCGCCAGGTCGTGCTCGCCATCGTCGAGGTCGGCCAGGCGGTCCAGCGCCGAAACGCGGATGTCGATGTCCGGGTGGTTCTGCTGGAACTCGCACAGCCGCGGGATCAGCCACAGCGACGCGAACGACGCGAAGGTCGTCACGTTGACGACGCTGCGCCCGCGCGAGCGGCGGATCTGGCGCACCGTCTGGTCCAGCCGCGACAGCACCGCGATGGCGGTGGGCAGCAGCTGGGCGCCGTCGCCCGACAGTTCCACCTTGCGCGTGCCGCGCAGGAACAGCGTGCAGCCGATCTCCTCCTCCAGCGCCTGGATCTGGCGGCTGACGGCGGACTGCGTGAGGCTCAGTTCCTCCGCGGCGGCGCGGAAGGACAGCAGCCGCGCCACGGCCTCGAAGGCGCGCAGCGGGCCGATCGAGAGCGGGCGTTGGCGGATCGGCTGACTCATGCGCGGATGGTATCAATCGGCGCGCATCCGTCATTGGACCGTCCTGGGTGGTCTCAGCAGAATCCCTGACATCAACCCAGGAGAAAACATCATGAGCGATGCGCAATCCACATGGCATCTGGACGGTGGCCGGGCGCTGACGCTGGCCGGCGGTGCCGAGGCTCGCCGCCTCGCGGTGGCCTGCGGCCGGGTGTGGCTGACGCTGTCCGGCACGGCCGACGAGCCGGCCCAGGACCACTGGCTGGAGGCCGGCCAGACCATCGCGCTACCTCCCGGTCAGACGGCCGTGCTGGAGGGCTGGCCGGCGGCCGATTTCGAGCTGCTGGTGCCGCCGACCTCAGGCGCGGCGGGCCGGGGCGGCTTTCTTCTTGGCCGCCGGCTTCTGGGCCGCGACTGACGGCTTTTTCAGCTTGGCGTTGGCGGCGCGCAGCGCGGCCTCGAACGCCAGCCGCGCCCAGGGCAGCATCAGCGGCGGCGATTCCAGCGCGTCCTCGGGCGGGCGGTAGTAGCCCATCACCACCCGCTCGCCGTCCTTGGTCTGGTAGCTGAAGGGCGTGCAGCCGGCCACGACGAAGCGCTCGCGTGTCTGCTCGTCGGTCTTCAGGAAGAACTGGCCATCGGCGATCAAGGCCATGAACAGTCCGTCCACGTAGAAGCCGCGGCCGCCGAACATGGCGCGGGTGCGCACCGGGCCCAGCGGCGACAGCAGCTCGATGCAGAGTTCGGTGAAAGGGTCGCTCGTGGCCATGCGTGCAAATGTAAGCTCGTGCCCCATGGATGCGAACGACCGCGCCGCGCTGCGGCACAAGCTGATCGAGCAACGCCTGGCCCTGCCCAACCGGCTGGACCTGGCGGCCGAGCTTCAGGAAGTGCTCAGCGTCTGGCTGCTGCGCCGTCAGGAAAAGACCATAGGCGCCTACTGGCCCATCAAGGGCGAGTTCGACCCGCTGCCCACGCTGTACCGCTGGGGCGAGAACCACCCCGAGCGCCGCATCGGCCTGCCGGTGGTCGACAAGCAGCATGGCACGCTGCGCTTCCACGTCTGGTATCCCGGCTGCCCCATGGAGGAGGACGCCTTCCACATCCCCAAGCCCAAGGGCACCGAGGAATTCCGGCCGCAGCTGATGCTGGTGCCCTGCCTGGGCTTCGGGCCGTGCGGCCTGCGGCTGGGCTACGGCGGCGGCTTCATGGACAAGACGCTGGCCGAGATGCAGCCGCGGCCAGCGGCCGTGGGCATAGGCTATGCGCACGGCTTCCTGCCGCTGCTCAAGCCCAGCGCGCTGGACGTGCCGCTGGATGCGATGCTGACGGAGGAGGGCGTGGTGTGGGACCGCGAGGGCTGAAGGCCCGCGGGGTCCCGGCTACAGGTCAGCGCAGGTTGATGGCGTAGACGCCTGCGCTCAGCTGCCCCACCGCGGGCGTGCTGACATACAGCACGCCGTTGGGCGACAGGGCCAGTCGGCCAGGCTTGGACAAGGTCCAGACGATCTGGCGATTCGCCAGGTTCACCGCGTAGACCTTGGTCGCCGTGCTGACGAACACCAGGTTGTCGGTCACGATGATGTTGTGCGGCTGTTGCCCGTAGGTGGACTGGAACGGATCCGTCGACGTCTCGTCAGGCAGCCAGGCCCACAAGCGGCTACCGTCGGTCTCGCTGCGCGCTTCGAGCTGGGCGCCATTGATCGCATAGACCACGCCCTTGGCAAAGGCTGGCACGCCGCTGAACTTGCCCTCCATCGACCACTTGATGGTGCGGCCCGCAATGTCGAAGTTGACCAGGCTGTTGTTGGCGTATGACGAGGCCGTGCCGTTGATCACCACCACGTGGTTCGCACCAATCTGCATCGGAGCGCCATTGACGCTGTAGGGCTGGACCGCGTTCTTCGGGTCTTTGATGGTGAAGGCCGGGCTGCCGTCGGTGACGTTGACCGCGTTCAGGCCGTTGGGCATGAAGGCGTAGGCGTAGTTGCCATCGACGGCGGGCGTCCACATGTCGTACTGGCTCATGTAGGCGGACCAGTTCAGCGTGCCGTCCGAGGCCTTGAAACTCAGCAGGCCGCCGTAGTAGCCGCCGTTCGTGTAGACGTTGCCATTCACAATGGTGGGCGCCAGATAGTGTTCCCACTGCGAGCCAAAGGGGGTGCGGAACTTCTGCGTGCCGGTCGCCGCGTCGAAGCCCCACATGGCGGTGTCCTGGTGACCGCTGGTGGCCATGTAGACGCCGCCTGAGTCGGTGGAGGGCGGGTTGGCGGCATAGATGTTGCCAAAGTCTTTTTTCCAGCGCAGCGTGCCGTCATGCTCGTTGACCGCGAACAGTGCCGCGGGCTGGAACCGGCCTGCACCGACCACGTAGAGGCTGTCGTTGGCGGTGACCACGGGCAGCAGCGTGTCGTCCAGGGAGGAGTTGGGCGACAGTGTCGGCAGACCCCAGCGCCAGCGGCGGGTGAACTTGCTGGCGTCCAGCGTCAGCGGCACGTAGCCGGTGTGGGCTGCATTGCCCTGATGCTGGGCCCACTCGCCCACGCCGGTGGTGCGCGACAGGGTGGTCAGGTTGATGGAGGACTTCAGCGCGATCGTGTACGGCACGATGACTGGCGAGCCTGGCAGTTCCTGCGTGCACGGACTGACCTTGCAGACCTTCAGCTCGATCTGGCCCGAGTAGCTGCCCGGCACCAGCGCGGGGTTCAGCGTCAGTGAGCGGGTCAAGCCCGCACCGCTGACCGTGACGGCGCCGCCGCTGAACTGGAACACATTGCCTTTGTCGGTGAACTCGACAAAGGCCGTGCCGGCGGGCAGCGTGATGGCCAGCTGCAGGTTGGGCACCTCATCCTGGTTGGCATCCACGGCGACGCGCGCGGGCGTGACGTTCGCCGCTGGCGGCGCCGTGACGGTGAACTTGTACGGCAGCGTGAACGGCGAGCCCGGCAACTGTGAGTTGCAGATGGCGGCGTTGTCCAGGCACAGCTTGATCTGCAGCGAGCCGGCGTGCTCGCCTATGGCCAAGGACGCCTTGGGCGTCATGACGGCCTGGTAGCTGTTGCCGGTGCCCGGAGAGAGTTGCACGTTGGGGTCGATGACGCCCACGTTGTCGACGACCACCACGTTGAGGGTCTGGCTGACCGCGCGATCCAGCGTGGCCGTGACCGTCAGCGGCTGCGGCACGCCCTGCGCATGGCTCGCCGTCAGCGTCCCCGGTGTGAAGGTGAGGCGGTAGGACGAATCCTGACTGCCGCCGTCGTTTCCGCTGCTGCCTCCTCCGCAGGCCGTCACGGCCATGGCGAGCGCCAGCAAACACCCCAAGTGTTGCTTGAGCATGAGTCCTCCCTCGGTATTGCTCTTGTCGAATCGCGCGGATTCTAAGGAGCAGGTCGGCGTGGATTGGGAGGCTGCCCCTTTTGCGACGGCGGCACCCGGAAGCTGACCTGCGTGCGCAAGTGAGCGGCGCGCGGTCGCGCCGCTCGCCGCGTCACGGGCGCCACGCCGCCGCGATGCGCCCGACCTCGGCCAACACCTTCTGGCCTTCTTCGAACGGCTTGCCGCGCCCCGGCTCGGGCGTCTCGTAGAACGCCGCGACGATCAGGGGCGCTCGGCCCGGCGGCCAGCAGATCGCGACGTCGTTGACCTTGCCGGGCAGCTGCTCGTCCCAGAACGAGCCGGTCTTGTCGCCGGCGCGCCAGCCCGTCGGGAATCCGCCGCGCAAGCGGCTGAGGCCGGTCTCGGTCTTCTCCATCCAGCCGATCAGGCGCTCGCGCGTCGCCGGCTTCAGCACGTCGCCGAGTGCGATCTGCCGTACCAGCGCGGCCATCGCCGCGGGGGTCGAGGTGTCGCGGGGGTCTCCGGGCGGCATGTGATTCATCTCGGGCTCGTAGCGGTCCAGGCGCGTCGTCGCATCGCCGATCTCGCGCAGCCGTGCGGTGAAGCCGGCCGGGCCGGCTATGAGCTTGAGCAGCAGGTTGGCGGCCGGGTTGTCGCTGGTGACCTGGGTTGCCTCGGCCAGTTCGACGACCGTCATGTGGCCGCGCGCGAGATGCTGCGCCGTCACCGGCGCGTGGCTGAGCATGTCGGCCTTGCCGTAGGGGACGCGCCGGTCGAGCGCCAGCCGGCCCCGGTCGGCCTCGCGCAGGATCACGGCGGCCAACGGCAGCTTGAACACCGAGCACATGGCGAAGCGCTCGTCGAGCCGGTGGCCGGCGACGGCGCCGCTGGCCGTGTCCAGCATGGCGACGCCGAGGCGGCCGCCGGCACGGTGCTCCAGCTCGGCCAGCGCCGGGTAGGGCGTTGCCGCGCGGACAGGCGTCAGGGCCAGGGCGGCGGCGCCGCTCAGCAGCGTGCGGCGCGAGATCAGGGACGAGTTCATAGTGATTCTTATGGGTGGGTGGCGATGCGGCGCGATTCTCCATAGGTGAGTGCGAAGCTCAAGGAATGGTTTTTGGGTTGAGTCATTAGTTATTCTTGGGTCTTATGGCCATGCCCGGATTGCCCCTCAATGCCTTGCGTGCCTTCGAGGCGGCCGCGCGCCACCTGAACCTGACGCGCGCCGCCGACGAGCTGTGCGTGACGCAGGCGGCGGTCAGTCATCAGGTCAAGGCGCTGGAAGACCATGTCGGGCGCCCGCTGTTCCGCCGCACGGCGCGCGGCCTGGTGCTGACCGACGAGGGCGAGCGGCTCGCGCCGGTCGTGCGCGAGGCCTTCATGAGCATCGACGCGACGCTGGCGGGCCTGCTGGACGATGGCCCCGCCGAGGTGCTGACGGTGGGCGTGGTCGGCACCTTCGCCGTCGGCTTCCTGCTGGAGCGGCTGGCCGACTTCCGGGCGCTGCATCCGCGCATCGAGCTGCGCATGCTGACCAACAACAACAAGGTCGACCTGGCGACCGAGAGCCTGGACTGCGCGATCCGCTTCGGCGACGGCGCCTGGCGCAGCGAGGCGGGCGAGCTGCTGCTGCGCGCACCGCTGACGCCGCTGTGTGCACCGGCGCTGGCCGCGACGCTGCGTGCGCCGGGCGACCTGGCACGCGTGCCCTTGCTGCGCTCCTACCGCGCGCAGGACTGGCCGCGCTGGCTCGCCGCGGCCGGCGTGGCGCAGATCGTGGCGCGCGGCCCGCTGTTCGATGCGTCGGCCGTGATGGTGCAGGCCGCCGCGCTGGGCGAGGGCGTGGCCCTGGCGCCGGCCGCGATGTTTGCGCGCGAGCTGCGCGACGGGCGCCTGGTGCGGCCGTTCGGGCTGGAGGTCGACCTGGGCGGCTACTGGCTGACGCGGCTGCTCTCCCGCGAGCCAACGCCGGCGATGGTGCTTTTCCGGCGCTGGATGCTGGATCAGTGCAGGCCTGCTCCAATCACCCCATGAGCACCACCTATGCACAACATCTGGCCGCGCTGCAGCAACACGCCGAAAGCGCACTGGCCCGTACCGGCTTCGACACGCTGCTGATCGCGGCCGGGATCGAGAAATACGCCTTCCTCGACGACCGGCCCTATCTCTTCCAGCCCAACCCGCACTTCAAGCACTGGCTGCCGCTGACGAACCATCCGCACTCCTGGCTGGCGGTGCGGCCGGGCAAGAAGCCGCGCGTCGTCTACTACCAGCCCGACGACTACTGGCATGTGCCGCCCGAGGCGCCGAGCGGCGAGTGGGTGGACGCGGTCGAACTGGTCGTCATCCGCGAGCCCGGCGAGGCCGCGCAGGCGCTGGCCGATTGCGTCACGCCGCGCACCGCCATCGTGGCCGAGCCCGACGCGGCGCTGCCCGGCATCACGCCCAACAATCCCGAGGCGTTGCTGAACCTGCTGCACTGGGCGCGTGGCGTGAAGACGCCTTACGAGCTGGCGCAGATGCGTGCCGCCCAGCGTCGTGCGGTGCCTGGCCACAAGGCCGCGCGCGCGGCCTTCCTCAACGGCGACAGCGAGGCCGCCATCCACCGCGCCTACCTCGTGGCCACCGGCCACACCGACCGCGACCTGCCCTACGGCAACATCGTGGGCCTGAACGAGCATGCTGCGGTGCTGCACTACCAGTACCAGGACGAGCGTGCGCCGGCCGAGTCGCGCAGCTTCCTCATCGACGCCGGCGCGCAGGTGAACGGTTATGCCAGCGACATCACGCGCACCTGGGTCGCGCCGGGCCACGACGAGTTCGCCGCGCTGGTGGCGGCGATGGAGGTGGAGCAGCTGGCGCTGGTGGACGAGGTGCGCGAGGGCGTGGACTACCGTGACATCCACCTCAGCACGCACCGCCGCATCGCCCGCGTGCTGCGCGAGGCCGGCATCGTGAAGATGAGCGACGAAGCGATGGTGGAGGAGGGCGTCACCAAACCCTTCTTCCCGCACGGCATCGGCCACCTGCTGGGCCTGCAGGTGCACGACGTGGGCGGCTTCATGGCCAGCGAGACCGGCGGCACCGCCGACAAGCCCGACGGCCACCGCTACCTGCGCCTGACGCGCCCGCTGCAGGCCGGCATGGTGGTCACCATCGAGCCGGGGCTGTACTTCATCCCGACGCTGCTGCGCGGCCTGCGGGCGTCGCCGCAGTCGGCGAACGTGGATTGGGATGCCGTGGAGCGCCTGTCGCGCTACGGCGGCATCCGTATCGAGGACGACGTGGCCTGCCGCGCGGCCGGTGAGGCGCCCGAGAACCTGACGCGGGACGCGTTCGCGGCACCCTGATGCGCGCGTGGGCTGCGGCGCTGGCCCTGGCCTGCGCAGGTGCGTGGGCCAGCGGCGCCCAACTGGGCCGTGTCGAGGTGCAGGGCGAGTCTTCCGTTGCCCGCGAGAAGAAGACGCTGGCCCAGCTGTTCAAGGCGCAGGCGCTGTTCGACAAGCACCGCGCGCTGGCGCCCGATGCGGTGCTGAGGTTCCAGGTCTACGCCCGCACGCAGGCCGACAGCTCGCCCAGTCTGGACCTGGGCCTGATGACGCCCGCCGGCCGCCGGCCGCTGGTGCTGGATGCGCAGGACCGCTTCGTCATCGCCCCCGACTGGCAGCAGCTGGACGCGGGCACCGAGCTGCGCAGCCGGCTGGCCGACGGCCGCGTGACCTGGCGGCCCGACATACGCACGCCCAACGTGCCCGAGGGCGAGCGCCGCCTGGGCGACCTGCGGCTGCAGTGCCGCGTGGGCTTCGGCAGTGGCGTGGCGCGTGGCCGCCTGCTGTTCGGCCTGCTGCCGCTGGACGCGGCCGACTGCGCGGACCGCGACTGGAGTCCCAGCAACTTCGCCGACCGGCCGGTGTTCGCCGTCACGCTGGTGCATGGCGAGCGGCGCCTCACGCTGAGCGCCCGCCTGCTGCACGGCCTGCGCGACGAGGGCGGGCCGCGTTACGACTGGGGCTATTCGCTGCGCGAGCGCATGTTTCGCCTGCCCATGGGCGATGCGAGCTGGCCGGATGACACGCGCGTGGTCTTCGAGGCCATGGACGATGCTCCCGCGCCGCCGGATCCGGCCTGGTCGGCCCTGCGGGACGACTGGGTGCAGGCCCGGCTGGCGCCCGGCATGGCCACGGCGGAGGTCGAGCAGCGGCTGGGTGCGGCCGTGGATGACACGCGCTTCGAGTCCGGTCGGCGGCTGCAGCGCCACGTGAGGGACATCGTCACGCCCGCCGGACCGCTGCGGCTGGAATGGGTCGTCCTGTTCGACGCCGAGGACCGGCTGCTGAAGTCGCAGCTGCGCCGGGCCTACTAGGGCCTGTGAACACTACGGGAGCAAGCCGCGTTGTG
This sequence comes from uncultured Comamonadaceae bacterium, assembly GCA_965650725.1. GTDB lineage: Bacteria > Pseudomonadota > Gammaproteobacteria > Burkholderiales > Burkholderiaceae_C > Pelomonas. The sequence goes on along the minus strand of CBFGPX010000080.1, from coordinate 5,699 downwards.
ATCAGAAAGCCCGCGAGCAAGGCGCAAATCGCAGCCGGGTTCGATACCCGGCGAGGATTTGCAACGCTGCGCGCGGGCTTTCTGGTCACAACCCGAAGGGAAGGCCCGCCGCCAGGGGCCACTCCGCGTTGCACCGCTGGCCCGCATATCAATGCGGGCTGCGCGTTGCGCCTTGATTGGCCCCTGGCGGCGGGCCTTCGCGGCCTACTCCCGTAGTGTTCACAGGCCCTAGGGCCTGTGCATCGCAAGGCATAGTCGGCCGCATGCGCATCGCCCTCGAATCGCCCGACCAGCCCGACGTCATCGCCCTCATCACCGAGCTGGATGCCTACCAGGACACGCTGTACCCGCCCGAGAGCCGGCATGCGCTGGACCTGAGCGTGCTGGTGCAGCCGCATGTGCTGTTCGCGGTGGCGCGCGATGCGGCGGGCGACGCGGTGGGCTGCGGCGCCGTCGTGCTGGACGCGGCGGGCGGGGAACTCAAGCGCATGTTCGTCAGCCCGCGCGCCCGCGGCCGGGGCGTGGCGCAGCGGCTGCTGGCCCTGCTGGAAGCCGAGGCCGGTGCGCACGGCTGCCGGCGGCTGCAATTGGAGACCGGGCCCTACCAGCCCGAGGCGCTGGGCCTGTACGCCCGCTGCGGCTTCGAGCGCTGCGGGCCGTTCGGCGGCTATGCCGATGACCCGCTGAGCGTCTTCATGCAGAAGACGCTCACAGCACCCGCGGCAGATCCCGCCTGACCGCCACGCGGTCGCCGAAGTCGAAGTGCCACCACTCGGTGGTGATGCCGTGGAAGCCCGCCTCGCGCATGGCCGCGCGCAGCCAGCCGCGCTCGACCAGGTGCTCGGGCTTCAGCGCGCCCAGCGCCAGGTGCTCGGCCTCGTGGTCGGGGTGGGAGGCCAGCGTCATCTCGTCGAAGCCCGTGCCCATGTCCACCTCGCGGCCGGCCGGGTCCAGCAGCGTCAGGTCCACGGCCATGCCGAAGCTGTGGATGGAGCCGCGTTCGGGGTTGGCGAGGTACATCGTCAGCGGCGTGCCCTGCAGCTCGTCCCACAGGCGCTGCTGCACGCGTTGCGGGCGCAGCGCGTCCAGCACCAGCAGGCGGTAGCCGGGGCGGCGCTCGGCCAGCCAGGCGGCGGCGGCTTCCAGCGCGTCGGCGGCCTCGCGGCGCAGCCAGTGGCAATCGATGCCGGCGTAGACCGAGTGGCCGACGAAGTTGTCGCTGGTGGCGTAGCGCAGGTCCACGGCGATGCCGTGCTGCAGGCCGGCCAGGGGCCGGAAGTCCGGGTGGCTGGCGATGTCTTCGATGGGGATCAAGGCAGTCGGGCGAGATGGGCCGAGGCGGCCGCGGTGATGAACTTGACCAGCCGGCGCGAGGCCTGGCCCAGCGGCGCATTGGCGGCGCTGAGCAGGTAGAGGTTGACGTTGACCGTGGGTGTCAGTGGCCGCACGCGCACCTTGCTGACGTCGGCGCTGGCGGCGGTGAAGGGGTCCACCAGCGTCATGCCCACACCGGCCTCGACCAGCGCGCGGGCGAGCTGGTAGGTCTGTACGGTGATGCGGCTGGCCAGCGACTGGCCCAGCGCCTCGCCCGCGTGGTGCAGCAGGCCGGCGAGCGGGTCGTCGCTCTGCAGGCCCACGATCTCGGTGCGGATGTCGGCCAGGCCCAGCGGGCCGTCGTTCTGCGCCTCCGGGCTGGTCAGCGGGCACAGCGCCACCATGGCGCCGCTGGCGATGACCTCGGCCTTGATGCCGGGGTGGCGCGGGTCCTGCAGCGACAGCGCCAGGTCGGCCTCGCCCAGCAGCAGCGCCGACACGATTTCCCGCGTGTGGTGCGTGGCCAGCGAGCAACTGGCGTTGGGGAAGGCCTTGCACCAGGGCGTCATCGCGGCGGGCACGATGGCGTTGGCCAGCGCGGGCGTGGCCACCAGGCGGACCTGCTCGGCCTCGCCGCTCTTGAGGTTGGCGGCCAGGCGGCGGATGCCGACGAGGTCGCGGTTCAGCTTGTCGATCTCGACGAACAGCCGCTGCGCCTCGGGCGTGGGGTAGAGCTTGCCGCGCACGCGGTCGAACAGCGCCATGCCCAGTTGCAGCTCGCAGTGCTGCAGCACCTTGGTCACGGCGGGCTGCGAGATGTGCAGCAGCTGGGCGGCACCGCTGATGGTGCCGGCCTGCATGATGGCGTGGAAGACTTCGATGTGGCGCAGCCTCATTTGCGATACACCCCTTCAAAGTCGACGGACCCGTTGGGAGCCATCTTGAAGCCGACCACGTCCTTGCGGATGGGGATGTAGACGGTGGAGTGCGCCATCGTGATCCAGGGCCGCTCGCGCTTGAAGATCTCCTGGGCCTTCTCGTACATGGCCAGGCGCTTGGCCTGGTCGGGCGTGGCGCGGGCCTCGTCGATGAGACCCTCGAATTCCTTGTTGCAGAACTTGATGCCGCCCCGGCTGGTCGCGCAGCTGAGGTTGGGCGTCAGGAAGTCGTCGGCATCGCCGGTCTCGCCACTCCAGCCGCTCATGTAGACGTTGTGCTCGCCGTTGTTGGCGCGCTTCAGGTACTCGCCCCACTCGTAGGTCTTGATGTTGGCCTTGACGCCGATCTTGGCCCAGTCCTGCTGGATGAGCTGGGCCATCAGCTGGCCGTTGGGGTTGGTGGGGCGCTGCACCGGCAGCGCCCACAGGTCGATCTCGAAGCCCTTGGGGAAGCCGGCCTTGGCCAGCAGCGCCTTGGCCTTGGCGGGGTCGAACTCGTTCTTCAGCTTCTTGTTGTAGCCCGGGATGGCGGGCGGGAAGGCGCTGACGGCCTGCATCGCGTCGCCGCGCGGGAACAGTGCCTTGAAGATGGCGTTGCGGTCGATGGCGATGTCCAGCGCCTCGCGCACCTCGCGCTTGTCGGTGGGCGGTTTCTTCAGGTTGAAGCTGAGGTAGGAGATGTTCAGCGCCTGGATCTTCTGGATGCTGACGTTGGGGTTGTTCGTCAGCGAGGCCAGGTCCACGTCGCGCAGCGCCGCGGCCACATGGCATTCGCCCGCGGCGACCTTCTGCACGCGCACATTGGGCTCGCGGCTGATGCTGAAGACCAGGTTGGTCGTCGGCTGCCTGCCGCCCCAGTAGTCGGGGTTGGCGGTCATGCGCAGCACGTCGTCCTTGGCGTAGCTCTTGAACTGATAAGGCCCGGCGCCCACCGGCTGGACGTTGATCTGGCTGGCCTTGCCGGCCTTCAGCAACTGCGCGGCGTACTCGGCCGAGTGAATGCCGGCCCAGGCGAACGCGAAATTGGCGACGAAGGTCACGTTGGGCTGGTGCAGCCGGAAGCGCACCGTCAGGTCGTCCACTTTGTCGATGCCGGCGATGAGCTTGGCCAGCCCGAGGTTCTGCGGGTAGATGAAGTTGGCCGGGAAGGCCTTGTTGAACGGGTGGTTGGGGTCGATGAAGCGGCTGAACGTGAAGATCACGTCGTCGGCGTTCAGCGTGCGCGTGGGCTTGAACCAGGCCGTGCTGTGGAACTTCACGCCCGGCCGCAGCTTGAAGGTGAAGCTCTTGGCGTCGGGCGAGATCTCCCAGCTGGTGGCCAGCTTCGGAGCCAGTTCGGTCGTCGGGCGCTTGAAGTCCAGCAGCGCGTCGAACATCTGCGCGCTGACGATGTTGGTGCTGGCGCTGTCCCACAGGCCGGGGTCGAAGCCCTCGGGGCTGGCGTCGGCGCAGTAGATCAGCGGCTTGCCCTGCGCCTGCGCGGCGGCGGGCATCAGGGCGGCGGACAGGACGAGCAGCGGAACGGCAAGCTTCATGACGGCGGGCAGGGTGGTCGGGCGACGGGGGATTGTTCGGAGCGCCCCGGGTGGCCGCAAGCGCGGCCAAGACCATGAGGCATAACAAAAGCTTATACGCAGTGCGCGATCCACAATCGGCCGCATGTGGACCGGTTTTCAAACGCTCACCGTCCAGCGTGATGGCGTCACGCTGTTTGCCCGCCAGGGCGGCCCCGCGGATTCCGGCCGGCTGCCACTGCTGCTGCTGCACGGCCATCCGCAGACCATGGCCATGTGGCACCGCGTGGCACCCGCGCTGGCGCAGGACCGCCGCGTCGTGCTGATGGACCTGCGCGGCTATGGCGACAGCGACCGCCCACCAGCCGGCGAGACCAGTGCTGCCTATGCCAAGCGCGAGATGGCGCTGGACGCCGTGGCCGTCATGCGCGCGCTGGGCCATGAGCGCTTTGCGGTGCTGGCCCACGACCGCGGCGCCCGTGTGGCGCACCGGCTGGCGCTGGACCACCCGCAGGCCGTCGAGCGGCTGATGCTGCTGGACATCGCGCCCACGCTGGCCATGTACGAGGGCACGACCGAGGCCTTCGCCCGCGCCTACTGGCACTGGTTCTTCCTGATCCAGCCGGCGCCGCTGCCCGAGCGGCTCATCACCGCCGACCCCATCGCCTACCTGCGCGAGGGCATGGGCAGTCGCGGCAACTTCTTCGCGCCCGCGGCCTGGGCGGAGTACGAGCGCTGCTTCGTCAAGCCCGGCACGGCCGCCGCCGTCTGCGCGGACTACCGCGCCAGCGCCGGCATCGACCTGGACCACGACCGCGCCGACCGCGACGCCGGCCGGCGCATCACGCAGCCGCTGCGCGTGCTGTGGGGCGAGCACGGCGTGGTGGGCCGCTGCTTCGAGCCGCTGAAGCTCTGGCAGGCGGCGGCTGAGCAGGTCAGCGGCCGCGCGGTGGCGAGCGGCCACTACATCGCCGAGGAGGCGCCCGACGTGGTGCTGTCCGAGGCGCAGGCCTTCTTCGGCCCTTGAGAAGCGAGGGCAGTGCCGGGCTGCGAAAATCCGGCGCATGAAGCCCATCGCCTACACCCGCGCCCAAGCCCTGCCGGCCCTGCTGCAGAACCGCATCGCCATCCTCGACGGCGCGATGGGCACCATGATCCAGCGCTACAAGCTGGGCGAGGCCGACTACCGCGGCGAGCGCTTCAAGGACCATGGCAAGGACCTGAAGGGCAACAACGAACTGCTGCTGTTCACGCGGCCCGACGTCATCCGCGAGATCCACGAGCAATACCTTGCGGCCGGCGCCGACCTGATCGAGACCAACACCTTCGGCGCCACATCGGTCGCGCAGGAAGACTACGACCTGCCCGGGCTGGCCTACGAGATGAACGTCGTTGCCGCGCAGATCGCCCGCGCCGCCTGCGACAAGTACTCGACGCCCGACAAGCCGCGCTATGTGGCCGGCGCGCTGGGCCCCACGCCGCGCACGGCGTCCATCAGCCCCGACGTCAACGACCCCGGCGCCCGCAACATCGACTTCGACACGCTGCGCGACGCCTACTACGAGCAGGCCAAGGGCTTGCTGGAGGGCGGTGCGGACCTCTTCCTGATCGAGACCATCTTCGACACGCTGAACGCCAAGGCCGCCATCTTTGCGGTGGACCAGCTGATGGAAGACACCGGCGAGCGCCTGCCCGTCATCATCTCGGGCACCGTGACCGACGCGTCCGGCCGCATCCTGTCGGGCCAGACCGTCACGGCCTTCTGGCACTCGGTGCGCCACGCCCGGCCCATCGCCATCGGCCTGAACTGCGCCTTGGGCGCGACGCTGATGCGCCCCTACATCGAGGAGCTGGCCAAGGTGGCCGGCGACGTGGCGGTCAGCTGCTATCCCAACGCCGGCCTGCCCAACCCGATGAGCGACACCGGCTTCGA
>CBFGPX010000079.1:0-17029 GCA_965650725.1 uncultured Comamonadaceae bacterium | reverse complement strand
AGCCCACGAAGGCCGGCATGATGGCGCCGAACACCATGATCAGACCGTGCATGGTCGTGAACTGGTTGAACAGCTCGGGGTTGAAGAACTGCAGGCCGGGCTCGAACAGCTCGGCGCGGATGCACAGCGCCAGGATGCCGCCCACCATCAGCATCGTGAAGCTGAACAGCAGGTACAGCGTGCCGATGTCCTTGTGGTTGGTCGCGAAGACCCAGCGACGCCAGCCGTGCGGATGGTCGTGCGCATGATCGTGGGCATGGTCGCCCGCAGCGTGCCCGTGGGGGTCGAGAACTGCGCTCATCGTCGGTTCCTTTCGAATACTGCTTGCGTTACTTGCGGGCGGCCACGATTTCGGACGGCTGCACGATCTGGCCGGTCTTGTTGGACCAGGCGTTCTTCGTGTAGGTGATCACCGCGGCGATCTCCGTGTCCGAGAGTTGCTTCCACGCCGGCATCGCACCGTTGGCGGCGCCGTGCAACACGATCTGGATCTGCTTGCTCTTGTCCGCGTCCTGCACGATGGCGGAACCGGCCAGCGGCTTGATCGGGCCGGCACCGGTGCCGTCCGCCTTGTGGCAGGCGGCGCAGTTGGCGGCATAGACCTTTTCGCCACGAGCGGCCAGGGCGTCGAGTTCCCAGACCTTGCTGGGGTCGTCGGCCTTGGCGGCGAGTTCCTTCTTCTTCGTTTCGACCCATGCGGCGTATTCCTGCTGCGGCAGCACCTTCACGTGGATGGGCATGTAGGCGTGCTCCTTGCCGCACAGCTCGGCGCACTGGCCGTAGAAGTCGCCGATCTTCTCGGCCTTGAACCAGGTGTCGCGCACGAAGCCGGGGATGGCGTCCTGCTTCACGCCGAAGGCCGGCACCATCCAGGCGTGGATGACGTCGTTGGCGGTCGTGATGATGCGGATCTTCTTGTCGACCGGCACGACCAGCGGGTTGTCGACCTTCAGCAGGTAGTTGTCGACGGCCTCAGGCTTGCCGGAGTCGGATGCCTCGCGCTGGGCGCTGTCCAGCGTGGCCAGGAAGCCGATGCCCTCACCCTCGCCCTTCAGGTAGTCGTAGCCCCACTTCCACTGATAGCCGGTGGCCTTGATGGTCACGTCGGCGTTGGTCGTGTCCTTCATCGCGACGACCACCTTGGTGGCCGGCAGCGCCATGCCGATGACGATCAGGAAGGGCACCACGGTCCAGGCGATCTCGACACCCACGCTCTCGTGGAAGTTGGCCGACACCGCACCCTTGGATTTGCGGTGCTTGAAGATCGAATAGAACATGACGCCGAACACCGCCACGAAGATGACGAGGCACACGACCAGCATCATGTTGTGCAGCCACATCTGGCTGGACGCGATGCGCGTCACGGGCTCGTGCAGGTTCAGCTGATTGACGCCCGGGCCGCCCTTGAGATCGTTCACCGCGAGGGCCGAACCCGCGGCCAGGACCGCCGTCGCCGCCAGGGCTGCCTTGGCCCAACCGCGAGAGGCGCTATGCGCTCGTGCGTTCATCATCGTCATGGTTGTCACTTGTTTTTTCGAAGATCGGCGCCTGCCTCCGGCGCCATGCCGGCGGATGCCGGAGGGGCGTCGGGGACGTCGCAGGCGCAGTGGATCGGGCCCGGCTTGCACCCGACCCTGATAGCAACGCGGGATTTTAGCCCACGGCCCCAGGGGCAGCGTCCAAGCGTAAGTCCGCGTTTTCACTCCCTCGCCGCCCCTGGCGCAGCGAAGCGCGCATCGCGTCGACGGAGATGTTGGTTTCTGGCGCCACCGTGAGACGCGGCGCGGCCTTGAACGCATGGCCAAACACCAGCTCCACGGTCAGCACCAGGCGGCCTTCGCGATCGCGCAAGCCTTGCAGCTGTTCCAGCAACTGCGCACGCCAGCGCCGCCCACGCAGGCCGGCGAAGCGGCCGGGCGCGAGGTTGCCGCCCAGCGCCCGCAGATCCTCCAGCAACCGCTCGGGGCTGGCCCAGGTCAGGGTCAGGCGCTGCTGGTCCATGACGGGGTCGGCAAAGCCGGCCTTCAGCACCAGGTCGCCGATGTCGTGCATGTCCCACCAGTCCGGCGCAGGTCGGCCCCAGCCCTGGCGGGCGTACAGCGGGCGCAACTCGACAAAACTGTCAGGCCCCAGGCAGGAGAACATGACGAAGCCGCCCACCGCCAGGCTGGCCTGCCAGCGCGCCAGCAGGGCCGGCAAGTCGGACTGGGCATGCAAGGCCATGTTGGACCAGAGCAGTTGCACCTCGGGCCGGGCCGGCAAGACCTCCACCCGACCTGACGTCCCGCCCGCCAGGCGCCGCCACCAATTGGGTGCGCGGTCCTGCCCGGCGCGCGCCGCCAGCACAGCGTCGTCTTCGTGCCACAGCATCTCGGCATCGGGATAGGCCTGGCGCAACAGCCCGGCGCTGGCACCCAGCGCGGGCGACGCGTCCAGCACGCGGGCCGGCCGCAGCTTGATGAAGGGCAGGCGCTCGGCCATGCGGGCCGCCGCCTCGGCATGCAGCCAGGGCGGCTGGGCGGCACCAGCGAGACGCAAGGACTGCCGGCGCAGCGCCGCATCATCAATATCCTGGGGCCGCGGCCCCTTGTTTGAAGTAGGGGCCGATGCCGTCTCGCTCATGGGCTGGTCAGTATATTGAGCCGATGCCGGAGCGACACCCAGCCGTCCCCAAGCCCCCGCTGATCGAGAAGGTGTTGATGCGCTGCGCCGGCCAATGTGCGGTGTGCCGCGCCTGGAGCCACGAGACCATCTGCACCAGCTGCGTGGGCCTCTACGCCCGGCCGCAGCCGCGCTGCTGGACCTGCGCGGCGCGGCTGCCGCCCGAGCTGATGGGCCGGCCCCGGCCGCAGTGCGGGCGCTGCCTCGTGGAGGCACCGCCGCTGGACCGTGCCGTCGCGGCGCTGGACTACCGCTTCCCCTGGGACGGCCTGCTGCAGCACTTCAAGTACCACCAGGCGCTGGAACTGCGCGAGAGCCTGCTGGAGCGGCTGAACTCGGCCCTCACCGCCGCCGAGGTGGCCACGCCGGACTGGCTGCTGCCGGTGCCACTGTCACCCCAGCGGCTGCGCGAGCGCGGCTACAACCAGTCGCACGAGTTGGCCAAGGCGCTGGCGCGGCGGCGCGGCCTGCGCTGCGAGCCCGAGATGCTGCTGCGCGTGCGCCACAACGCTGCCCAGGCCAGCCTGAAGCTGGATGCCCGCACGGCCAACGTGCGCGGCGTGTTCGCCGTCGATCCGCTGCGCTCGTCCAAGCTGCGCGGCAGCAGCGTGGCCTTGCTGGACGACGTGATGACCAGCGGCGCCACGCTGTTCGAGCTGGCCCGCGTGCTGCTGCAGGCCGGCGTCATGAGCGTGCAGGCCTGGGTGGTGGCCCGCACGCCGGAGCCTGGAGACGAGTGAGCAGCGCGGACAATGCCGCGCATGTTCCACATCGTCCTCGTCCACCCCGAGATCCCGCCCAACACGGGCAACGTGATCCGCCTGGCCGCCAATACCGGCTGCAGCCTGCACCTGATTGAGCCGCTGGGCTTCTCGATGGAGGACCGGCTGCTGCAGCGTGCCGGGCTGGACTACCACGAGTACGCCCGCGTGCAGCGGCACGCGGACTGGAGCAGCTTCCTCGCCACCGAGTCGCCGGACCCGGCGCGCATGTTCGCCTTCACCACGCGGGGAAGTCGCCCGTTCGCTGAAGTCCAGTGGCGGGCCGGCGATTGGTTCGTCTTCGGCAGCGAGACGGCCGGCCTGCCGCCCGCACTGCGCGACGGCTTTGCGCTCGAACAACGTGTTCGCCTGCCCATGCGCGAGGGGCAGCGCAGCCTCAACCTGAGCAACAGCGTGGCGGTGGCCGTCTTCGAGGCCTGGCGGCAGAACGGCTACGCGGGCGGCGCCTGACTACTCAGCCCGCGCGTCGCGGCTCATCAACAGCGCGACGGCCTGGTCGGCACGCAGCCGGCCATCCAGCAAGGCCACCATGCCCTCGGTGATGGGCATGTCCACGCCCGCCGCGCGTGCACGCGCCAGCACCGTGGGCGCGCTGTAGACGCCCTCGGCCACATGGCCCAGCCGGGCCAGGATGTCGGGCAATGCCAGCCCTTCGGCCAGCATCAGACCGACGCGGCGGTTGCGCGACAGGTCGCCCGTGGCTGTCAGCACCAGGTCGCCCAGGCCCGACAGGCCCATGAAGGTCTCGGGCCGCGCGCCCAGCGCCAGGCCCAGGCGCATCATCTCGGCCAGGCCGCGCGTGATCAGCGCGGCCCGGGCATTCAGGCCCGGCGCATCCGGCGCAGCATGGGACAGGCCGTCGCAGACGCCCACGGCAATGGCCAGCACGTTCTTCACCGCCCCGCCCACCTCCACGCCGACCGGGTCGCCCGAGGTGTAGACGCGCAGCCGCTCGCCGTGGAAGGCATCGACCGCGGCCTGCGCCAGCCCGGCGTCCTCGCTGGCCGCAACCAGCGCCGTCGGTCGCCCGGCCGCCACCTCCTGCGCAAAGCTGGGGCCGGACAGCACGCCGACCTTCATGGCCGGCTGCAGTTCGCGCGCGATCTCGTGCCCCAGCCGGCCCGTACCGGCCTCGAAGCCCTTGCACAGCCACAGCACCCGCTGCGTCGCAGGCAGTGCCGCCAGCGTCTCGCGCAGGCCGGACATCGGCGTCGCGACGATGGTGAGGCCTTCGGCTGCGTGGGCAATCGCCTCCTCGCGCGCGGCGGTCAGCGCCAATGCGGGCGGCAGCTCGCTGTCGGGCAGGTAGGCCGCGTTGCGGCGGCCGGCCCGCATCGCCTCGACCGCCGCGGCATCGCGCCCCCACAGGCTCACGTCATGGCCGGCGCGGGCAGCCTGGATGGCCAACGCCGTGCCCCAGGCACCGGCGCCGAGAACGCTGATCTTCATCGTCGTCATGCGCAGAAGTGTCCACCAAGAAAAACGCCCCGCTGCGGGCGGGGCGTCGTCACGGAGCGGGCTCGTCTCAGTTGACGGCCTGGCCGCCCTGGGCGGCGCGCTGGGCCTGCTGGGCTTCGAACATGGCCTGGAAGTTCACTTCGGTCAGCAGCACGGGCGGGAAGCCGGCGCGGGTGCAGACGTCGGACACGATGGCGCGCAGGTAGGGGTAGACCATCTGCGGGCAGACGATGCCCAGGATGCCTTCGACCTGGTCCTGCGGCACGTTGCGGATCTCGAAGATGCCGGCCTGCTTGGCCTCGACCAGGAACAGCGTCTTGTCGCCGACCTTGGTGTTGACGGTGGCCGTCACGCAGACTTCGAAGATGCCGTCCGTGACGTTCTCGGCCGACAGCGTCAGGTTGATGTCGACCTGAGGCTGCTGCTGTTCCAGCAGGATGTGCGGGGCGTTGGGCTGCTCCAGCGACAGATCCTTCAGGTACATGCGCTGGATCTGGAAAACGGGGGTGCCTTCGGCGGCGGCTTGGATCTCGTCGGCCATGGAAACGGGTCTTTCAAACAAAAGCCCGCGAGCGGCGTGCTGCGGGCGGCGGGGCGGATTATCAGCGCAGGCCCGTGGCGGGCCCGTGGGGGCTTGCCCGGTCTTGAAATCAGGCCGCCTGGAGCAAGGGCAGCAGTCCGCCGCGCTGGTCCAGCGCGATCAGGTCGTCGCAGCCCCCCACATGGGTGTCGCCGATAAAGATCTGCGGCACGGTGCGGCGGCCCGTCTTGTCCATCATGGCCTGTCGCTCGGCGGGGTTCAGGTCCACGCGGATCTCATCGATCTCGCCGACGCCGCGCTGCTTCAGCAGCATCTTGGCGCGCACGCAGAACGGGCAGACCAGGGTGGTGTACATCTTCACGGGCGCCATCGCCAGACTCCTTACGCGGTTTTTTCAACCGGCAGGCTCGCTTCACGCCAGGCCTTGAAGCCACCCGCCAGCACCTGGGCTTTCTCGTAGCCCAGCTTGCGCAGCATGCCAGCGGCGCGGCCGGCGCGTGCGCCGGTCGGACACACCAACACCAGCGGCAAGGCCTTGTTGGAGGGCAGTTGCTTGTGGCCCTCGATCTGGCCAAAGGGAATGTTGCGCGCGCCGACGGCGTGGCCCTTGGCGAACTCCTCGGGCTCGCTGACGTCGATAAGGACGCCCTTCTCGCGGTTGATCAGCTGCACTGCCTCGGCGGGGCTGACGGCCTTGCCTTGCGAGCCGGACGCCAGCAGGGGCCACAGCAGCATGCCGCCGGAGACCAGCGCTGCGAGGATGAGGAACCAGTTTTGAATCAGGAAGTTCAAGCGGACACCGTCGGTGGACTGTCGGAAAAGCCGGCGATTATCCGCGAGCGGGCGCAGCCGTCCGGGCGCGCGCCGCCGGACTCATGACAGCTTGAAGGTCGCGACCGCCTGCTGCAGCGTGACGGCCTGCTGCTCCAGGCTGCTGGCCGCTGCGGCGGCCTGCTCGACCAGCGCCGCGTTCTGCTGCGTCATCTGGTCCAGCTGCACGACGGACGCATTGACCTGGCCGATGCCCTCGCTCTGCTCGCTGGCGGCCGTCGTGATCTCGCCGATGATGTCCGACACGCGCTGCACGCTGGAGACGATTTCCTCCATCGTGGAGCCGGCCGCCTGCACCAGGCGCGCGCCCGATTCGACCTTGTCGACGCTGGCGCCGATCAAGGACTTGATCTCGCGGGCGGCCTCGGCGCTGCGCTGCGCCAGGCTGCGCACCTCGCCGGCCACCACCGCAAAGCCCCGCCCCTGCTCACCGGCGCGCGCGGCCTCGACCGCGGCATTCAGCGCCAGGATGTTGGTCTGGAAGGCAATGCCGTCGATGACGCCGATGATGTCGCTGATCTTCTTGGAGCTGGCATTGATCTCGTCCATCGTCGAGACGACCTGCCCCACCACCTCGCCGCCGCGCTGCGCGACGGCCGCGGCCGAGCTGGCCAGCTGGTTGGCCTGGGCGGCCGCATCGGCGCTCTGGCGGACGGTCTCGGTCAGCACCTGCATGCTGCCGGAGGTCTGCTCCAGCGAACCGGCCTGGCGCTCGGTGCGCTCGGACAGGTCCTGGTTGCCGGCCGCGATCTCGCGCGACGCGACGGTCATGGAATCGGTGCCCTGGCGCACGTTGGCGACGATGGCCGACAGGCCGAGCGACATGTCGCGCACGGCGGCCAGCAGGCTCTGGTCGGCGCCGGGTGCGACACGGATGTCCTGCGACAGGTCGCCGTCGGCCATGTGGCGCATCACGTCGCGGGCGTATTCGGGCTCGCCACCCAGCTGGCGCCACACGCCGCCGATGACGAGGAAGGACGCGCCGCCCAGCACGCCGACGACGACCAGACCGCTGATGACGATGGCCCACAGGCTGGACGACACGCCCCGATGGGCCTTCTCCAGCCCGGCGTCGAAGCCCTCGCTGGCCTGCTTGCGGGCGGCCTGCAGATCGGCCTCCAGCGCCTTCAGCGCCGCCTGCATCTTGGGAATGGCGCCGGCCTGGTCGCCCTGCTTGATGCCCAGGAACAGCTCGGCGGTCTCGACCGACGCGGCCAGATAGGCCTCGAAGCTCTTGCCCAGTCGGGCACCGGTCTCGGCCTTGCCGTCGATCTTCTGAATCGCAGCGACGAGCTTGCGCATGTTGCCCGCGCGCTCGCGGGCCTCGTCCAGGCGCTTCTTCTCGCCCTCGGCGACGGCGCTCTGGATGGTGGCACCCAGCGCCTCCAGTTGGGCCGAGAACTGCGTGGTCGCATCCAGGAACGGGAAGTCGACCTTGCCCACCGAGTCGATCGCATCCGACGTGCGCGAGGAGAACAGCAGCACCACGGCGATGCCGATGGCAAAGATGCCGGCGGCCAATGCAGGCAACAGCCAGATCCGGGTCTTCACATTCATGGTCTGTTCTCCTCGGTTCTCTCAAAAGAACGGGCGCGCCGCAAACGCGACGCGCCCATCATCGGGCGGCGTTGGGTTTCAGTCGACGGTCAGGACGGCCTTGACGCTGCCATCCAGGGACGATTTCTCGATGTAGCCGATCGCGTCCGGGTTGCCGGCGACGAACTTCTTCACCTCGGCCGAACTGCCCAGCTCCTTGGGCGGCGTGCCCTTGCCGGAGAACACCAGGCGCGACCACGCGGCCTTGACCTGGGCCGACTGCTTGCCGGTGACCTTGCTGTAGAACTGGTCGCGGACGGCGGCCGATTCGGCCTGGTCCACCGGCGCGGCGGTGGCGCCACTGGGCAGCGTGGTGGTCTTGCCGAGAAAGATGCCGGAGACCTGGTCGGCCGTCATGCTGGCCAGCGCGCTCTTGGGGTTGACGATCACGACGACCTGGGCCTGGGCGGCGAAGCCTGCGCTCAGCAGGGTGGCGGCGATGGCGATGTTGCGAATGCTCATTTGCTGCGTCTCCTGGCTCAGAACACCGTGTCGACAGCGATGCTGAAGACGTTGACGGTGCGGCTCGCAAAGCCCGGCTGGACCTGGACGAAGAAGGCGTCACCCGTGGGGCGCAGTCGCTCCACCTGGGCCTTCAGCGCAAAGCTGCGCGCAAAGTCCCAGCGCGTGCCGATGGCCACCGTCTTCTGGGCAAGGTGCTGGCTGGCCAGCGTGCCGTCCACGATGGCCTTCAGCTGGGCCAGCTGCGGCGTGGCGTTCGGGATGGTGTTGGTGACGTTCTTGTCGACCGTCTTGACCTGCGACACGGTGGCATAGGGCGTCCAGCTGCCGAAGCGGCGACCCACGGTCAGGTACCAGCCATCGGTGTCGGGAATGTAGGTGTCCGTGCGGCGCTGCGTGTATTCGGCATTGACCAGCCACTGGCCCTCGTCCCAGGTCAGGCCCACGCCGGTGAAGCTGGCCTTCTTCTCGGTGGCGCCCAGCTCGTTGCCGACGCTGGCGAACGGCGTCGCGCGCAGCGTGGCGACCAGCGTCGCCAGCGAGGCCGACTTGACCGTCAGCTTGCCGCTGGCGTGGCCGAAGCGCAGCGTCAGGCCGGAGTCGGTCTCCAACGTGGCGTTCACGCCGTACAGCTTCTTCAGATCCACGTCCGTGCGCTCCACGGTGTCGCTGGACTGGCCGCCGAAGCCCTGCACCGTCAGCGTGCCCAGGCCCAGGTTGGCCTGGTAGCTGACGTCAGCGCCGTCGAAATGGCTGACCGGCACCTGGCCGTAGACATCCGGTGCCGGACGCAGCGTCGTGTTGGCGAAGCCGACGGCACGGAAGTCCGAGATGGCGAAGAAGGGTGCGCCCATGCGGCCCAGACGCACCGACACCGACGGTGCCAGTTGCGCCTTCACGAAGGCCCACTCGACGCCGGGCATGAAGTCGCCGTCGCCATTGCTCTTGCTCAGCAACTGCACGGTGCCCGAGAACATGTGGTTGAACTTGGCGCCGAACTGCACGCCCAGCTTGCTGTCCACCTCGGCCGAGCCGTCCTTGTCCGCACCGCGAACCTGGCCCGTGATGGCGTACTGCGCCAGGTCGGTGTTGGTCTTGACCAACCCCAGCGTTGCGAAGCCGGAGACGGTGAAACTGCTGGTTTCATCGGCGGCATGGGCTGCACCGGCGCTCAGCAGGCAGGCGATCAGCGCAGGCAGCACGCGCTGGCGGGGGGACAACTTCATGGAGGTCTCCTGGGAATAAGTCATAAATGGCCGCACCTTTGCGGCAACAACGAAAATCTTAGGGCCAGGTCTTGAGGAAATGCGGGTTACCACCAAGACGAACGCGCACTCATTCACGGTCGAACCCAATTGCCATGCGGCCGATCAAGCTCTCCCTACAATTTCCGATTCGTTTTCGCAACACAGAAGGCCCATGTACAAGCTCGTCCTCATCCGCCACGGCGAATCGACCTGGAATCTGGAAAACCGCTTCACCGGCTGGACCGATGTGGACCTGACGCCCACCGGCGTGGAACAGGCCAAGCAGGCGGGTCGCCTGCTCAAGGAAGCCGGCTACGACTTCGACATCGCCTACACCTCGGTGCTCAAGCGCGCCGTGTGGACGCTGTGGCACTGCCTGGACCAGATGGACCGCACCTGGCTGCCGGTGCGCCACGCCTGGCGCCTGAATGAGCGCCACTACGGCGCGCTGCAGGGCCTGAACAAGGCCGACATGGCCAAGCAGTACGGTGACGAGCAGGTGCTGATCTGGCGCCGCAGCTACGACACGCCGCCGCCGGCGCTGGAAGCGACCGACCCGCGCAGCGAGCGCGCCGACCGCCGCTACGCCGGCCTGGCCGAAGGCGACGTGCCGCTGACCGAATGCCTGAAGGACACGGTTGCCCGCGTGCTGCCGTTCTGGAACGACACCGTGGCGCCCACCATCAAGTCGGGCCAGCGCGTCGTCATCGCCGCGCACGGCAACAGCATCCGCGCGCTGGTGAAGTACCTGGACAACATCGCCGACGACGCCATCGTGGGCGTCAACATCCCCAACGGCATCCCGCTGGTCTACGAGCTGGACGAGAACCTCAAGCCCATCAAGAGCTACTACCTGGGCGACGCGGAAGCCGCCGCCAAGGCCGCGGCCGCCGTGGCCAATCAGGGCAAGGCCTGATCCACTGCTGAAACGACCTCGTCGACGCCGACCCACTCGGGCCAGCGTCGCAGCACCGTCACCGTCGAACCCCAGGGCGCCCAGCGCCCGGGGTCCGTCGGCCCCAGCACGCTGAGCAGCCGCGCGCCCACACCGGCTGCCATGTGGGCCGGCCCGGTGTCGTTGGCCACCACCACGCCGGCCAGCTGCAGCAGCGCGTTGTAGGTGCCCAGCGCCACGCCATCCAGGCGCAGCGCGTCCGGGTAGAGCTGCTTCGCACCCTCCACCTCCGCCGGCCCCGGCACGATGACGACGGTGCGGCCATCCGCCTTCAGGCGCCGCACGAAGTCCGGGAAGACCGGCCAGCTGCGGTCCAGGAACTCCACACGGCCGTTGGCAAACGGGCAGATCAGCACGAAGCGCCCCGGCTCCACGCCCAGCGGCGCCAGCAGTGCCCGCGCCGCGTCGCGCTGGGCCTCGCTGACCTTCATGCGGATGTCGGCCGGCGGCTCGGCCTGCACGCCCAGGAAGTCGCAGGCCAGCTCCCAGTACTCCTGCAGCGTGTGCCGCCCCTCGCGGCGCGGATGGCCGCGCCTGAGCATCCAGGTGCGGCCGTCGCCGGCATGGCCCTCGGCCCTCAGGCCGGCCAGCCGCGCATCCAGCGCCGCCGAGAAGGCATAGGGCAGCAGCAGCGTGTTGGAGCGTCGGTCGAAGCCCGGGTCCTCGGCGCGCAGCCGCTGCCGCAGCGCGCGCAGCTGGGCAATGCGCCCGCGCAGCTCGCCGGGCCGCACATGCACCGCCCAGCCCTCGGCCTCCAGCAGCCCGCGCGCCCAGCCCTTGCCCACCAGCTCCAGCCGGTAGCCGTGCTGCTCCAGCAGGCGCAGTGCGGGAATGCTCAACACCGTGTCGCCAACGAAATTTCGCAGGCGCACGATGAGCGGTTTGGCGGTGGGGCGGGCTTCTATCATCGGCGGCTCATGCACAGTGGCGCGGGATTCTGCCCGTGCGAGAAGACACCCCATGCCCGAGATCACCCTGCCCTCCTCCGCCGAAGTCATCGCCGCCCACGACGCAGCGCTGGCCTCGGCCCCCATGGCCATCGACGCCAACGACGTGCGCGGCTGGGTCGCCGTCAACCACTTCCACAACCGCAGCCTGTGGGCTCAGGAAGACCTGGCCCGCCGCACGCAGGCGCCCGACGCCGAGATCGTCGCCAACAAGCGCGCCATCGACCGCCACAACCAGGCTCGCAACGACGCCATCGAGCGCATCGACGAGTTCATGCTCAGCGCGCTGGGCCTGGTCGATCCCGCCACCATCGCCAGCGCCCTGCCCGTCTCCACCGTGGCGCCGGGCGCGCGGCTGAACAGCGAGACGGCCGGCTCCATGCTGGACCGCATCTCCATCCTGGGCCTGAAGATCGCCGCGATGCGCGAACAGACGCTGCGCGCCGATGTGGACGACGCCCACCGCCAGGCCTGCGGCGAGCGGCTGCTGCGCCTCGTCCAGCAGCGCGCGGACCTGGGGCAGTGCTTTGACGAGCTGCTGGCCGACGCAGGCGCCGGCCGGGCCTACTTCAAGGTCTACCGCCAGTTCAAGATGTACAACGACCCGCGGCTGAACCCGGCGCTGGTGGCCGAATCCAAGTGATCCCGCCCCGCTTCGCAGCGAACCTGGACTGGCTCTACGCGGAGCACGCCTACCTCGACCGCCCGGGCGCCGCGCGGGCCGACGGCTTCGCAGCGGTCGAGCTGCAGCAGCCCCAGCTGCACGATGTCGATCTGCTGGCTGCGCGACTGAGCGGGCTGCGCGTCGTGCTCATCAACGCGCCGGCGGGCGACTGGGCGGCGGGTGAGCGCGGCTACGCGGCGCTGCCGGGCAAGGCGTCACACTTCCGCGACGCGACGCTGCGCGGGCTGGACCTGGCCACAAGGCTAGGGGCGGCGCGCATGCACCTTCTGTCCGGCCTGGCCGACGACACGACCGAGACGCGTGCCACCTGGCTGGACAACCTCGGTTGGGCCGCCCGGCAGTCGGCCCTGCCGCTGGTCGTCGAGCCCATCAACCGCCGCGACATGCCAGGCTACTTCCTGCATCGCCAGGCACAGGCGCTGGACCTGCTGGCCACGCTCAACGTGCCGCACGTGCAGCTGCAGCTGGACCTCTACCACTGTCGTGTCGCCGAGGGCGAGTCGCTCACGCATCTGACCCGCGCGCTGGATCAGGGCGTGCTCGGCCATGTGCAGGTCGCCGGCGAGGCCGGCCGCCACGAGCCAGAAGCCGGCGAGTACGCCGCCGAACTCGCGCTCCTCGCCGAGCGCGGCTGGCACGGCGCCGTGGGTCTGGAATACCGGCCGCGCGCCGGTACCTCGGTCGGGTTGGGCTGGCTGCGCTAGGGTTGCTGCAGCTGGCCATACGCCATGCTCAAACAAAAGGTCTGGGCCCGGTGTACGACCGAGCCCAGACCTTGCGTCGTGACCGTGAACCGCCAGCTTCGGGCAGTCAGGTCAAGGCAGATTTCCAGAGAACGCTGTTCAGCGCGTGCGACGCCTGACGCCGGCCAGGCCTGCCACAGCCAAGCCGACCAGTGCGAGGCTGCCGGGTTCGGGCAGCCGTCCCACGTCGGCCGACACGAAGTCGACCATCTCGCCGCCATTGAGCAGGTTGCTCTGCACCCAGTCGACGTAGACCAGGCCATTGCGAGAGGACGAGCCGATGTTGAAGTTCATGCGCACGACGTCATAGTTGTTCGCGTCGTCGAACAGAAAACCCCAGGTGCCGTCCAGCGCCCAATCCGCCAGGGTCTTCTTAGGGCCGCCACCGCCGGGTGCACCCGATCCATAGAGCGAGAAGTCGCCCAGCGTGGAGGAAACGGTCTCGGTCAACCAGGTGTTCGGATTGGCAGGGTTGATGTCGGGATCGGCGTGCGCGAAGGTGAAGTAGCAAGCCTGGTTGCCCGTCGCACCGCAATTCGACAACCCGTTGGTGACGGCGATGCCGAAGGAGACGGTGCGCAGCGTGGAGTTCGGGTCCGAATAGGACCGATAGCTGGCCGTGAACAGCCGGTCCAGCAGCGCTGACGCGGAGGCCATGCCGCCGGCGTCCAGCAAGCCGATGTCGGACTTGCCCGAGTTGGTGCTCGTGCCGTCCAGACGCACGGCGCCATTGCCATTCAGCGTGCCGGTGGGTGTGGCATCGGGGTTGGCGCCCGCGGCATCGGGCACGACCTGGCCCTCACCCACGAACTTGATCTGCGCATTGATCTGCGTCGGATTCGCCGGCGCACCGGTGATGTTCCGGGTGTCGCCTGAAGCCCAGCCGCCGACCCCGAGTCCATTCACCAGCGTCGGGGCAGCTTGGGCCGCGCCGGCGCAAGCCAACAAGACTGCAGTGAGCGATACGTTCGCGATGGAAGCTCTCATTCACGGTCTCCAAAATTGTTGTGTTGGGCATTCGCCCCATGCCGTATCAATCGGATACGACATGAACATTTCGAAGCAAATCTTGCGCCAAGCTGTCTGCCAAGCAAGAAGCCCAGTATTGATAACGAGTTAGCAGAGGGGCTTTCTTTCCCAAGAGATCTTCGGCCGCTCTGCTGTCAAAGGAAGCGACAGCGGGTTTACGCGGAGCAGCCGGGCTCATTCGTGCAGCGCATGGAGATGCGATGACCGGCGCGGGCCCATCATCTTTCGCCCACACCAACATCCGCCGCAACGGGTCGGCTTCAGCCCAGCTTTGCCGAGATCAGGCCGCGCAGCGCCTCGCCCAGCGCGCGCCGGTCGCGGCCCTCGATCGCCATGCTGGGCAGGATCTGCACTGCAATGCCCAACCGGCGCGCACAGGCAATGCGCCACAGGCTCTGCACCAGCGTCGTGCCGCCTATGAAGCGCGCCGACGTGCTGAAACGCTCGCCCGGCTCGTGCCAGCGCAGCACCAGCGGCAGCACGTCCGCATCCACCGACACGGCCGCCTGCAGCAGGTTGGCATGGAAGGGCAGCAGTCCGGGCCCGGGGCCGGTCGTGCCCTCGGGAAAGAAGGCCACGCAGTCTCCGCCCTGCAGGGCCGCCGCGGCCTGATGCACCACGCGCAGCGCGTCGCGCTTGCTCTCACGCTCGATGAACAGCGTGCCCGCCCCCTCCACCAGCGCGCCCACCAGCGGCCAGTGCTTCACGTCGGCCTTGGAGACGAAGCGCGCCTGCGGCAGCACGGCGTGCACGGCCGCAATGTCCAGCCAGGACACGTGGTTGGCCACGATCAGATGGCCCGCCGGCAGCGCCTGGCCCTCGACCTCCAGCTCAATGCCCAGGATGCGCAGCGTCTTGGCCGACCACCACTGGACGAGCTGATGCCGCTCGGTCGCCGTGAGCAGCTCAAAACGGCGCCGGACTATCCACAGCCCGTGCAACACATGCGGCACCAGGCGCGTCAGCCGCCCCGCGGCGACCAGGCCTCTCATGCGCCCGTGCCCGCCTCGTAGGCGATGTGCCCCGCCACCAGCGTGCAGCGCACGCGCGCCGGCAGCTCGAAGCCGCTGGACGCGTAGGCGAACGGCGTGTGCTTGCCCTGGCTGGCGAGCTGGTCCGGCGTGACGGCCCAGCTGGCGCCGGCGTCGAACACGCAGACGTCGGCCACGCCGCCCTCCACCAGCCGGCCCGCGCTGGCCGCCAGCGAGCCCAGCGCCGGGCCCATGACGCGCACCGGCTCGGACGTGACCACCGCCAGTGCGCGCTGCAGCGGCAGACCCGAATCCCGGGCCCAGCGCATCGCCAGGCTCAGCAGCAGTTCCAACCCGGTCGCGCCCGGCGTGGCCTCGGCGAAGGGCACGGCCTTCTCGTCGACGGTGACAGGCATGTGGTCAGACACCAGTGCATCGATCGTGCCGTCGGCCAGGCCGGCGCGCAGCGCGTCGCGGTCACGGCCCTGGCGCAGCGGCGGCGTCAGGCGCATGGCGGAATCGAAATAGCCGATGTCCACGTCGCTGAGGTGCAGCGAGTTGATGGACACGTCGGCCGTGACGGGCAGGCCCTCGCGCTTGGCGGCCCGCACCAGCTCCACGCCGGCCGCGCTGGAGATGCGACACAGGTGCACGCGGGCGCCGGTCGTGCGGACCAGCTCGAACAGCGTGTGCAAGGCGATGGTCTCGGCCGCAACCGGCACGCCGGACAGACCCAGCCGCGTCGCGACAGAGCCGCTGGCCGCCACGCCGCCACCCAGCCAGGCGTCCAGCGGGCGCAGCCACGCCGTGTAGCCATAGGTCGCCGCGTACTGCAGCGCGCGGTTCAGCACCTGCGTGTCCTTGATCGGCACCTCGGCCTGCGAGAAGCCGATGCAGCCGGCCTCGGTCAGCTCGGCCATCTCGGTCAGCGCCGCACCGCCCAGCTGGCGCGTCAGCGCGCCGAGCGGGAACAGCCGGCAGCGGCTCAGCTTGCGGGCGCGGAACTTCAGCATCTCGACGAGACCGGGCTCGTCCAGCACCGGGTCGGTGTCGGGCGGGCAGACCAGGCTGGTCACGCCGCCGGCCGCGGCCGCGGCCAGTTCGCTCTCCAGCAGGCCCTCGTGCTCGTGGCCAGGCTCGCGCAGGCGGGCGCAAAGGTCCACGAGGCCGGGCGCGACGATGAGGCCGCTGGCGTCCAGCGTGCGGTCGGCACGGAAGTCGGACACGTCGCCCAGATGCACGATGCGGCCGTTGGCGATGGCGAGGTCGCCGGTGCGGTCGAGCTTGGATGCCGGGTCGATCAGCCGGCCGCCTTTGATGAGAATCTTCATGCTTCGTTCCCGGCGAGGATGGCCATCACAGCCATTCGGACAGCGATGCCGAATGTCACTTGGGGCAGGATCACGCTGCTCTTGCCGTCCGCCACTTCGGATGCGATCTCCACGCCGCGGTTGATGGGCCCCGGGTGCATGACGATGGCGTCCGGCTTGGCCAGCGCCAGCTTGTCCGGCGTCAGGCCGAAATGCTTGAAGAACTCGCCGCTGCTGGGCAGCATGCCGCCGTTCATGCGCTCGTTCTGCAGGCGCAGCATGATGATGACGTCGGCGTCCTTCACGCCCTCGGCCATGTCGTGGCAGACCCGCACGCCCATGTCGCGCAGGTCGCCCGGCACCAGGGTCTTGGGGCCGACGGCGCGGATCTCGGGCACGCCCAGGATGTTCAGCGCGTGGATGTCCGAGCGGGCCACGCGCGAGTGCACGATGTCGCCGACGATGGCCACGGTCAGGTTGCGGAAGTCCTTCTTGAAGTGCCGGATGGTGTACATGTCCAGCAGGCCCTGCGTCGGGTGCGCGTGGCGGCCGTCGCCGGCGTTGACGACGTGCACGTGCGGCGCGCAGTGCTGGGCGATCAGGTGCGGCGCGCCGCTCTCGCTGTGGCGCACGACGAACATGTCGGCATGCATGGCGCTGAGGTTGGCCACCGTGTCCAGCAGCGTCTCGCCCTTGGCGGTGGAACTGCGCGCGATGTCGAGGTTGATGACGTCGGCGGACAGCCGCTTGGCGGCGATCTCGAAGGTGGTGCGGGTGCGCGTGCTGTTCTCGAAAAAGATGTTGCACACGG
>CBFGPX010000078.1:0-17184 GCA_965650725.1 uncultured Comamonadaceae bacterium | reverse complement strand
ATGCAGGACAACCTGAAGGACGACCCGTTCTACAGCACCTACGCCACGCCCAAGGTGCTGGCCGGCCTGATCGAGAAGGGCGCGCTGGGGCAGAAGACCGGCGCCGGCTTCTACAAGAAGGTCGGCAAGGACATCCAGCGCCTGGACTTCGCGACCGGTGAGTACGTCGCTGGCGGCAAGAAGGCCGACGAGATCGTCGCCCGCATGCTCAAGAAAGCCCCGGCCGACCGCCTGAAGCTGCTGCGCGAATCCAGCAACCCGCAAGCCCAGTTCCTGTGGGCCATCCTGCGCGACAGCTTCCACTACGCCGCCGTGCACCTGAACACCGTGGCCGACACGGCCCGCGAGATCGACTTCGCGATGCGTTGGGGCTTCGGCTCGCAACAAGGCCCGTTCGAGCTGTGGCAGGCCGCCGGCTGGAAGCAGGTCGCCGAGTGGATCTCGGCCGACATCGCCGACGGCAAGGCGCTGTGCAGCGCGCCGCTGCCGGCCTGGGTCACCGAAGGCCCGGTCGCCGAAGCCGGTGGCGTGCACACGCCGCAAGGTTCGTGGAGCGCCGCTGAAGGCAAGTTCAAGCCGCGCAGCGAGCTGCCGGTCTACAGCCGCCAGGCCTTCCGCGAATCGCTGCTGGGCACCGGCGCCGCCGATCCGCTGAAGAGCGGCACGGAGCTGTTCAAGAACGACGAAGTGCGCGTCTGGACGCTGGACGGCAAGGTCGTCATCGCCTCCATCACCGCCAAGCTGCACCTGATCAGCCCGGCCGTCACCGAGGGCCTGCTCAAGGCCGTCGAAATCGCCGAAGCCGACTACCAGGGCCTGGTGATCTGGAGCCCGGACGACGTGTTCTCCGCCGGCGCCAACTTGGAGTCCCTGATGCCCGTCTTCATGAAGATGGGCAGCAAGGGCATCGCGCCGGAAGAGAAGAAGCTGCAGGACATGATGCTGCGCCTGCGCTACGCCAGCGTGCCGGTCGTCGCCGCGATGCGCGGCCTGGCGCTGGGCGGCGGCGCCGAGCTGGCGGTGCACTGCGCACGCCGCGTCGCGCATGTCGAGAGCTATGTGGGCCTCGTGGAAGTGGGCGTGGGCCTGATCCCCGGCGGTGGCGGCCTGACCTACATCGCCCGCCGCGCCGCCGAGATGGCCGCCGCTGGCAATGCCGGTGCCGACATCCTGACCTTCCTGAAGGACGGCTTCCTGACGGCGGCCACGGCCAAGGTCGCGACCTCGGCGCACGAAGCGAAGAAGAACGGCTTCCTGCTGGACTCCGACGTCATCGTGCCGCACAAGGACGAGTTGCTGCACGTGGCGACGGCCACCGCCATCGGCATGTCCGAAGCCGGCTATCGGCCGCCGCACAAGGCGCTGTTCCCCGTCGCCGGTCGCAGCGGCATCGCGACGATCAAGGGCCAGGTCGCCAACATGCGCGACGGCGGCTTCGTCAGCGCGCACGACTACCACCTGGCCGCGGCGATCGCCGACGTGGTCTGCGGTGGCGAGGTCGAGGCAGGCTCCCTGGTGACGGAGGAGTACCTGATGGCGCTGGAGCGCAAGCACTTCTGCGCGCTGCTGGACAACCCCAAGACGCAGGAACGCATCATGGGGATGCTGCAGACCGGCAAGCCGGTGCGCAACTAAGCACAGGCCATGAACCGGCTTCAACGCACGCTCGCCAAGCTGGACGGTCTGCCGTCCCCGCTGCGTGGTCCTGCGCGCAACTTCGCGCTGCGGCGTGCGGTGCCTTTCACGGGCACGGCGTCGCTCGATTTCGTGGCGCTCAGCCCCGAGCGCAGCGAGATCCGCGTCGCCAACCAGCGTCGCGTGCAGAACCACATCAAGGGCGTGCATGCGGCCGCGATGTCGCTGCTGGCCGAAACGGCCACCGGCATGGTGGTGGGCATGAACGTGCGTGACGACTGCCTGCCGCTGTGCAAGTCGCTGCAGGTGAACTTCCGCCGGCGTGCTACCGGCGGCCTGGTTGCCAAGGCCCACCTGACGGCCGCGCAGCGCTACGCGATGGCGAACGAAACCAAGGGTGAAGTCACCGTCGCCGTCACCGTGACCGACGAAGCCGGCATCGAGCCGATCGAGTGTGAATTTGTCTGGGCCTGGGTGCCCAAAGAAAAGCCCCAGGCTTGAAAGGAAAGACCATGAGCAAGCAAGTCCAAGACGCCTACATCGTCTCCGCCACCCGTCTGCCCATCGGCAAGAGCGGCCGCGGCTACTTCAAGAACACCCGCCCCGACGAGATGCTCGTCAAGGTCATGCAGGCCGTGCTGGCTCAGGCCCCGGGCCTGGACCCCGCCGCCATTGAAGACGCCATCGTCGGCTGCTCCTTCCCCGAAGGCGAGCAGGGCATGAACATCGCCCGCGTGGCCTCGGTGCTGGCCGGCCTGGGCCCCACCATCGGCGGCGTGACGATCAACCGCTACTGCGCGTCCGGCATCACCGCCGTGCAGATGGCCGCGGACCGCATCCGTGTCGGCGAGGCCGATGTGATGTTCGCCGGCGGCGTCGAGTCCATGTCCATGATCCCGATGGGCGGCAACAAGCCCAGCCTGTCGCCGCTGATCTTCGAGCGTGACGAAAACATCGGCATCGCCTACGGCATGGGCCTGACGGCCGAGAAGGTCGCCGAGAAGTGGAAGATCAGCCGCGAAGCGCAGGACGCCTTCTCGGTGGAATCGCACCGCCGCGCCGTGGCCGCCATGCAGGCCGGCCACTTCGACGCCGAGATGACGCCGTTCGACGTTGTCGAGCGCACGCCCAACCTCGCCGACGGCACGGTCAACGTGAAGACCCGCACCGTCAAGCTCGACGAAGGCGCCCGCCCCGACACCTCGCTCGAAGGCCTGGCCAAGCTCAAGCCCGTGTTCGCCGCCAAGGGCAGCGTCACCGCTGGCAACAGCTCGCAGACCTCCGACGGCTCGGGCGGCCTGCTGATCGTCAGCGAAGCGGCGCTCAAGCGCTACAACCTGACGCCGCTGGCCCGCTTCGTGTCCTTCGCCGTCAAGGGCGTGCCGCCCGAGATCATGGGTATCGGCCCCATCGAAGCCATCCCGGCCGCGCTGAAGGCCGCCGGCATCTCGGCCAAGGACCTGGACTGGATCGAGCTGAACGAAGCCTTCGCCGCGCAGTCGCTGGCCGTGCTGAACGACCTCGACAGCAAGGGCATCGAACTGGACCGCGCCAAGGTCAACCCGAACGGCGGCGCCATCGCGCTGGGCCACCCGCTGGGCGCCACCGGTGCCATCCGCGCGGCCTCGGTCATCCACGGCCTGCGCCGCACCGGCGGCAAGTACGGCATGGTGACGATGTGCGTGGGCGCCGGCCAAGGCGCTGCTGGCATCTTTGAGCGGCTGTAAGCCATGAACCGCCGCCGCGCGCTGAAGACCACCACGGTGTTGCTCGCGGCGGCACCGCTTGCCGGCTGTTCCGGCCAGCTGAAGACCTTCACGACCTGGAAGCAGGCGCAGCAGGCCGTGCTGGAGCTGCTGTTCACGCCCCAGGTGGTGCAGGGCAACCCCTGGAACCTGAGCCAGGTGTTGCAGCACCTCGCCCAGAGCATCGAGTTCTCGATGCAGGGCTTTCCGGCGCTGAAGGGCGCCTGGTTCCGCTCCTCCATCGGTTCGGCCGCGTTCGCCGTGTTCGACGCGCGCGGCCAGATGAGCCACGACCTCGCCGAGCCTATTCCCGGCGCGGCGGCGCTGGATGCGTCGCAGACCTTGAAGACCTCCGTGCAGCGCCTGTTGGACGCGATGGACGCGTTTGCGCGATTCAACGGCACGCTGAGGCCGCACTTCGCCTACGGCGAGCTGACCAAGCCGCAATACGAGCGAGCCCACTTGATGCACCTGGCCAATCACTGGACGCAGTTCCACGCGAAATCGGCCACGGCCTGAAGCAACGGGAGAATGCGGCATTCAGTGGTGCCGGTGCGAGCGTCGCCGGCGTCTTGCCATCGGTCCTGCTGCGCCTGAAGCCATGAAACTGCCCCTGTTCGTCGCCGCCCTGCTGCTGCCCCTGGTCGCCACGGCCTACGAGCCGAAAGCCCCGGCACCCGCCGACGTCGTCGCCGGCGAGTGGTGGAACGTGCCGCACGCGCAGCCGTTCGACGCGACACAGCTCAAGCGCAAGCAGCGCGAGATCAAGGTCAAGGGCAACCAGTTGGTGGACGACAGCGGACGCACCGTCATCCTGCGTGGCGTCAACATCAGCGACCCCGACAAGCTGGTCAAGCAGGGCAAGTGGAGCAGGGCGCATTTCGAGGCCGCCAAGTCCTTCGGTGCCAACCACATCCGCCTGCCCATCCACCCCATTGCCTGGCGCTCGCTGGGCAGCGACGCCTACCTGCAGCTGATCGACCAGGCCGTGGTCTGGGCCAACGAACTGGACCTGTACCTCATCGTCGACTGGCACTCGATGGGCAACATCACCAAGGAGCTGTACTTCCACCCGATGTACGTCACGAACAAGCAGGAGACGCGCGAGTTCTGGCGCACGATTGCCGCGCGCTACGCGGGATTGGCCACCATTGCCGTCTATGAGCTGTTCAACGAGCCTACCGTTGCCGGCGGCAAGCTGGGCGAGGTGGATTGGCAGGCATGGAAAGCCTTCAACGAAGAGCTGATCTCCATCATCTACGCGCACGACAGGAACATCGTCCCGCTCGTCGCCGGCTTCAATTGGGCCTACGACCTGTCGCAGGTGGCCCAGCATCCCATCGCGCGTGAAGGCGTGGCCTATGCCATCCATCCCTACCCGCAGAAGAGCCCCGGCCCCTACCCGCAGACCTGGGAGGCGGCCTGGGGCCATCTGGCCGACAAGTACCCGCTCATCGCCACCGAGATCGGCTGGATGCGTGCGGATGAGAAGGGCGCACACCGGCCCGTCATCGACGACGGCCGCTACGGACCGCTGATCACCGAGTACTTCGCCCGCAAGGGCATCTCTTTCACCGTCTGGTGCTTCGACCCCGACTGGCCGCCGCAGATGATCTCGGACTGGAACTACACGCCCACCGGCCAGGGCAGGTTCTTTCGCGAGTTCATGCTGAAACAGGCGCAAGCGCAATCACTGAAAGGCAAGCCATGACCATCAAGACCTACACCGTCAACGGCGTCGCGACGATCGAGATCGCGCGCCCCGAGAAGAAGAACGCGATCACGCAGGACATGTACCAGCAGATGGCCGACGCGCTGCGCGCGGCCGATGCCGCGGGCGACGTGCGTGCCGTGCTGATCACCGGCCAGCCGGGCATCTTCACGTCGGGCAACGATCTGGAGGACTTCATGGGCCGCCCGCCGCGCGGCGAAGACGCGCCGGTGTTCCAGTTCATGCACGCACTGCTGGACTGCGGCAAGCCCGTCGTGGCGGCCGTGACCGGTGCGGCCATCGGCATCGGCACGACCATGCTGCTGCACTGCGACCTGGTGTTCGTCGCGGACGACGCCCGCCTGGCCATGCCTTTCGTGGGCCTGGGTCTGGTGCCGGAGTTCGCGTCCAGCCTGGTTGTGCCGCAGCTGATGGGCAACCGCCGCGCGGCCGAGAAGCTGTTGCTGGGCGACCCGTTCACGGGCGAGCAGGCCGTGGAATGCGGCATCGCCAATGGCGTGCTGGCCGGCGGCGAGGTGCTGAACCACGCGCGTCGCGTCGCCGAGCGCTTCAACAACCTCGCGCCCGGCGCCGTGCGCCAGAGCAAGCAGCTGATCCGCGAACCTCAGCGCGAGGCCGTCAAAGCGGCCATCGCGCGTGAGGCGGAGATCTTCAGCGCCCGTCTGCGCAGCCCGGAAGCGATGGAGGCCTTCCAGGCCTTCTTCCAGAAGCGCAAGCCGGACTTCTCCAAGTTCTCCTAACGCTTGATCAGGCCGACCAGCAGGCCGATGACGGCCAGGATCAGGAATCCGTAGAACAGCAGCTGGGCAAAGCCCGCCGCGGAGGCGGCGATGCCCGTGAAGCCGAACACGGCGGCGATCAGCGCAATGACGAAGAAGATGATGGCGTAACGCAGCATGGCGGGCTCCTCACGGTTGGCGCTGGATGGCGCGTGGACGAAGCCTAGGGCGGGCGCCTGGCGCTGCATGCCGGACAGGGCGGCGGTTTGAGGTCGGACTTGGCTGACGCCGTGACAACCCGGATCACGTCCATGCAGATGATGCTGGCCAAATGCCTGCTGGGGCCGCTGCTGCTGTGGCAGGGGCGCCGGGTGCGTGCCACCGCACTGCGCCTGCCAGAGGCCGCCGGCGAGCGCGCGCAGCCGGGTGGCGTGCTGCGGCTGCTCATCGTGGGGGATTCGTCGGCCGCCGGCGTGGGCGCCGAGCGTCAGCAGGAGGCGTTGGCGGGCTGCCTCGCGGCCGTGCTGGGCGCCCGGTTGGGCCAGCCGGTGGGCTGGCAACTGGTGGCCACCAGTGGGCACCGCAGCATCCAGGCGCTGGCCGCGCTGCAAGCCGCCGAGCTGGCCGCAGCCGACGTGCTGGTCACGGCGCTGGGTGTCAACGACGTGGTGGACCAGATTGCACCGCACGAGGCGCTGGCGGCGCTGGACGCCATCGACGCGCTGGCCCGGGAGCGGGCCGGCGTGCGCCTGAGCTTGCACTGCGCGGCGCCACCCATGCAGAGCTTCCCGCTGCTGCCGCAGCCGCTGCGCTGGTTCTTCGGCCGCCAGGCGGCGCGCTTCAATGCGGCGCTGGCCGCTCGGCTGCGCGGGCAGGTCGCGCGCCGCCTGGTGCATCTGCCGGCGGCAATGCAGCGCGACGCCGCCACGCTGATGGCCCCCGACGGCTTCCACCCCGGCCCACGCGGCTATGCGCTGTGGGCGCAGGCGCTGGCCGATCAGATCGAGATCGGCCTGGGCTTGCCTTCGCGGTCGATGGCCACATAGGTCAGGTTGGCCTCGGTCACCTTGACCACGTGCAGGTTTTCCGGGTCGCGCTCGGCGAACACCTCCACGTGCACGGTGACCGACGTGCGGCCCACGCGCGTGACGGTGGCATAGAAGCTCAGCAGGTCGCCGACCGACACGGGCTGCTTGAAGATGAACTCGTTGACGGCCACCGTCGTGATGCGGCCGCGCGAGAGGCGTGCCGGCAGGATGGAGCCGGCAATGTCCACCTGGGCCATGATCCAGCCGCCGAAGACGTCGCCGTTGGCGTTGGAGTCGGCCGGCATGGGCATCACGCGCAGCACGAGCTCGCGTTCGCCGGCCTTGTGCGGAGTGGGGCTGGAATCCTGGGGCATGGCTTTCACTTGGGACAATCGGGTTGACGCCATTTTCGGCCCCGACCGCCCCCATGAGATCCACGCCGCGTGCCATCGACCTGCCTTCCGCGCCCACCGCCCCCGCCGTGCGTGGCGACTGGGGCACCATCGCCCGCCTGCTGCCCTATCTGTGGCGCTACCGCTGGCGCGTCGGCCTGGCGCTGGCCTTCATGGTGGGCGCCAAGATCAGCAATGTGGGCGTGCCCATCCTGCTCAAGCACCTCATTGACAGCCTGGATCTGAAGCCGGGTGCGCCGCAGACGCTGCTGGTCGTGCCGCTCGGGCTGCTGATCGCCTACGGCGCGCTGCGCCTGTCCACGTCGATGTTCACCGAGTTGCGCGAGCTCATCTTTGCCAAGGCCACCGAGGGCACGGCGCGCAGCATCTCGCTGCAGGTGTTCCGCCACCTGCACGATCTCAGCCTGCGCTTCCACCTGGAGCGTCAGACCGGCGGCATGACGCGCGACATCGAGCGCGGCACGCGCGCCGTGCACTCGCTGATCAGCTATTCGCTCTACAGCATCGTGCCCACGCTGATCGAGGTGGTGCTGGTGCTGACGCTGCTGGGCGTCAAGTTCGATGTCTGGTTCGCCGGCATCACCGTCGCGGCGCTGGCGATCTACATCGCGTTCACCGTCGTCGTCACCGAGTGGCGTACCAAGTTCCGCAAGACGCTGAACGAGCTGGACTCGGTGGCCCACACCCGCGCCATCGACTCGCTGCTGAACTACGAGACGGTCAAGTACTTCAACAACGAGGGCTTCGAGGCCGCGCGCTACGACGAGAGCCTGGAGAAGCTGCGCCGCGCGCAGCTCAAGAGCCAGACCACGCTGTCGCTGCTGAACACCGGTCAGCAATTCATCATCGCGACTGCGCTGGTGCTGATGCTGTGGCGGGCCACGCAGGGCGTGGTGGACGGCCACATGAGCCTAGGCGACCTGGTCATGGTCAACGCCTTCATGATCCAGCTCTACATTCCGCTGAACTTCCTGGGCGTCATCTACCGCGAGATCAAGCAGGCGCTGACCGACATCGAGAAGCTCTTCCTGCTGCTGGACCGTGAACGCGAGGTGGCCGACCCGGCCGGAGCCGCCGACCTGCAGGTCAAGGGGGGCAGCGTCGTGTTCGACAACGTGCGCTTCGCCTACGACCCCGCGCGTCCCATCCTGCACGGCGTCAGCTTCGAGATCCCGGCGGGCAAGAAGGTCGCGGTCGTCGGCCCCAGCGGCTCGGGCAAGAGCACGCTGGCGCGGCTGCTGTACCGCTTCTACGACATCGAGGCGGGCAGCATCCGCATCGATGGACAGGACATCCGCCAGGTCACCCAGGCCAGCGTGCGCCGCGCCATTGGCATCGTGCCGCAGGACACCGTGCTGTTCAACGACACGGTGGCCTACAACATCGCCTACGGCCGCCCCGGCGCGGGCCAGGACGAGGTGGAGGCGGCGGCGCGCGCTGCCCACATCCACGGCTTCATCGCCGCCACGCCGCAGGGCTATGACACCATGGTGGGCGAGCGCGGCCTGAAGCTGTCGGGCGGCGAGAAGCAGCGCGTGGCCATCGCGCGCACGCTGCTGAAGAATCCGCCCATCCTCATCTTCGACGAGGCGACCTCGGCACTGGACTCGACCAACGAGCGTGCCATCCAGGCCGAGCTGGAGTCGGTGGGCCAGGACAAGACCGTGCTGGTCATCGCGCACCGGCTGTCCACGGTGGTGGATGCGCACGAGATCCTGGTGCTGGAGCAGGGCCGCATCATCGAGCGCGGCCGGCACGACGCGCTGCTGGCCCGCAATGGTCGCTACGCCGAGATGTGGCGGCTGCAGCAGTCTGGAGACTAGTGCGGCTTCTTGGGCTTCTCGAAGCTCTTGGGCCGGTAGACGTTGCCGTCCCATTCGCCGTCCAGCCGGCTGTTCTGGGCCGACTCCTGCGCGCGGCGGATGACCCGCTCGGCCTCCAGCGCCGCGGCGCGGGTCTGGCGCTGGCGGCGGCGCCAGCCCATGGCGCGATCGAACTGCCCCTGCAGCCAGCCCAGCAGGCCCGACCCGGCGGCGTCCACCCGCGCACGCAACCGGTAGGGCAGCGCCATGTGCACCGCCAACGCGATGCAGACGACGAGGCCGATGACGGCGAGCACGGTGTGGAACATGTCTTGAGTGTGAACCAAACGCGCGGCGGCATCCACCTGCGTTGAGGGGATGCGTCAGGCTTTCCTGTGAATCTCCCACAACGCCAGCATGGCGTCAGGAATCTTCCGGCTGGCGGCGTCCCTGTCCTCCAGCGTGCCATCGGCCAGCGCGCCGTCCGGGCTGCCCAGCGCCGCGATGGGCGCCAGCAGCTCGGCCGTGGGCGGCTGGTCGAACAGCGGCGCCCAGGCCTCGGGTGCCAGGTCCACGGCCGTCAGGAAGCCCGCGGCCCAGTCCTCGGCGTCCGCGTACTCGACATCCTCGTCCTCGCCGTCGGCAAAGCTGAAGATGGGTTCCCAGGCCTGCGGCCGTTGCGCCCAGGCGGTGGCGATGGAGTGCAGCTGGCGCAGCACCAGCATGACGGCCTTCTTGCGCTGCTTTCCGCTGGCGAAGGGGGCGTTGTCGGCGTCGCCGTCGCCGCCCCAGACCACCGGCAGCCAGTCGGCGCCGGGCAGGTCGGCGAGGGGGCGGCCCGGTGTCAGCAGCAGGCCGGCGAGGTAGCCGTCCAGCGCCTCGATGTTCATCGCGCCGTCGGCAGGCAGTCCGGCCAGCAGCTCGTCGAGGTCGTTCAGCTCGTCGTCGGACAGCGGGCGGTCGTCGGAGGCGGGGTTGTATTGGGGGTATTGCATGGGGCGCTCCCGCGTTCAGCCGTGACGGCCGTGGCGGCTCTTGGGTTTCTTGTTGTCGAACTCGGCGATCTGCGCCTTCAGCAAGGCCATCAGCACGCGCGCGTTCTGCTCGGTCATCACCAGCAGGCTGCTGGGCTCGATGCCCTCGATGGGCTCGCGATTGGATACGAGCGCATCGACCTTGAACAGGATCTGGCCATGCGGGTTGTTCGCGGCGGCCTTGAACTTCTGGATTTCGATGTGGTGCGTCTTCATCGGTCTATCTTGCCATTCCCGGCGCTCGGACTTAAGGTGCCGCATGGCCCGGCCCCCTCGACTTGAGATTGCCGGCGCGGTCTATCTGATCGGCGCCCATTGTCCGTTCGAGAGCGGCAGGCCGGCCTTTGTCGACGATGCCGACCGCGCCGAGATGTGCGGGCTGCTGGCCCAGGGGCTGCATCGCTTCGATGCCCAGGCGCTGGCCTATGCGCTGATGCCCGAGCACTACGAGTTGCTGCTGTTCACGCGCCGGGCCAACCTGTCGGCGCTGATGCGGCACGTGAACGGGGTCTACACGCAGCGTCAGCAGGAGCGCCGGGCTTTCAGCGGGCCGCTGTTCCAGGGGCGCTTCCGTGCGGTGCTGGTGGACCGCGAGAAGCACCTGCTGGATGCCTGCCGCTGGGTGGACCTGAACCCGGTGCGGCTGGGGCTGGCACGCGGCGCGGCGGACTGGTCGGGCTCCAGCTTCCGCGCGTTGGCCGGGCTGGAGGCGGCGCCCGAGTGGCTGGACGTGGACGGCCTGCACAGCCATCTGTTGGGCAAGCCCGTCACCACGGCGGCCCAGCACCGTGCGGCGGGCGACCGCTATGCGCGGCTGGTGGCGTCCGACCCCGGCCTGCAGCTGTGGCCGGGCCGGCTGCGCGAGCAGATCTTCCTGGGCGACGCCGACTTCGCCCAGCGCATGCGCGCCGCGGCCGTGGCGCCCAGGCGTGTCGTGCGCACCAGTTGGGCGGAGTGGCTCAGGCGCGCCGGCGGCATCCGCGAGCAGGCGCTGTGGCTGGCCCACACCGAAGGCGGCGTCGCGATGACCGACCTGGCGGCGCAGCAAGGCCTGTCGGTGTCGCGCATCAGCCGCCTCATCGCCGCGGCCGAGCGAGCCGTCTGATGCGCCGGCGCGCCCTGCTGCTGGCCGGCCTGCCGCTGGCGGCGCATGCGCAGAAGGCCTACGAGGGCCCGCTGTTCGACGCCCACCTGCACTACAACGACGACGCCCAGGCGCCGCATCCACCGGCCGACGTGCTGGCGCGCATGGCCCGCGCGGGCGTGCGCGGCGCGCTGGTCAACAGCCGCCCCAACGACGGTACGTTGCGGCTGGTGGCCACGCCCGGTGCGCGGTGGGTACCCTTCATCCGGCTGTACCGCAACCGCGCCGACTACAGCGGCTGGTTTGCCGATGACAGCATCCGCCGCATGGTGCTGGAGCTGCTGGCCCAGGGCAGCCCGGCCGGACCCTTCCGCGGGCTGGGCGAGTTCCACCTCTACGACAGCGGCAACGCCGACGGCCCCACGGCCATCGCGCTGATGAGGCTGGCCCGCGAGCGCGGCCTCACCGTGCTCGCCCACGTGGACGACGTGGCCGTGGACAAGCTGCTGGGCCATGCGCCGGGCGCGTCGCTGATCTGGGCGCACACCGGCATCTCGGGCGAGCCGGTGGAGCGCGTGCGCGAGCTGTTCGCCAGGCATCCCGGGCTGCGCGGCGAGCTGTCCTACCGGCCGGGGCTGACGCATGACGGGCGCCTCACGCCCGAGTGGCGTGCGCTGTTCGAGGCCCATGCGAAGCGCTTCCTGATCGGCTCCGACACCTGGGTCACGCCGCGCTGGCAGCACTATGAGGGCCTGTTCGCCGACTACCGCGGCTGGCTGGGGCAGTTGCCGGCCGAGGTGGCCCAGCGCATCGCCTGGGGCAACGCGGCCGAGCTTTTCGGCCTCACAACTGCTTGAACCGGTGCGCGTAGCTGGGGCTGACCTCCAGCGTCTCCGGCCTGTCCTTCAGCGTGATGCCCAGCTTGCCGCTGAGCGTGCGCGTCACGGACTTGATCGCGCGGGCGTTGACGATGGTGGAGCGGTGCACCTGCCAGAACTGCTCGCCGTCCAGGCGTTGCACCAGCTCCTTCAACGGCAGCGAGATCAGCGCCTCGCTGTCGGCCGTGACCACCGCCACATACTTGTGGTCGGCGCGGAAGTAGGCCACGTCCTCCACCGTGATCAGCTGCAGCTCGCGGCCGCGCTGCACGGTGATCCAGCGCAGCGTCTCCGCCGCGGCGGCCGGCACGGCCAGGCCGCCCAGGTCGGCCGGCTGGTGGGACAGACGCTCCTTCAGCCGCAACAGCGTCTTGGCCATGCGCACCGGGTCCAGTGGCTTCAGCAGATAACCCACGGCGCCCTCGTCGAATGCCTGCACCGCGTAGCGCTCGTGCGCCGTGATGAAGACCACATGCGCCCGGCGCCCGATCAGCTGCGCGACCTCCAGCCCCGACAGGCCCGGCATCTGCACATCCAGGAAGCAGACCTGCGGTGCCAATTGCTCCACCAGCCGCAGCGCCTCGTGGCCGTCGCGCGCCATGCCCACGATCTCCCCTTCCGGCCACTGGCGCAGCAACTCCTCGCGGATCTCGGCGGCCAGCAGGGCTTCGTCTTCGGCGATGAGGATGCGGGTCATGGGAGCGTCGGCCAGGTCAGGCGGAACAGCGGCAATTCTTCAGCAGCCAGCACCAGCTGGGCGTCGTCGCCGTGCACGGCGCGCAGCCGCTGCGCCAGCTCGGCCAGCGGCACGCGCGCCGCCGCCTGCCGCGTGCGCGCGGCGTCCGGCCCCAGCGCCTGCAGCCGCAGCTCGGTCCGGCCGGCGCCGGCGTGCAGCGACAGGCTCCACAGCGTGCTGCCCTCGTCCAGCAGCGGGCGCACCAGCGGCAGCAGCACCATGGGCGCCAGCGGCAGGTCCGGCGGGTCTTCCAGGCCAGACAGGTGCAGCCGCTCGGTGTGCCGTGCATCGGCGCTGACCAGCGTGGCATAGGCGCGCAGCGCGGTGATCTCGCGTGCCAGCGTGGACACCTCGGCCTCCACATGCGGCTGCAGCGCGCGCAGCAGCTCGATCAGCGCGGCCAGCCGGTCCTGTGCACGGGCCGGCGCGGCCAGCAGTTCGGCGTCGATGGCGGCCAGGCGTTCGGACAGCAGGGCCGGGTCCACGCGCGCCTGCAGCGCCAGCAACTGCGTGGCGGCGAGCTGGCGCTCGCGCTGCGCGGCGGCATCCCGCAGCGCCGCCAGCCGGGCCTGGGTGCGGCGCGAGAAGCGCAGCTGCACGTAGACGGCGACGCCCAGGCCGTGCCAGATCAGCGTGGTGCTGGCCAGGCCGAAATCGTCCTCCCAGGTCCACCAGTCCGCCTTGCCCAGCCACGGGTACAGCAGCGGCGCGATCAGCCATATGCCGCCCACGACGCTCAGCCCGACCACGCCCACATAGGCCGGTGTGGCGGGCAGCAGGCGCGCATCGACCAGCGCGTCGGCCAGGCGCAGCAGCAGCACTGCGGGCACGCCGAACTGGATGATGTTGTAGGCCAGCGCCTGCAGCGTGTCGACGGCCGACATCGCCGTGCTGACCGGCGTGCCGTTGGCCACCAGCGTGGCGGCACCGACCAGGGCCATCCAACCCAGGTCGCTGCTGCGCAGCGGCTGCAGCTTCAACGCCATGGCAGCTGCACGCGGGCGATGAGCCCGCGGGGCTGGTTCAGATGCAGGCTGAGCCGCGCCGCGCCGCCGTGAGCGGCCGCCAGGCGGGCGCGCAACGTGGCCAGGCCCGTGCCGCCGCCGCTGCTCTCGCCCATGCCGGCGCCGGTGTCGGCGACCTCCAGGCGCAGCAGGCCGGGGTCGTCGGGATCGGGCTGGGCCCGCACGGCGATCTCGCCGCCATCCACGCAGGGCGCGATGCCGTGCTTGATCGCGTTCTCGGCCAGCGTCAGCAGGCAGGTGGACGGCACCACGACGTCATCCAGCCCGGGCGCGATGTCGTAGGTCAGCGTCAGCCGTTCGGCGCCGATGCGGCGCTGGTGCAGCGCCAGGAAGGCGCGCACCAGCTCCAGCTCACGCGCCAGCGGCACCTGGGCCTGGCGCAGCTCGGGCAGCGCGGCGTCCAGGTAGCGGCGCAGATCGGTCAGCATGGCGTGCGCGGCGCCTGCATCGGTGCGGGCCAGCCGGCGCAGGTGGGCCAGCGTGTTGAACAGGAAGTGCGGCTCGACCTGGGCCTGCAGCAGCGCCGCGCGCGCGGCGTCGAGCTGGCGGGCCTGCTCCTGCTCGTTGCGCTGCAGGCTGTCCGCATCGGCCGCGCGGCGCCGGCCGCGCTCGCGGTAGTCCAGGCCCAGGCAGACGCAGGTGGAGAAGGTCAGCAGGATCTGCACCGTGTAGGGCGTGATGCTGCCGTCCAGCGGGCCGATCACGTGCAGCACGCTGTTGACCGCCATGGCCAGCAGCGTCAGCGCCGCGATCTGCACGGCCAGTCCCCACGGGCGGGCGGGCCGCTCGCGCGGCAGCCAGCCCTGCGTCAGCGCGGCGCCCAGCCACAGGCCCCACAGCAGCACCGCCAGGCCCAGCCCGCCGCTGAGCCCCGGGTTGGCGCGGCACAGGTGCTCGTCGGCGTCCGCGGGCAGCAGGGCACAGCGCACCAGGCCCGGCAGCAGCAGCGCCAGCGCCAGCGCGACGCTCAGCGCGGCCGCGGCGAGCAGCGCACGCCAGCGCAGCAGCGCGGCGGTGTCGGCGGGCGGGGCGGGGGGCATGGGGTCTGACGGGATCAGCGCGGCGCGGCGGTGTCGGGTCGCCGCACCTGCGCCAGCGTGGCCGAGGCGGCGCTGGCCATCACCTGCGGCGCGGGGTCGGCGAAGCGGATGTTAAGGACATAGCGCTGCGGCACGCCGGCCCGGCATTCCAGCGTGTCCACGGCCGTGCGCACCGGCGTGCGGTAGAGGCGCGTGCCCTGCACCGTGACCAGCTGCGCGCGGCCGGCGGCGCTCACGTCGAACTCCACGCGCACGTCGCCGTCGGCGCGGATGCGCTGCCTGGCGCTGGCGAGGGACTCGCTCAGTTGCTCGGCGACCTGGGGGCAGGCGGCCGGCTTGGCCAGCGCGGCCGGCAGGGTCAGGGCGAGGCCGAGGGCGATGGCGGCGGGCTTCAGGGGGGACATGGCGGGCTCCGGTGGGGTGGCTGGGCCGCCATCGTGCTGCGCGGCGCGGGCCGGGTCAGCGCCGACCCGACGAAGCCCGCATGCCGCCCGACGAAGCGCGCTGCGGGGCCGACGGCGCCGCGCCGGCCATGACTTCCCGCACCTCAGCGGCGCGTGGCCTGCGCGACGACGATGCGCGGCGCGCCGGCGAAGCTGCGCGAGGGCTTCTCGCTGAAGACGATGTCCACGGCGTAGAGATGAGGTGTACCAGCCTTGCAGTCGACGCGGCGCATGGCTGCCCGCACGGCGCTGCGGTACTGGCGCTCGCCCTCCAAGGTCTGCACCTGGGCGCGGCCCTGGGCATCGACCTCGAACTCCACGCGCACCGCGCCGTCTGCGCCGATGCGCTTGTAGGGCAGGGCCAGCAGGTCGGCGAGCTGCGCTGAGAGCTGCGGGCAGGGTTCGCTGCTTGCCGTGGTGGTGTCGGCCATGGCGGGGGCGCAGGCGAGGGCGGCAACGGCGCAGAGGGTGGACAGCAGGGCTTTCATGGCAATCTCCGAGAGGGGTTGGAATGGACGGCATCGTGGCCGCATCGCTCCGTTCGGTCAGTGGGTTTGCGACGAGTTGCAGCCCGGGCGCGTTGGGCTGCAGGCAGAGCCGATCTGCGGCAGGCCTTAAGCTGCCGCCTCTTTGGTTTGCAAAGCCGCCCGGACGCGGGCGTCTACCCGCAATGGCTGGTCCCTCCCGTCTGCAGTCCCTGTTTCAGACCCTGGTCGCGCGGCCCTGGCTGGGTGCCCTTGTGGCGCTGCCCTTCGTGCTGGTGCTGGTGGGCGCCATCGTGGCGGCCTTCATCTGGGTGCAGTTGCCCGAGCTGGACACCCTGACCGACTACCAGCCGCGCCAGCCGCTGCGCATCCTCAGCGAGGAAGGGCAGGTCATCGGCGAGTTCGGCGCCGAGCGGCGCCGCTTCGTGCCGCTGAAGGACATCCCCAAGCCCATGCAGGACGCGCTGCTGGCCGTGGAGGACACGGACTTCTGGACCCACGGTGGCATCGACTTCGGCGGCATCGCGCGCGCCTTCCTGCGCAACCTCACGCACAGCGGCCCGCTGCACGGTGCGTCCACCATCACGCAGCAGCTCGCGCGCGACACCTACCTGAGCAAGGAGCAGCGCTGGACGCGCAAGGCCGTCGAGGCGCTGCTGGCGATCAAGATCGAGCGCGCGCTGAGCAAGGCGCAGATCCTCGAGATCTACATGAACCAGATTCACCTCGGCAACCGCGCCTACGGCTTCGCGGCGGCCGCCGAGCGCTACTTCGGCAAGACGCTGGACCAGCTCGACACCGCCGAGATGGCCACGCTGATCGGCCTGCCCAAGGACCCCAACCGCCTCAACCCCGTGCGCTTCCCCGAGCGCGCCAAGCGTCGCCAGGCCGTGGTACTGGGCCGGCTGGAGGCGGTGGGCCTGCTCACGGCCGAACAGGCCCAGGCCGCGAAGGCCGTGCCGCTGCAGATCCGCCGGCCCAAGCGGCTGTCCGGCGTGGCCGACCATGCGGCCGAGCAGGTGCGCGCCGAGATCGTCAACCGCTTCGGCGAGGAGGCCTACACGCGCGGCCTCACGGTGACCACCACGCTGCGCTACGCCGAGCAGGCCGCCGCGCAGGAGTCGCTGCGCCATGCGCTGTTCGAGCTGGAGCGCCGCCAGCCCTTCCGCGGCCCCGAGGCCACGGTCAAGCTGCCCGGCGGCGACGCCGAGGACGACGCGCTGGACGACGCCTTCGACGCCCACCCCGACCTGGGCGAGCTGCGCACCGCCATCCTGCTGGAGCAGGACAAGTCGGCCGCCAGGCTGGTGCTGGCCGACGGCCAGAAGATCACGCTGAAGGGCGGCGCGCTGCGCTCGCTGGCCGGTGCCAAGCGCGGCGCCGTC
>CBFGPX010000077.1:0-17261 GCA_965650725.1 uncultured Comamonadaceae bacterium | reverse complement strand
TCGACTCTGGCGTGCAGGTGATGGCGCAGCCGCCCGGCAAGAAGAACCAGACCATTCACCTGCTGTCGGGCGGCGAGAAGGCACTCACGGCCATTGCGCTGGTGTTCGCGATCTTCCAGCTCAACCCCGCGCCGTTCTGCCTGCTGGACGAAGTGGATGCGCCGCTGGACGATGCCAACACCGAGCGTTACGCCAAGCTGGTGTCGCAGATGAGCCGCGTGACCCAATTCCTCTTCATCTCGCACAACAAGATCGCGATGGAGATGGCGGAACAACTGATCGGCGTGACGATGCAGGAGCAGGGCGTCTCGCGCATCGTGGCGGTAGATATGGACAAGGCCCTAGCGATGGCCGAGATGGCATGAACCTGACCCTGACCGAACTTCTCGCAATCGCCGGCGGCCTGGTGTTGGCCGGCGTGGTGGCCCACGGCGCCTGGGCGGCGCGCAAGGCCGGCCCCAAGCGCGCGCAGCCGCCGATGGAAGAGCCCAGCTTCGACGCGCCGCCGGCGGGCACGGCGGCCGAGGTTGCGGCCGTCGTGGAACCCGACACGATGGAGGTCACGCTGCCCGCCGTCGCGCGCCCGCAGCGCAAGCCGTCGGCGCGCATCGACGCGCTGATCGACGCGATCGCGACCATCACGATCGAGCAGCCCGTGTCCGGCGAACTGGCCTTGCAGCACCAGCCCGGCAGCCGCCGCGCCGGCACCAAGCCGCTGCAGATCGAAGGACTGAACGCGCAGACCGGGGACTGGGAACTGCCCGCGCCGGGCCAGCGCTACAGCGAATTCCAGGCCGGCCTGAAGCTGGCCAACCGCAGCGGCGCGCTCAACGAGATCGAGTACTCCGAGTTCGTGCAGAAGATCCAGGCCTTTGCAGACGGCATTGGCGGCTTCGTTCAGTTCCCGGACATGCTGGACGTGGTGGCCCGCGCCCGCGAGCTGGACCAGTTCGCCGCCAGCCATGACGCCCAGCTCGCGCTGCTGCTGCGTGCCAAGGCGGCGGCGTGGACGCCGGGCTTCGTGCAGCAGTCGGCCGCGCGCCATGGCTTCGTGGCCGGCTCGTTGCCGGGCCGCCTGGTGCTGCCGTCTGGTGAGGACGGCGCGCCGCCGCTGTTGACGCTGCAGTTCGATGCCCAGGCCGCGCTGGCCGAGGACCCGGAGGTGCTGTCGCTGCGCGAGCTGACGCTGGCGCTGGACGTGCCGCAGACGCCGGCCGAGCAGGAACCGTTCGCGCTGTGGCAGGAGTCCGCGCGGGCGCTGTCGCGCGACCTGGAGGCCGAGGTCTGCGACGACCGCGGCCAGGTGCTGGGCCTGCATGCCTTCGCGGCCATCGACGTGGAGCTGAAGAAGCTCTACGAGGCGCTGGCGGCACGTGACCTCGCCGCAGGCTCGCCCGCGGCGCGAAGGTTGTTCTCGTAATGACGACCTCGCTGCTGTTGATCAGCCTGCTGATCCTCGGCAGCGCGTTCTTCTCGATGGCCGAGCTGTCGCTGGCCGCGTCGCGCCGGCTCAACCTGCAGCAGCGCGCCGACGCGGGCGACGCCCGCGCGGCCCAGGTGCTGGCCGTGCAGGAACAGCCGGGCGACTACTTCACCGTCGTGCAAATCGGCGTCAACACGGTGGCCATCCTGGCCGGCATCGTGGGCGAGGGCGCGTTCACGCCTCATTTCGAGGCGGCGTTCCGGCTCGCGATGGCGCCGGAGCTGGCGGCCACGCTGGGCTTCGCGGCGTCCTTCACCGGCATCACCTCGCTGTTCATCGTGATGGCCGACCTGGTGCCCAAGCGCCTGGCCATGAGCGAGCCCGAGCGGGTGGCGATGCTGCTGGTCGGCCCCATGCTGCTGCTGTGCCGCCTGCTGAAGCCGTTGGCGTGGCTGTTCAGCGGAATCACCGAAGGCCTGATCCGCGTGCTGGGCCTGCCGGCCAAGCGCGATGAAACCATCAGCTACCGCGACATCCTGGCGCTGACCGAGGCGGGCTATCAGGCTGGCGTCGTCGCCGACGAGGAACAGCAGGTCATCGCCAACGTGTTCGAGTTGGACACGCGCACCGTCGAGACGGTGATGACCAACCGCGAGCGCATCGTGTTCTTCTCCCGCGACGACGACGACGCGCTGATCCGCAACCGCATCGCCGACACGCCGCATTCGACCTACCTCGTCTGCGACGGCGACATCGATCGGGTCGTCGGCTACGTGGATGCGACCGACCTGTTCCAGCGCGTGCTGCGCGACGAGGCGCTGTCGCTGCGCGCGGACAGCGGCGTGCTGGTCAAGAAGGTACTCATCGTGCCGGACCGGCTGACGCTGTCCGAGATGCTGACGCAGTTCCGCGAGGCGCACGAGGACTTCGCCGTCATCGTCAACGAGTACAGCCGCGTGGTCGGTGTCGTCACGCTGAACGACGTGATGAGCACCGTCATGGGCGCGCTGGTGGCGCCGCATGACGAGGAACAGATCGTGCGCCGCGAGGACGGCAGCTACCTGGCCGACGGCGTCACGCCCATCCCCGACGTGGAGCGCGCGCTGGGTATCGCGGGCTGGCCGCATGCCGGCACCTACGACACGCTGGCCGGCTTCCTGATGGTGATGCTGCGTCGCATCCCGCGCCGCACCGACGTCGTCGAGTGGGAGGGCTGGCGCTTCGAGGTGGTGGACGTGGACAGCTACCGCGTCGACCAGGTCATGATCACGCCGGTCGCGCCCCGCGGCTGAGGCCGCGATTCACAGCAGCCGCAAGGCCAGCGCCGCCACCAGCGTCGGCAGCAGCGCGCCGGCCAGCAGCCCGAGCGGCGAGATGGCCTCGTCGTCGAACTTGCCGCGCAGGATGGACACGCCGGCCGGATTGGGCGCGTTGGCGATCACGGTGAGCCCGCCGCCCGTCACGGCACCCGCCACCAGCGCGACCTTGAACTCATCGCTCAGCCCCTCGACGAGCGAGCCCAGGTAGGTCAGCGCGGCGTTGTCGGTGACGGCCGTCAGCGCCGTGGCGCCGAAGAACACCGCGTCGGCGTCCATCGCCATCAGCACGGGTTGCAGCCACCATTGCTGCAACCCGCCCAGCACGACCAGGCCGCCGAGGAAGAACGCCACGAGCAACGCCTCGCGCAGGATCAGCGGGCTCTGGTGGCGCTGGTAGGCGGCCGTGAAACCGAGGAAAAACAGCAGCAGCCCCAGGAACACCGCCGGGTGGTGCGCAAACACGACGATGCCGGCCAGGAACAGCACGTGCACGGCCACCACGGCGGCGGGCACCGGCGCTTCGCCCTGGTCCTGCGGCGCGTCCAGCCGCGTCAGTTCCTTGCGGAACAGCAGCATGGCACCACCGGCATTGATGACCACGGCGATGGCCGCCTTCCAGCCGAAGGTGTGGAGCATGAAGGCCAGGTCCCAGTTCCACTTGCCGGCCACCATCAGCACCGGCGGCGCGGCAAACGGCGTCAGCGTGCCGCCGATGGAGATGTTGACGAACAGCACGCCCAGCGTGGCGTACTTGAGCCGGTTGGAGACCGCCTGGCCCAGCACCGTGTCGCGCAGCATCAGCGCGGCCAGCGTCATCGCGGCGGGTTCGGTGATGAAGCTGCCCAGCAGCGGCACGAAGGCCAGCAGCAGGAAGTACAGGGCCATGCCGCGCGGCAGCGGCATCAGCCGCGCCATCGTCTGCACCGCGGTGCCCGAGGCCCGCAGGATGGGGCGCGTGCCGGCCACCACCATGATGGCGAACACGAACAGCGGCTCGGTGAAGTTGCGCGAGTCCAGGTAGGCCGTGGCCTCGGCCTTGCCCTGCAAAGCGAACATGCACAGCATCAGCACCATGGCCCAGAAGCCGAACACGACCTCGACCTCGCCCAGCAGATGCCAGAGCCCGGCATGCCGCGGCTGCGAGCGCGCGAGGCGCTCGAAGAACTTGGTGGAGAAGGTGTGCAGCAGCGCGACGGCGAACAGCGCAGCGGC
This sequence comes from uncultured Comamonadaceae bacterium, assembly GCA_965650725.1. Classification (GTDB taxonomy): domain Bacteria; phylum Pseudomonadota; class Gammaproteobacteria; order Burkholderiales; family Burkholderiaceae_C; genus Pelomonas. The sequence continues at coordinate 13,307 of CBFGPX010000077.1, read as the reverse complement.
CAGGATCTGGAGGGTGGTGGGGGTGTGCATGGACAGGGGCGCGCCGCTGGGCAGACGCAAGCAACTCGCGAGGCGGCCCGACCTGTCGCGCGATCCTGCCGGACACTGACGCCCGACACCCGACAGCCATTCTACGGGCGGGTCAGGTCTGGCGCCGGGCCGCCATCTCCGCGCCCATGCGGGCCAGCGCCGAATCATCCTGGCTGCTGCGCGCCGCGGCGAAGGCCTGGCCGTCCTCCAAGGCCATGTGGGCGTCGTACAGCGACACGTAGCGCTGCACCAGGGCCGCGTCCAGCTTCGCGGCCTCGCCGCGCTGCCAGGCCAGCAGCGGTTCGCGCAGCGCGGCCCACAGCTGCGTCATCTCGCCATGGTCCGCGTGCAGGCGCTCGGCCAGCGGCGCCAGGCCGGCCGTGCGCAGCCGCGGCAGCACATGGCGCTCCTCGTCCTCATGGTGGGCCGGGCCGGCGATGTCGAAATAGCGCAGCACGTCGGTCGCCGCGTCGCGGGCCTCGGCATCCACGCCGTGCCGCCCCACGTGGGCGTGCAGACGCTGCAGCAGGTCCAGGCTGCGGCGCACGCGGTCGTGGCAGGCCGCCAGCATCTCGAAGGGTTGGTCGAAGCCGACGGCCGGGCCGTCGTGCAGGGCGATGCGTGAGCTCATGGCGGCATTCTGCGCCGCGACAATGGCGTCATGACCGCCACGCCCGCCCAGCGCGCCACCGAGTTGCGCGCCCAGCTGAACCACCACGCCCACCTGTACTACGTGCTCGACCAGCCCGAGTTGCCGGACGCCGAGTACGACAAGCTGTTCGCGGAACTGCAGGCCATCGAGGCCGCCCATCCCGAGCTGCTGACGGCCGATTCGCCGACGCAGCGCGTCATCGGCGCCGTGCTGCCGGGCCTGACGCCCGTGACCCACGTCGTGCCCATGCTGTCCATCACGACGGAGACCGACACCACCGAGGGTGGCGCCATCGCGTTTGACGCGCGCGTGCGCCGCGAGCTGGGATTGACCGAGGCTGACCCGCCGGTGGAATACGCCGCCGAGCTGAAGTTCGACGGTCTGGCCATGAACCTGCGCTACGAGCGTGGCGTGCTGGTGCAGGCCGCCACGCGCGGCGATGGCGAGACCGGCGAGGACGTCACGCAGAACGTGCGCACCATCGGCCAGATCCCGCTGCGGCTGAAGGGCGCTGCCGAGCGCTTGCCGGCAGTGCTGGAGGTGCGCGGCGAGGTCTACATGCGCCGCGATGACTTCGAGAAGCTCAACGAGCGCCAGCGCGAGCGCGGCGAGAAGACCTTCGTGAACCCGCGCAACACGGCGGCCGGCGCCATCCGTCAGTTGGACCCTGCGCTGGTGCGCCAGCGGCCGCTGTGCTTCTACGCCTACGGCCTGGGCGAGGTGCGGGGCTGGGACCTGCCCGAGACGCATGCCGGCCTGCTGGATGCGCTGGCGGCGTTCGGGCTGCCGGTCAATGGCGACCGCGTGGTGACCTATGGGCCGAGCGGTCTGGTGCAGTTTCATCACGCCATGGCGGTCAAGCGTGACGCGCTGCCCTTCGACATCGACGGCATCGTCTACAAGGTCAACAGTCGCGCGTTGCAGCAGAAGCTCGGCTTCAAGACCCGCGAGCCGCGCTGGGCCGTGGCGCACAAGTACCCGGCACAGGAGCAGGTGACCACGCTGCTGGCCATAGACATCCAGGTGGGCCGCACCGGCAAGCTGACGCCGGTGGCGCGGCTGGAGCCGGTGTTCGTCGGCGGCACGACGGTCAGCAACGCGACGCTGCACAACCTGTTCGAGATGCGCCGCAAGGGCGTGCGCGTGGGCGACCAGGTCATCATCCGCCGCGCGGGCGACGTGATCCCGGAGGTGGTGGGCCGTGTGCCCGGCGAGCGGCCGGCCTACGTGCCCAACTTCCGCATGCCGCGCGCCTGCCCGGTCTGCAACAGCGAGGCCGCGCGCGAGCGTGGCGGCATGGACTACCGCTGCACCGGCGGCGTGTTCTGCCCGGCGCAGCGCAAGCAGGCCATGCTGCACTTCGCCGGGCGCCGCGCGATGGACATCGAGGGCCTGGGCGACAAGCTGGTTGAGCAGTTGGTGGACAGCGGCATCGTGCTCAGCCTGCCGGGCCTCTACAAGCTCGGCGTCGCCAAGCTCGCCGCGCTGGACCGCATGGCCGAGAAGAGCGCGCAGAACCTCGTCGACGCGCTGGAGAAGAGCAAGACGCCGACGCTGGCGCGCTTCCTGTTCTCGCTGGGTATACGCCAGGTCGGCGAGACGACGGCCAAGGACCTGGCGCGCCACTTCGGCACGCTGGACAAGCTGATGAGCGCCAGCGTCGAGCAGCTGCTGGAGGTGCCCGACGTAGGCCCCATCGTCGCGGCCAGCATCCACACCTTCTTCGCCCAGCCGCACAACCGCGAGGTCGTCGAGCAGCTGCTGGCGGCCGGCGTGCAGCCTAAGGAAAGCGCAGGCGAGGGCGACGACCGGCCGCGCCCGCTGCTGGGCAAGACGCTGGTGCTGACCGGCACGCTGCCCAACCTGAGCCGCGACGAGGCCCAGGCGCTGATCGAGGACGCCGGCGGCAAGGTCAGCGGCTCGGTGTCCAAGAAGACCAGCTACGTCATTGCCGGCGAGGAGGCCGGCAGCAAGCTGGAGAAGGCGCGCACGCTGGGCGTCACGGTGCTGGACGAGGACGGGCTGCGGGCCTTGCTGGCAGGCTGAGCAGCGCCGTGCGGGCCCATTCGGGGACGGTCTCGAACAGGTGGTCGATGAGCGCCCGCGTCTTGGCCGGCATCAGCCGGCGGCTGGCCGTCAGCAGGTGCACGGGCAGGGGCTCGTAGCGCCAGTCGGGCAGCACCGGCACCAGCGTGCCGGCGGCCACGTCCGACGCCACCATGCCGAACGGGAAGCTGGCGATGCCGCCGCCCGCCCTCGCCAGTGACAGCACCAGGCCGATGGAGTTGGCCTCCAGCGGTCCGCGCAGGTCCACCTCGGCCGTCTGGCGGCCGTTCTGCAGCGTGCGGTACATGCCCTTGCCCTGGGTCAGCACGACGAAGTCATGGTCGGCCAGGTCGGCCGGGGTCAGCGGGGCGGGCCGGGCCTGCAGGTAGACCGGGCTGGCGTACAGCCCGCGCTCCAGCAGCATGAACTGGCGCGCCACCAGCTCGGGTTCGTCGACCGGGCCCATGCGGATGGCCAGATCGTAGGGCTCGTTGAACAGGTCCACGCGGCGCGGCGTGGTATCCACCTCCAGCTCCACCTTGGGATAGCGGCGCACGAAGCGCGCAAAGCTGTCGGCCAGCACCAGCATGGCGAACTCGGCCGGCACGGCCACGCGCACCTTGCCCTGGGGCGTGGCGTCGCGCGAGGCCAGCCAGTGGCGGGTCTCGGCGATGTCGTCGTCATGCCGGGCGGCGCGCTCGGCGAGTTGCTCGCCCAGCTCGGTCAGCGTCAGCCGGGCGGCGCCGGGCACGAACAGCCGGGCGCCCACCGAGGTCTCCAGCGCGGTCAGCCGCCGGCTCAATGTGGCCTTGGGGCAGCCCAGCTGGCGCGCGGCGGCGGACAGCGATCCAGCCCGGTGCACCTGGGCCAGCAGCAGCAGGTCGTCGACTTTCATGGCAATCTGTCTCGTTTCGTTTCTGGAACGGTGCGTTTGAGTTTTGCATCTATCCGCCATAAATGGAACTGCCTACAGTCGCCGGCCATGACGTCCACGCTCCGGCTCCTGCCTTCGCACCGGCACAGCATCGGCTCCGGCTTCGAGGCCGAGAGCTGGCGCGAGCCGGCGGCGCTGCTGGACCCCTTCCTGCTGGTGGAGCACTTCCGCATGCGCGAGCCGGCGTTCGCACCGCACCCGCATGCCGGGTTCTCGGCGGTGACGTATCTGTTCGACGACTCGGCCACCGGCATGGTCAGCCGCGACTCGCTGGGCGGCGAACACGACATCGCGCCCGGCGGCCTGCACTGGACGCTGGCGGGCCGCGGCGTCATGCACGACGAGTTCCCCGCCGAGGCGGGCCGCGAGGCCCATGGCCTGCAGATCTTCGTGAACCTGCCGGCCGACCAGAAGCTGCGCATGCCCGAGGTGCTGCGGCTGGCGCCCCGGCAGATGCCGCGCCATGAAGGCGCCGGCTGGCGCGCCGTGCAGGTCTTCGGCGGCGCGTCGGGCCTGGGTCTGCCGGGGCCGGTGGCGCTGTCCATCGTGGACATCGCGGCCGGAGCGCGCTTCGACACGGCGCTGGCCGCGGGCGAGCAGGGACTGGCGCTGGTTGTGCGCGGCCGGGGCGCCGCCGGCGAGCTGCCGCTGTCGCCCGGCCATGCGCTCAGCCTGACCGATGCGGCTGGCGTCACGCTGCAGGCCGACGAGCCCTTGCGCCTGGCCTGCTTCAGCGGCCGCCCGCTGCACGAGCCGGTGGTGCGGCACGGCCCCTTCGCGATGAGCGACGAGGGCCAGGTCGTCGCCGCGCTGCAGCGCTTCCATTCCGGCGGCATGGGCCGCCTGAGTCCAAGAACGCTTCCTCCAACAACAAACACCGTCCACAAGGAAATCCCGTCATGAACGCACCGCAAGACAACGCCACCGCGCCCGGCCCGAAGAAGAGCGGCCCGCCCGTGCCGCTGCTGGTCATCGGCGCGATCCTGCTGATCGGCGGCATAGCCCTGGGCGGCCGCATGTGGTGGCGCAGCCAGCACCTGGTGGAGACTGACAACGCCTTCATCGCCGGCCGCATCCACCCGGTGTCCACGCGCGTGGCCGGTGTCGTCACCGAGATGCGCATGCAGGACAACGCGGTCGTGAAGGCCGGCGACGTGCTGCTGCGGCTGGACCCGGCCGATGCCGCCGTGCAGGTCGAGCGGCTGAAGGCGCAGATGGCACAGGCCGATGCGGCCATCGCGACCGGCGGCGCCCAGGTGGCCCAGGCTCGCGCGCAGGCCGCCGCGACGGGTTCGCAGGTGGCCCAGGCCGAGGCCGTGCTGGCCCGCACCGAGCTGGAGGCCAAGCGCAGCCAGGCGCTGTTCGGTGCGGAGTTGCGCGCCACCAGCAAGCAGGAACTGGACGCCGCGCTGGCCGCCCGTGACGTGGCCCGGGCCGACCTGGCCGCCCGCAAGGCCGGCGCCAATGCCGCCAAGGAAGCGGTGGCCGCCGCCGAGAGCGCCCGCCAGTCCGCCAACGCGCAGAAGGCCGCCACGCAGGCGCTGCTGCAGGATGCGCAGAACCAGCTGGGCTATGTCGAAGTGAAGGCCGCGAGCGATGGCCGCATCGGCAAGCGCACGGTCGAGGTGGGCCAGCGCGTGCAGCCGGGCCAGCAACTGGCCGCCATCGTCGAGAACGAGACCTGGATCGTCGCGAACTTCAAGGAGACCCAGCTCGCCAGGATGAAGCCGGGGCAGAAGGTGCACGTGAAGATCGATGCGTTCCCGGGTCAGGACTTGGTCGCCAAGGTCGACAGCTTCGCGCCCGCGTCGGGCGCCAGCTTCGCGCTGCTGCCGCCGGACAACGCGACCGGCAACTTCACGAAGATCGTGCAGCGCGTGCCGGTGAAGGTGGTGTTCGAGCCGGACAGCCTGAAGGCGCTGGGCGAGCAGGCGGGGCGCATCGTGCCGGGCCTGTCGGTGCAGGTCGAAGTCGAGCTCTGAGCGCACCATGAGCCCCGTCTACATGCCACCGCCGCCCGGCAGCAAGGTGCCGTTGCGCACCTGGGTGGCCGTGCTGGCCAGCCTGCTGGGCGCCTTCATGGCGGTGCTGGACATCGCCATCACCAATGCGTCGCTGCGCGACATCCTCGGCGCGCTGTCCGCCACGCAGGAGGAGGGCTCCTGGATCTCCAGCGCCTACCTGGTGGCCGAGATCGTCGTCATCCCGCTGGCCGGTTTCCTGGCGGCGGTGTTCTCGACGCGGCTCTACCTGGTGGCCAACGTGCTGCTGTTCCTGCTGTTCAGCACGCTGTGCGGCATGGCCTGGAGCCTGGAGAGCATGATCGTGTTCCGCGCGGCCCAGGGCTTCACCGGCGGCGTGATGATCCCGATGGCGATGACGCTGGTCACGCGCAAGCTGCCGCTGAACAAGCGGCCCATCGGCCTGGCGCTGTTCGGCATGACCGCCACGCTGGCGCCCACGCTCGGCCCGACGGTCGGCGGCTACCTCACCGAGCTGTACGGTTGGCCCAGCATCTTCTACATCAACTGGGTGCCCGGCGTGCTGCTGATCCTGGGCGTGAGCTGGGGGCTGGAGAAGGATGCCAAGCAGCTGGACCTGCTCAAGAAGGTGGACTGGCCCAGCGTCGCCGCCATGGCCATCGGCCTGGGCTCGCTGACCGCGATGCTGGAGGAGGGCAATGCCAAGGACTGGTTCCAGAGCCCCTTCATCATCACGGCCGCCGTGCTGGCCGTCAGCGGCATCTACGTCTGGGCCTGGCGCGGCCTGACGCGCAGCAACAGCTTCATCGACCTGCACATCTTCGGCCGGCCCAGCTTCCTGATCGCTGCGGTCATCGCGTTCACGACCGGCATGGGCCTCTACGGCTCGGCCTTCATCCTGCCGCTTTACCTGGGCCAGATCGCCAACTACACGCCCATGCAGATCGGCCTGGTCATCATGTGGATGGGCCTGCCGCAGCTGTTCATCATGCCGTTCGCGGCCAAGCTGTCCACCAAGCTGGACAACCGCGTGATGATGAGCCTGGGCCTGACGCTGTTCGCCGTCTCGTGCTTCATGAACACCCACATGAGCGCCGACACGGCCGGGCCCGAGCTGATCGCCGCTCAGGTGGTGCGGGCGCTGGGCCAGCCGCTGATCATGATCACGCTGACCAACTTCGCCGTGAACGGCATCCCGCCGGCCCTGCTGCCCAGCGCTTCCGGCATGTTCAACATGATGCGCAACCTGGGCGGCTCGGTGGGCATCGCGACACTGGCCACGCTGCTGACCAACCGCGAGCACCTGCACAGCGCCCGCATCGGCGAGGCGGTCACGCTGTACGACCCCGCCACGCAGGCTCGGCTGGACGCACTGGCGCAGAACTTCGCCGCCAAGGGCGCCGACCTCGCCAGCGCGCAGGACATGGCGCTGAAGGCGCTGGACGGCGTGGTGCGCCGAGAGAGTTTCATCATGGCCTACAACGACGCGTTCCTGATCCTGGGCATCGCGCTGTTCGCCTGTGTCGCCATCGTCTGGCTGAGCAAGAAGGTGCTGGGCGGCGCCGCTGCCGCCGAGGCCGCCCACTGAATCCGAAAGAGAGATCGCCATGATCCGACTCACGACCGTCCTCACCCTCGTCGCCACGGCCGCGCTGGCCGCGTGCACGACGCTGGGCCCCAACTACCAGGCACCGGCCGTCCAGGCGCCCTCGGCCTACCGCGCCGCCGGCATTGCCGGCGCCGAACTGCAGCGCGACTGGTGGCTGATGTTCGGCGACGCGCAGCTGGATGCGCTGGAAGCTCAGGCGCTGCAGGCCAGCCCCACGCTGGCCGCCGCGGCCGCGCGCATCGAGCGGGCTCGCGCCCAGTTCGGCGCCACGCGTGCCGACACGCTGCCGCGCGTGGACGTGGGGGCCAATGCCGGTGGCCTGCGCACCTCGGCCAAGGCCACGACCACGCCGGTGCTGAACGGCCGCGCCGTCACCTTCGAGGGCGAGAGCTTCGGGCTGTCGGCCAGCGTGGGCTGGGAGCTGGACCTGTGGGGCCGCGTGAAGCGCCAGCAGGAGGCCGCCCAGGCCCAGCTGGATGCGACCGGCGCCGATGCCGCCGCCGCCCGCGTCGCGCTGACGGCGGAGGTGGCCGCCGCCTACTGGCAGTGGCGCGCGCTGGCCGACGAAGGCGTCGCGCTGCAGCGCGTGCGCGACAGCCGTGCCCAGGCCTTCCGGGTGGCGCAGACGCGCTTCGACGCCGGCTCGTCCACCACGCAAGACCTGGAACGCGTGCGTGCCGAGCTGGCCGCCGCCGACGCCGACCTGGCCGACCTGCCACGCCGCCAGGCCTTGCTGCTGAACCTGATCGCCGCGCTGACCGGCCAGCCCGCCGCCAAACTGAAGCTGCAGGCCGCATCGCCGCTGGTCGCGCCGCCGGCGATACGCGCCGGCCTGCCGTCCGAACTGCTGCAGCGCCGGCCGGATCTGGCCCAGAGCCTCGCGCAGCTGCACGCGGCCACGGCCCAGGTCGGCATTGCCGAGGCGGCCTTCTACCCGTCCATCAAGCTGACCGGCAGCTTCGGCTACTCCAGCGAAGACCTGGGGTCGCTGATCTCCGCGCCGGCGCGCCTCTACAACCTCGGCCCCAGCATCTCGCTGCCGCTTTTCGAAGGCGGGCGCAACAAGGCGAACCTGGCCGCCAGCAAGGCCACGGTCGACGAGTCGCTGGCCGCCTTCCGCGGCCGCATGCTGCAGGCGCTGCGCGAGGTGGACGACGCGCTGGCCGAGTTGCAGGGCCGCGCGGCGGTCGTAGATGCCCAGAACCGCACGCTGGCCTCCAGCAGTCAGGCGCTGAGGGTGGCGCGCAGCCGCTACGACCAGGGCGCCGTCAGCTACCTGGACGTGACCGAGGCCGAGCGCACGCCGCTGGCCACCGAGCGCGCGCTGGCGCAGCTGCGCGGCGCGCAATGGGCCGCGACGGCGCAGTTGGTGCGCGCGCTGGGCGGCGGCTGGAGTGGCAGCTGAGGCGCGTCAGCGCTTCAGCCAGCCCCACCAGGCGCAGGCGGCCACTGGCAGTGCCAGCAGCACGTTGCCCAGCAGGTCGCCGAAGCCGCCGTCGCTGAACAAACCGACGACCAGGCCCACGGCACTGATGACGCCGAAGGCGATGGGCAAGGTCCACATGCCGCTCTTGCGGCCGTTGTCGACGATGCTCATCGTGCGGCCTCGCTGGCCAGCGCGGGTTCGAGCGCGTCGTCGGGAACGGCCTGCGGTGCCGGCTGCCCCTTGCGCAGCCACAAGTACAGCCCGCTGCCCAGCACGATGATGGACGCGATGTCCAGCAGCGCCCAGAGGATCTGCATCGGCATGCCGCCGTAGTCGCCGAAGTGCAGAGGCTGCGACACCAGCAGCGCCGTCAGATACCAGGGCAGCTGCGGTGCGGCCGTGACCTGGGCGGTCTTGGCGTCCACCAGCACCGGCTGCAGCAGCCGCGACGTGAGCGGCTCGTTGCCGCGCAGGAAGAAGGTGTGGTGGTGCGGGCTGGAGAAGGCCGTGCCGGGGAAGGCGATGAAGGACAGCTTGGTGCCAGGCGCCTCGCGCTGCGCCATCTCCAGCGACTGCTGCACCGAGGCGCGCTGGGCCGCCGGCACGACCGGCTGGCCCTGGTAGGGCTGCAGCAGCGCACTGAGCTGGTCGTGCTGCCAGTACTTGATCAGCAGGTCGGCCCAGGTGTTGATCATGCCGGTGGCGCCGACGACGAACAGCCAGGTCAGCGTGACGATGCCCAGCAGGTTGTGCAGGTCCAGCCACTTGGTGCGCGTCTTCTGCTGGCGGCGCACGGTGCCGAACTCCAGCTTGCGCATGAAGGGTGCGTACAGCACCACGCCGCTGACGATGGCGACCAGCAGCAGCAGCCCCATCAGGCCCAGGAACAGCTTGCCCGCCAGGCCCGCGAACAGGTCCACGTGCAGCTTGAACATGACGTACATGAAGCCCTGGTCGAAGCGCGGCTGGGCCAGCACCTCGCCGGTGCGGGCGTCAACGGCCACTGAGCGGAAGTCGTCGGTCGGGTCGGGCGTGGGCGTCAGCGTGACGAACCACAGGTCGTCGCTGTCCTCGGCCTTGGACGCGTACTGCACGATGCGGTCGGGGTGCTGCGCACGCGCCACCTCCAGCACGCGGTCCAGGCTGGCACGCGGCGTGTCGGCGGGCATGGGTGGAGCTTCCACCTCGGTGCCCAGCAGGTGGCCGATCTCGTGATGGAAGATCAGCGGCAGGCCGGTCAGGCACAGCAGCAGCATGAAGACGGTGCAGACCAGGCTGCTCCATTTGTGCACCCAGGCCCATTGCTTGATCGTGCGGCTCTTCATGATGACTTGGAGATGTTTTGCAAATGCGAATTATACGCATTTGCAAAACATCTCCAACACTCAAGCCAGGGTCAGCAGCGTGTCCGCCATGCGTGCCGCCGCGCCGCGATGGGCCGCCGAAAACGCCAGCGCACGCAGGCCCATGGCCCGGCGTGCTCCGGAGTCGGCGCACAGCTGCAGGCCGCGTGCCACCGCGCCACCGAGGTCGGCGCAGCGCTCGGCCGCGCCGGCGGCCAGCGCCAGTTCGGTGGCCTCGGCGAAATTGAAGGTGTGCGGCCCGGCCAGCACGGGGCAGCCGCAGGCGGCGGCCTCGATGAGGTTCTGTCCGCCCAGCGGCTCGAAGCTGCCGCCCAGCAAGGCCACGCCAGCCAGGCCGTAGTACAGCGGCATCTCACGCATGGAGTCGCCCAGCCAGGCATCGGCCTGCAGCGCCTCGGCTGGCGGCTCGTCGCTCCAGCCACTGCGGCGCGCGAGCTTGAGGCCGGCGCCAGCCATCAGCGCGGCGATCTCGTCAAAGCGCTGCGGATGGCGCGGCACGATGGCCAGCAGCGGGCGCGGCGCCGGCTGTTTCAGCCACTCGGCCAGCAGCGCGGCTTCCTCGCCTTCGCGGCTGACGGCAAGCATCAGCACCGGCCGGCCCAGCCGTGCGGCCCAGGCCTGGCCACGGGCGATCAGCGCGGCGTCCACGGCGATGTCGTACTTGAGGTTGCCCGCCACCTCCACGCGTGGGGCACCCATCACACGCAGGCGTTCCGCGTCGGCCTCTGTCTGCGCCAGCGCCAGCGTCATGCGCCGTGCGGCCGGCTTCATCAGCGCGGCCAGGCGCAGGCCCTGGCGCAGGCTTTTCTCGGACAGCCGGGCATTGGCCAGCACCATGGGCACGCTGGCGCGCTGCGCCTCGCGCTGCAGCGTGGGCCAGACCTCGGTCTCCATCAGCACGCCGAGCCGGGGCCGCCAGTGGCGCAGGAAGCGGCGCACGGCGCCAGGCGTGTCATACGGCAGCCAAGCCTGAGCATCGCCATCGCGCAGCAAGGCCTGGCCGGCTTCGCGGCCGGTGGCGGTGGAATGGGTCAGCAGCAGGCGCAGCGACGGGTCGCGGGCACGTAGTGCATCGATCAGCGCGCTGGCGGCCCGCGTCTCGCCCAGCGATACGGCGTGGATCCACAGCCGGCCGGGTACGGCCGCGCCGCGGTAGACGCCCAGCCGCTCGGCCAGCGCGTGGCGGTACAGCGCCTCTTGGGCGCCGCGCCGCCACAGGCGCAGCAGGTAGAAGGGGGTCAACAACCGCAGCAGCGCGGCATAGACCCACAGTGCCATCAGTGGCCCGCGGCGAAGGTCGCGTCCGGCTTCACCCGCTTGAGCTGGGCCAGCACATCGTGCTGGATGCGCTCCAGCGCCTCGGGCGTGTGGCCCTCGAAGCGCAGCACCAGCACCGGCGTGGTGTTGGACGGGCGGATCAGGCCGAAGCCGTCCGGGTATTCGATGCGCAGGCCGTCGATGGTGATCAGCTCGGACGCGCCGGGGAAGTCGGCCAGCGTCGCCAACTCCTTGAGCTTCTTGACGACCTCGTGGTGCTCGCCTTCGGCGCAGGGCACGTTGATCTCGGGCGTGTTGAAGCTGTTGGGCAGGCCCTTCAGCACGGCGCTCGGGTCGGCGCTGCGCGACAGGATCTCCAGCATGCGGCCGGCCGTGTACATGGCGTCGTCGAAGCCGTACCAGCGCTCGGCAAAGAAGATGTGACCCGACAGCTCGCCGGCCAGCGGGGCGCCGGTTTCCTTCAGCTTGGCCTTGGCCAGCGAGTGGCCGGTCATCCACATCAGCGGCTTGCCGCCGTGCTCCTTGATCCACGGCGCCAGGCGCTGCGTGCACTTGACGTCGAAGATGATCTCGGCGCCCGGCTTGCGCTTCAGGATGTCGGCAGCCAGCAGCATGATCTGGCGGTCCGGCATGATCATCTCGCCGTCCTTCGTCACGATGCCCAGACGGTCGCCGTCACCGTCGAAGGCCAGGCCCAGCTCGGCGTCGGTGGCGTGGACGATCTTCTTCAGGTCTTCCAGGTTCTCGGGGCGGCTGGGGTCCGGGTGGTGGTTGGGGAAGTCGCCGTCCACCTTGGAGAAGATGTCCACGACCTCGCAGCCCAGCGCGCGCAGGATGGCCGGGGCCGAGGCGCCCGGAATGCCGTTGCCGCTGTCGACGACGACCTTCATCGGGCGGGCCAGCTTGCAGTCCTTGACGATGCGGGCGGCGTACTCGGGCCCCACGTCCATGGTGCCCACGCGGCCCTTGCCGGTGGCGTAGTCCTCGGTCTCGATGCGGCGCTTCAGGCCCTGGATCTGCTCGCCGTAGACGGCGGCACCCTTGAGCACCATCTTGAAACCGTTGTAGTCCTTGGGGTTGTGGCTGCCCGTGACCATGATGCCGGAGTTGCAGCCATGCTTGCCGCGCGTCGCAGCGACGTAGTACAGCATGGGCGTCGTCACGGCGCCGATGTCCACGACGTCCAGGCCGGTGCTCTGCAGGCCACGCACCAGCGCGGCCACCAGGCCGGGGCCGGACAGGCGGCCGTCGCGCCCTACGGCCACGGCCTTCTCGCCCAGCGCCTTGGCCTCGGTGCCGAAGGCCCGGCCCAGGTGCTCGGCAAGCTCCTCGTTCAGCGTCGTGCCGACGACGCCGCGAATGTCATAGGCCTTGAAGATGGAAGCGTGGACCTGCATGAATTCCCTCGAAAGCTGGGTTTGAAATCGCGGCGGATTGTAGGCAGCCCCCATGGCTGTCCGTCTGTCGCGCCGGCTGTCGATCCGTCACTCATGCAAGGGGCATGCCGCGGGTGATTCCTACACTCGCGGCCCATGACATTCAAAGCGGAATTCGCCCAGGCCCTGCGCCACCAGCGCGTGCTGATGAAGCACCGGCCCGACCGGCTGCGCGTGCGGATGGTCATCTACCTGATCTGGATGCTGGGCTTCGGCTTCTTCTTTGCAGCCATCCATGGCTTTCAGAACGGGCGGCTCGGTGCGGTGGCCTGGTGGCGGCAGGACGTGCCGGGGCACCTGCTCGTCAGCGCCTGCGTGACGGCCTGCTTCTTCATCGTGTTCCGCGGCTTCGAGAAGCTCGCGCCGCAGCGCTGGATCGACACCGTCGTCGGCTGGAGGGACTGGCGCGCCGGCGTGTTCTACACGGGCCTCTCCGTCTTCAGCTCGGCGATCGGCGTCGTCATCGGCCTGGCTGCCGTCGACCTGGTCTGGGCGATGCCCGGCTGGTACCGGGCGCTGGGCAATCCGGGGTTCTGGGGCCAGTTCCTGG
>CBFGPX010000076.1:0-17264 GCA_965650725.1 uncultured Comamonadaceae bacterium | reverse complement strand
GCGACCGACACGGCCGACACGACGAGGGCGAGCATCAGCGCCAGGTCGTCGCGCCCGGCCTGCACGGCGTCGTAGATGGCCATGGACGCGGTCTGCGTCTGGCCAGGGATGGAGCCGGCCACCATCAGCGACGCGCCGAACTCGCCCATGGCGCGGGCGAAGGCCAGCAGCGTGCCGGCCAGGATGCCGGGCCAGGCCAGCGGCAGCGTCACGCGCACGAAGCTGCTCCAGCGCGACTGGCGCAGCGTGCGCGCGGCGGCCTCCAGGTTGCGGTCCACCTGCGCGAAGGCGCTGCTGGCGCCTTTGAGCACCAGCGGCAGCGCCACCAGCGCCGACGCGATGACTGCGCCGTGCCAGTTGAAGATGATGGTGTAGTCGAAGTGCTCGCGCAGCCAGCCGCCCAGGGCGCTGCGCCGGCCCATCAGCACCAGCAGGCCGTAGCCCAGCACCGTGGGCGGCAGCACCAGCGGCAGCATGCAGACGGCCTCCAGCACGCCGCGGCCCGGAAGCCGGGTGCGCGCAAACACCCAGCCCAGCGCGACGCCCAGCACCAGCGCGATGCCCGTCGCGACGACGGCAACGCGCAGCGTGAGTGTCAGCGGCGCGGCGTCGAACTGGGTCCAGAGATCGGTGGGCACTTTCGTAATGTACTCGACTACATTGCGTCGATCCGCCCACATTGGCGCCCATGCCTCCCGCAGCCATTCATCACGATTGACGATGTCCGCGGACTGATCCGTCGTTACAACCCGTTTCGCGCATGAACGGCGATCACGCCAGGGGAACGAGTTATGGGTTCGCATCGCACGAGACTGGCCATGGTTCTGGTGGCGGTCGGCTTGTCCGGCTGCGTCAATCTGCCCTACATCGAACCGACCCGGCATGCGCCGCCGTATCAGGCCTCCAAGGGATCGCTGGAAGACGCCATCGGCTACGCGGACCGCAGCTACGACGCCTACGAGGCCAAGATCGTCGAGGAGTGGCGCCGCCAGCAGGGGCTGTCCACCGCATTGATCGGCGTCGGCGCCCTGGCCATAGGGGCGGGTCTTGCCGACGCGCACCGCGACGTGTTCAAGGCGCTGGGGCTGGGCAGCGCCACGGCGTACCAGCTGGGCAGCTGGAACAGCAATCCCAAGCGGCTGAGCATCTACATAGACGGCATGAAGGCGCTGGTCTGCGCCAAGGCGGCGGTGCAGCCGCTGCGCATGAGCACGGAGGCCAGGGCTCTGGTGCGCACGGCGCGCGGGCAGCTGAACGCAGCGGTGAAGGTCGCGGCCGAGGCGATGAAGCTGGCAGGGCCGGCGCGGGTGACCCCGGGTGAGGGCAGCGGCCTGCAGACCCTGCAGACCGAGTTGCTGGGGCTGCAGAGCGATCTGGAGGAAGCCCGCAAGCAGCAGCAGCGCGCCGCCAGCGTGGAGCAGCGCGCCGATGGCGCCGGCGCCATGCTGCAGCAGAAGGTCGACGACATCCGCACCATCCTCGACGCGGCCCTGCTGGCCACGCAGGCCGACCCGGCCAACCTGCGCGTGGCCATCCAGGGCATCGCGGCCTACGCGACGCAGTTCAACACCGATGTCTCGGCGGGGAGCCTGGCGATTGCCGAGGCGCTGATCGCGCCGAAGAAGGGCGCTGGTGTCGACCTTGCCAGACCGGAAAGCCTCAAGGACCCAGCAGTACGCGCGGACAAGGTCGAGGCAAGCCTGGGCGAAGCGCTGGGCGCCGTCAGCGGTGCGCGCATCGAGGTGCAGAGCGCCGTCGCCGAGCTCAAGGGCACGATAGACCGGCAGTTCGAGGGTGTTGCCGCCAGCCTCGGGGGCTGCGGCGTGGACACCAGCAAGTTCTCGACCGGGCTGGCGCTGGAGGAGGCCACGTTGCAGATCAAGGCGGGCCAGACGGGGCCGGCCGAGATCCTCATCAAGAG
This sequence comes from uncultured Comamonadaceae bacterium, assembly GCA_965650725.1. Lineage (GTDB taxonomy): Bacteria > Pseudomonadota > Gammaproteobacteria > Burkholderiales > Burkholderiaceae_C > Pelomonas. Next base: position 15,343 of record CBFGPX010000076.1, on the reverse strand, counting down.
CGGCACCAGGCCCTTCAGGGTGGACGTGTCGACCGTCCCGGGGCTGGCGGTGAAGCTGTCTGCCGAGGGCGGCGCGGTGCTGGTGACGGCGGACGCCAAGACCGAGGCCGGCAGCTATCGCTTCAAGGTGCGTGACGCGGCCAACCAGAGTGTCACGCTGACGGTGATGGTGACGGTCGAGGCCGCCAAGACCGGTGGTGACGCGCCGCCCCTAGGCGCCGACAAGGAGAGTGTGCGCCTGGCTCGCCCCAACCTCTGCAACGGCCTGGAGCAGCTCGGCCATGCGCGCACCTGCTACCTGCAGCAGCAGCTGGGCATCCACGTCGATGGGCAGGTCGGGCCGCAGACCTGCGAGGCGTTCAACAGGGCGCTGGGCGACAAGGCCAGTTCGGCGGCAGAGGGGTTCGCAATCGTCGCCCGGCAGGGCAATCTCCAGGTCCTCTCGCCCGATGAGGCCTACATGAACCGCCTCGGGGGGCTGGCGCTGCAAAGCTGCCGCACCGCGCTCAGCAAGAAGGCGGCGCGTGACGATGGCAAGGCGGCCAGCGCCGCCCACGGCAAGGACGCCGATCTCAGCGCCGACCAGGTCCGCGCGCTGGCCGGGCTGCTGGGCCAGGAGCCCGTCACCGATCTCGGGCAGCTCAGAGAGGCCTTGACGGCCAACCAGCGGGCCAGCAATTGCCCCAGCACCAACGGCGTGTTCACGGCGGCCGAGGTCAAGCGGCTGCAGGAAAAGCGCAAATGCGCCTGAGCCATGCAGGTCGGCCCCGGCACCCGCATCCGTCACGCCCAGCTGCAGGAGATCGGCACGCTGGGCTGTGTGCTGCGCAAGCCTGACCCGGCAGACCCCAGGCGCTATCTGCTCAGCGCCGCGCACGTGCTCAACCCCGGCGGCTTCGGCGACCGGGGCGACGTGATCGAGGCCGCGGACGGGGCCGGTGCCTGGCAGGCGATCGCCGAACTGGCGGACTGGACCGCCATCAACGGCCTGCTGCCCGATGGCCTGTTGATCGACGCCGCCATCGCCCAACTGCGGCCCGAGTTCGCCACCGGCTGGCAGCCCGTGGCGTCGGCGACGCGGCCTGTCGGCATGGCGCCGCCCGTCTTCAGCGGCATGGATTTGCGCGTCTATGGAGCGCTGACCCAGCAACTGGTCGAAGCCGAGGTGCACTCCAGCGGCGGCGCTATCCTGCTGGACTACCGGTTGGAGCAATCCGGCCTGCCGCTGTTTGCGATGAAGGTGCGAGGGCAGATCTTCTATGGCCGCAACCTGGGCGGCTGGCGATCGGTCACCCAGGGGGGAGACAGCGGTGCGCTGGTGGTGGACGCCCAGGGGCGGGCCGTGGGCCTGCACATCGGCAGCACGAGTGCCACGGCCGAGCTCAACGTCAGCGTCTGCACGCCGATGCAGCGCATCCTGGACAAGTTCGGCCTGGTGCTGGATACAGGCCTGGGCTCGGCCACCCCCGCCGGTGGCGGCAGCTTCGCAGCGTCGGCGCCTGCGGCACCGACGACCGACACGCTGTCCGAGGCCGCCCGGGTGGCGCTGGGCGTGCGCATCCTGCCGCTGCTGGCGCCGCACAACTACAACGGCGGCGCGAGCTGGCAGCTGACGCCCCGGGGCGTCATGCTCGGCGCCGAGCTGCCGCGCACGGGTGGCCAGCCGCTGACCGTCGCACGCGTCTGGACGCAGTTCGCAAGCGCCATCTGCCGGTCGGCCCGCAGCAACAAGGTGCCGGTGGAGCTGATCGTCGCCACCATCTGCACCGAGAGCCACGGCGACCCCGAGGCCACACGGGTCGAGCCCGACGGGCGCATGTCGGTGGGGCTGATGCAGACGCTGATCGGCACGGCACGCACGGTCATGCGCGACCCCTCGATAGACGCCGCCTGGCTGACCCGACCCGAGAACTCCATCGATGCCGGCACCTCCTACATCGCCAACGAACGGCGCCACTCCGATCTCGATCCGCCGCAGGTGGCGGCGATCTACAACGCGGGCAGTCTGCGACCGGCTTATGACAACCGCTGGCGCTTCGCGCAGCACGTCGGTTCGCGCGCCCATGTGGACAGCTTCATCGAGTGGTTCAACGACTGCTTCGCCTATTTCGACAGCACCCCGCCCGACCTCGCGGGCGGGGCCCCCAGCTTCTGGAAGCTTCTGAAAGCCTGACCGCCATGCCATGCCGCCCCATCCTGGCCGTGCTCGGCCTGCTGCTTGGCGCCAGCCTTGCCCACGCCGGCGCCGACCGTTGCAGTCCGCAGGTTGCGGCCCGTGAAAACGCCATCCTGGAGATCAGCGTGGCGGATGCGCCCGCCGACCTCGTGCTGCAGGCCACGACGGCACGCTCGCTGGCGCTGGGCCCTGTCAAGCCGCGCATGGACGGCAGCACGCTGGCGGAGGACCTGCCGGTTTCCTCGCCCAGCCTGCAGTTCGGCGACCTCGTCGGCGACGAGGCCAGCCTGCACTCGGCCGAGTCCCACGCGGCCCTCGTGGCGACCCGGGAGAACCGCCGCTATCGCCTGGAGCTGGTGAACGGCAGGCTGCCCGAGGGCAGGAATGGCCTGAGCGTGCGCCCCGTGTTCTCGCCCGCCCAGCCCATGCTCGTGAAGCGCGGCGCGACGCTGACGCAGGGCTCGGACGGCACCTGGACGCTCGGTCGCGACGCGAGGCTGGAGTGGGTGGCCTCGGTGCAGCAGCCGCTGCGCATCGTGCTGCTGAACTCGGTCCTGCTGCCGCAGGCGGCGCCCGACATGCCCGCGGCCTCCGTCGAACTTGCCAGCGCCCGCCTCTCGGCCGGCGCCACCGTGCCCTTGCTGGTGCGCGGCACCGGTCCGGCCCTGGGCAATGCGAACTTCCGGCTCTGCCTGGCCAACGGCGCCAAGGTGGTGGACTTGCCCACCCGGCGCGTGGGCGACGCGAACGACGGCATCCAGCTGAGCGCCACGCTGCCGGGCGACCTGCGCAGGCGCTTGAGCGATTCGCCCAACGGGTGGGAGGCCGTCTGGGGCGAACCGGTGCGGTTGAAGCTGCTGGCCTGGGTCGATGGCCAGCCGGCGCTGGAGCTGCGGCAGGAGGTGCTGCTCACCCAGCGCGTGGCCGGGGCGGTGTTCGGCGTGGGGATGTTGCTGGTGATCTACCTCGTCGCAGGGCGTCTCTGGGGCACGTTGCGGCCCATCAAGCTGTTCGATCAGCTCGTCAAGCATGGCAAGACCGGGCGCCTCAGCCTGACGAGCTTCCAGACGCTGTGCTGGACGCTGGTGGTGTTGTTCGCGCTGTGCTTCTCCTGGTATTGCAGCGGCGTGCTGCTGGAGCTGCGGCCCGACGTGCTGCAGCTGCTGGGCATCGTGGGCGGCTCGCATGTGCTGACGCGGGCCGTCGAAGCCGGCAAGCCCGCGCCCGTAGATGCCACCGCGGCCCCCAAGGGCAGGGACCTGGTCACCGATGCCGAGACCGGCGAGTTCGACATCCTGCGCTTCCAGATGCTGGCCTTCACGCTCTTCTCGCTGGGCTACGTGCTGTTCAATGTGTGGATGAGCCATGGTCTGCCGGAGCTGCCCCAGAGCCTGTACTGGCTCATGGGCCTGGGCAACATCGTGCACGTGGGTGCCAAGGTGCCGGAGGTGCTGGGCCTGGGATCGCGGGCCTCCACGGGCACGCTCAATGCCTACGAGGCCACCTTGGGCGCCGACCGTATCCGAGCCTTGCAGGCGGCGCTGGGCGCTTCGCAGACCGGTGCGCTGGACGCCGCCACTCGTGAAGCCCTGGTCAAGTACATGTCGGCCAACGGGCTCTATCCGGTCGGCCAGGTGAGCGAACTGCTGCTCAGGAAGCTCGGCGTGGCGGGCGGCCCGTAGTTCGGTCGGAAGTCCCGGCGCTCAGGCTGGAATGCGGTTGCGCAGTGGCCGGCCGGCCTCGAAGTCGCTGAGGCTTTCCACCGTGGTGGCCATGATCTGGCCGATGGCCTCCTGCGTGAAGAAGGCCTGGTGGCCGGTCACGATGACGTTGGGGAAGGACACCAGCCGCTGGATGACGTCGTCCGTGATGACGGTGGAGGACAGGTCCTGGAAGAACAGGCTGGCCTCCTGCTCGTAGACGTCGATGGCCAGGCCGCCCAGCTGGCCGGTCTTCAGCGCCTGGATGGCGGCCTCGGTGTCCACCAGCCCTCCGCGGCTGGTGTTGACGAGCACGGCGCCGCGCTTCACGCCCGCCAGCGATGCGGCGTTGACGATGTGCTGCGTACTGGCCAGCAGCGGGCAGTGCAGCGAGATCACGTCGCTCACCGCCATCAGCTCGGCCATGGCCACGTAGCGGCCGCCCAACGCCTCGAAGGCCGGGCTGGGCGTCACGTCGTGGCCCAGCAGCGTGCAGCCAAAGCCATGCAGGATGCGCGCAAAGATGCTGCCGATCTTGCCGGTGCCGACCACGCCCACGGTCTTGCCGTGCAGGTCGAAGCCCATCAGGCCTTCCAGCTCGAAATTGCCGTCGCGCGTGCGGGCGCTGGCGCGGGCGATCTTGCGGTTGACGGCCAGCAGCAGGCCCACGGCGAACTCGGCCACCGAGTGCGGCGAATAGTCGGTCACCCGCACCACGGCGATGCCCAGCGCCGCGGCGGCCTCGGCGTCGATGTGGTTGTAGCCGGTGGAGCGCGTCGCGACGAGTCGCGTGCCCTGCGCCGCCAGCCGGGCCAGCACGGTGGCGTCCACGCCATCGTTGACGAACACGCAGACGGCCGGGCAGCCCTCGGCGAGCCGGGCGGTGTCGGCGCTCAGCCGGTCCTGGATGAACACCAACTCGTGGCCGGCCCGGGCGTTGGCCTGGGTCAGCAGGGACTGGTCGTAGCGGCGGGCGCTGAAGACGGCGGTTCTCATGGGCATCTCCCTCGGCTCTGGGCGCGCGCCGCTGGCAATGTGCAGAAGGCGGGCGCACAATGAAATCGGCCGCGCACGAATGAGGCGCGGGTGCCGGCGGATGATGACTCGTCCCGGCGCTGCGAGTTTCGGTCGTGCGGGCCAAAGAGGGTCGCCGGGCCGTGCTCGGCGCGGCGGCGTGTGGCATTGGCTGACCAGAGGAGGTCACCATGTTCAAGCATCTGCTACTGCCCACGGACGGTTCGTCACTGTCCGATTTCGCGATTCACAAGGCACTCCGGCTGGCGCGTTCGGTAGGCGCCAAGGTCACCGGCATCACGGTGATGCCCGAGTACCACGTGGTGAGCTATGCCGTGGAGTCCTTGCAGGACACCCGGCAGCAGTTCGAGGGGGACGTGCGGCGCCACGCCGACCAGACCCTCAGCCGGCTCGTGCATGCGGCTGCCGAGGTGGGCGTGCCCTGCGACGCCGTGGCCGTGCCGGGTGACCACCCCTACGAGAAGATCATCGCGGCCGCCGAACAGCGGCAATGCGACCTGATCGTCATGGCCTCGCACGGACGCAAGGGCATCAAGGCGCTGCTGCTGGGCAGCGGGACGCACAAGGTGCTGACGCACACCCGCATCCCCGTGCTGGTCTTCCACCCCGAAGACGAACGCTGAGACCGGCGGCGCGGCGTCCAGGCTTCCCGCATGCGCGGGGAGCCGACCCGCTTTAGGCCTGCTCCAGCCGGTACAGGCCCACGTCGATGCGGCCATCCAGGAAGCCGGCCTCGCAATAGCAGAGGTAGTAGGTCCACAGCCGCCGGAAGGCCTCGTCGAAGCCCTGGCCCTGGATGGCGGGCCACTCGGCCAGGAAGCGGCGCCGCCACTCGGCCAGCGTCAGCGCATAGCCGCGGCCGAAGCGCGCCTCGGTCGTCATGGCCAGCCCCACGCGCTGCGCCTCGGCGGCCATGCGTTCCGGCGTGGGCAGCATGCCGCCGGGGAAGATGCAGCGCTGGATGAAGTCCGGGTTGTCGCGGTAGTGCTCGAAGTGTGCTTCGTCGATGGTGATGGCCTGCAGCACCGCATGGCCGCCCGGCGCCAGCCGCTCGCGCAGCGCCCCGAAGTAGGTGGGCCAGTAGGCCTCGCCGACGGCCTCGATCATCTCGATGGACACGATGCGGTCGAAACGGCCCTCGACGTCGCGGTAGTCCTGCAGCCGCAGGTCCACGCGCTCGGCCACGCCCCATTGCGCAGCGCGCTCGCGGGCGAAGGCCAGTTGCTCGGTGGACAGGGTCACGCCCACCACCTCGACGCCGCAGCGCTGCGCCAGCGTGGCGGCCAGCGTGCCCCAGCCACAGCCGATCTCCAGCACGCGCATGCCGGGCTTGAGGTCCAGCAGCTGCACGATGCGGTCCAGCCGCTGCGCCTGCGCGGCCTCCAGCGAGTCGGCCTCGTTCTCGAACAGCGCGCTGGAGTACAGCATGGTCGAGTCCAGCCAGCGCGCGTAGAAGGCATTGCCCAGGTCGTAGTGGAAGGCGATGTTGTGCCGGCTGCCGCGCTTGGTGTTGGCGCGCGCTCGGTGGTAGAGCTTGGCCAGCCAGCGCGCCGGCCCACGGGCGTCGGTCATGCCACCCAGCGCCGCCTCGTTGGCCAGGCCCAGCGACAGCAGGGCGGTCGGGTCGGGGCTGCTCCAGTCGCCGTCGCGGAAGGCGAAGGCCAGGCCCAGGTCGCCTTCGAAGAGCAGGCGCAGCAGCGCGCGCCAGCGGTGCAACTGCAGCTGCGCGCGCGGGCCGGGCAGGGCGCCGGTGGCTTGCACGCGGCGACCGTCGGGCAGCGTCAGCGCGAGCTGGCCGCACTGCAGGCGCGACAGCAGCGCCCGTAGCGGTGCGTGGCGGGCCGTCAGCGCGTCGCCGCTCAGCGTGGCGGCGGGCAGGGGGGTGGGGGCGTGCGCGGTGGTGGAGGTCATGGGGGTCAGCTCGGGTCGGCGTGGCGCACCACGGTCAGCGATTGGTCGGGGGCGGCCGGGCGCGCGTGCAGGCGTGCGCCCTTGATCCACAGGCGCAGCGCCTCCCAGTGGATGCCGGCGACGACCTTGAGCGTCAGCAGCGGGTGGGTCACGAAGGCGCGCAGCAGCTGGCCGTCGGTCAGAGGGCGCTGGTGGGCGTCCAGGCGCGCGTTCAGCACGGCCGCGCCGTCGGCGTCGTGCACGCTGATGCCCACGCCCAGGTGCTCGCCCGGCGGCGTGATGCGGAAGCGGTACTGCAGCGCCATGCCCAGGAAGGGCGACACATACATCTGCTTGTCGCAGTGCTGCGAAATGACGCCATCGGCCTGTTCGCCCACCTCGATCAGGTAGCTGTGCCGCTGGCCGAAGGTGTTGTTGACTTCGTAGACGATGGCCTGCAGCCGGCCGTCCGGCGCATCGCAGAACCAGATGCTCAAGGGGTTGAAGGCATAGCCCAGCACGCGCGGCATGGCCAGCAGCCGCACGGCGCCACCGGTCGGCAAACCGGCCTCGCGCAGCCGCGCGTCGATGTGCGCGCGCAGGCCTGCCACGGTGGTGGCGCTGCCGTCGCCGTGGTCGGCGGGCCGGAAGCTGAACAGGTTGAAGCGCCCCACCGAGAACCAGCGCAGCCGCGCGCCCAGCGCGTCGATGTCGTCCAGGTCCAGCAGCAGCGAGAACATGCGGTAGCGCAGCCGGTGGCGCAGCGGCTGCAGCCGCTGGTGCGTCACGTGGCCGGCGTAGAGCGCGGAACTCATGCGGTGGCCAGCGCTTCGGGCAGGTGGATGCGGCCGGACTCGCTTGCCACCGACCAGGGGCGGCGCACGCCGCCCAGTGCCTCGGCCACGGCAAGGCCGGCCTGCAGCCCGTCCTCGTGGAAGCCGGAGCCGAAGTGCGCGCCGCAGAACCAGGTGCGCTGCCGGCCCTGCAGCGTCCACAGCTCGCGCTGCGCGGCGATGGCGGCGGCGTCGAAGCGCGGGTGCTCGTAGACCTCGGTGCGGATCAGGTGCTCGGGCCGCGGCGGCTGCGCGGGGTTCAGCGTGACGAACAGCGGCGCCGCCGCCGGCCCCTGCGGCAGGTGCGGTTGCAGCCGGTTCATCCAGTAGGTCACGGTGGGCAGCGTATCGCCCCGTCGCTCGGCCAGGTAGTTCCAGCTGCACCACACCGAGCGCCGCCGCGGCATCAGCGCCGGGTCGCTGTGCAGCACCGCGTGGTTGCGGGTGTAGCCGAAGGCGCCCAGCAGCCGGCGCTCGTCCTCGCTGGGCGCGTCCAGCAGGCGCAGCGCCTGGTCGGCATGCGTGGCCAGCACCACCTGGTCGAAGGGAGCGGTCCAGTCATCGTGGCGGATGCGCAGCCGCACGCCGTCCGGGCCGCGCTGCACGGCCGTCACCGGCTGGTCGCGGTGGAGGCGGTCAGCGAAGCCCGCCGTCAGCCGGCGCACGTACTCGCGGCTGCCGCCGTCCACGGTGCGCCAGACGGGCCGGCCGCTGACCTGCAGCAGCCCGTGGTTCTCGCAGAAGCGCACGAACGCGCTGACCGGGTAGTCGCCGATGCGCTCGGCGCTGCACGACCAGATGGCTGCACCCATGGGGTAGAGGTGGTCGTCGCGGAAGGCGCGGCCATAGCCGCGCGCATCGAGGTAGGCGTCCAGCGACTGCTCGCCCTGCGTGGCGGCGTCGCCGGGGGCCTCGCGGTAGAAGCGCAGCAGCTCGCGCAGCATGGCCCAGAAGCGCGGGCGCAGCAGGTTGCTGCGCTGGGCGAACAGGCCGTTCAGGTCGGTGCCCGCATATTCCAGCGCACCGCCGTCCAGGCTGACGGCAAACGACATGTCGGACGCCCGCGTCGGCACGTCCAGGTGCCGGAACAGGGCGCTCAGATTGGGGTAGGCCGGCTCGTTGTAGACGATGAAGCCGGTGTCCACCGGCACGCTGGCGCCGCCGCAGGGCGCGTCCACCGTGTGGCTGTGGCCGCCGATGCGACCGTCGGCCTCGAACACCTGCACTTCGTGGCGCTGCGACAGCAGCCAGGCGCAGGACAGGCCCGCGATGCCGCTGCCGACGACGGCGATGCGCAGCCGGCGGTCGTCCGGGGCCTGGACGGGCGGCTGGCGATCATGGGCGGTGGAGGGGGGCATGGGCGCTCCTGGCGATTTGGCGCTTGTACGCAGCCGGGCCGCGCTTGGATCGCTTCGCGGCGATGATCCAGCCTGCCGCGACTTGCGTACAAGGGCGCATGGGCTTCTCCCGACCCCTCGACGCGCGCAACGACACGGCCCCTCAATCCGCGGGAGCCCGCCACTTGTCCGTCGTTCCCCTCAACCCCGACCGCGCCGCCGCGCCGCCCGACCCCGACTGGTCGGCCGAGCTGGCGCGCGTGGCCGACAGCCAGGACCGTGCCGCCTTCGGCCGACTGTTCCTGCATTTCGCGCCGCGGCTGAAAAGCTGGCTGATGCGCAGCGGCAGCAGCGACGAGCAGGCCGAGGAGCTGGCGCAGGAGGCCATGGTGAACGTCTGGCGCAAGGCCGCGCTGTTCAACCCGGCGCAGGCGGCCGCGTCCACCTGGATCTTCACCATTGCGCGCAACCTGCGCGTGGACGCCGCGCGGCGCCGGCAACTGGACGGCGCGGGCGACGAATGCTTCGAGTTCGACCTGCTGGCCGCCGAACAGCCCGGCAGCGGCGAGCTGCTGGACGCAGCCCGGCTGACCCAGCGCGTGCGTGACGCGCTGCGCCAGCTGCCCCCCGAGCAGGCGCAGGTGCTGCGCCTGTCCTACTACGACGACGAACCGCATGCGCGCATCGCGGCCGAGCTGGGCATCCCGCTGGGCACGGTGAAGTCGCGCATGCGCCTGGCCGTGCAGCACCTGCGCCGGCTGCTGGATCAATGAAGACCGCCATGGAGTCCTCCGTCATCCGCCACCACCCCACCGACGACGTGCTGCTGAGCTATGCCGGCGGCTCGCTGGCCGCCGGCATGCGCGCCGTCGTCGCCGTGCACCTGGAGCTGTGCCCGGAATGCCGCGAGCGCGTGGCGCCGCTGCGCGCGGTGGGCGGGGCCTTGCTGGACGACGAGCCGCCCGCCGCCATGCGCGACGACGCACTGGCCAGCGTGCTGGCCCGCATCGATGCGCCGCCGGCGCCGGCCGCCCGGCGCAAGGCCAACCCGCCGCCGCCGCTGCCCGCCGGCGCGATCTGGCCGCGCGCGCTGCGCGACGCCAGCGCCACCCGCTGGCGCTGGCTGGGCCCCGGCATGCGCTGGAGCCGCGTGACGCTGCCGGACGCGCCCGAGGCCAACGTCTTCCTGCTGCGCATCGGCGCCGGCAAGTACCTGCCGTCGCACACGCACACCGGCACCGAGCTGACGCAGATCATCTACGGCCGCTTCCACGACGGCCGGGCGCTGTTCGGCCCGGGCGACTTCGACCTCGCCGACGGCGAGGTGCATCACCAGCCGGTCGTTCAGGACGGCAGCGAGTGCATCTGCGTCGCGGCGGTGGATGGCAAGCTGGCCTTTGATGGGCTGGTGGCGCGCTGGCTGGGGGGCATGGTGGGGATGTAGCCGGACACAGGCGGCGCAGGTGGTCGGGATGGCTACTTGGCGGACCCAATCGGATGTTTGAGCTGGCTGGCAGCTTGGCAGCGGGTGCCGTCGTTCGAGTTCGCGGATCGCATTCACGGTACCGGGCTTGAAGCAGTCATTGCGTTGCCTGGCGCACCTACGGTGGCAGAAACGGGCGGCGAGGTGTCGGGCACTACGAAATCGAATAACGCTGTCCGGTATCCATCGGTTCTGGTAACCCTCTGTGAGGTCGTCGCCGATCACTAGGCGCACACCAGGTTGAGGTGGCTGATGCTGATCTTGCGATGGCAACGCAATCAATAGTGATTGGACTCACGCCAGCCCCTCGATCAACATCGCTCGCCTGGATGAGCTGGCGTGTCACTGTCGCCACCATCGATCGATGGGCGGCGAGCCGGGTCGTCCATGCCAAGAAGTCCTGCTGCTGAGTGTGTGGCAACAGCGTTTCCGCTCTTCCGGGCGCAGCCGTTCAACCTGAACCTTGCCACTCCGGACCTGGCCACCTGGTGCTTCCAGATGGCTTGTATCCCGACCTTCAGGCTTGCAACTGACGTAGCCCAACATCGTTGCTATGCACGTGCATCGGAGTTCTGTTTGATTACACGTCGAGACCTGCTGGCGGCCCCGGTGGCGGCCGCTCTTGCCGGTAATGTGCTGGCATCGGCCGTCGGCTTTGCTAGGCGGAGTCGCGGCTTCGCAATCGCCACGGCTACGGAATCGACGCCCATCTGGGTCGATGCGCAGGACCACCCAGGCGTCCAGCGCGTGGCGGCCGACCTGGCGGCCGACGTGGGCAGGGTGACGGGCCGTGCAGCGCCGTCGGTGGTTTCTCGGCCGTTGACGGCACCGCGAGTGGTGATCATCGGGGCCCTGGATGCCAGCCCGCTGGTGCAGGACCTGGCCAGGCGAGGCAAGCTGGACACACGCGGCGTCCTCGGCCAATGGGAGGCCTATGTCGTGCAGACGGTCGCTCAGCCTTTCCCCGGTGTCGACGAGGCGCTGGTCATTGCTGGCGCCGACAATCGCGGCACGATCTACGGCGCCTATGACCTCTCACGCTGCATGGGGGTCTCGCCCTGGTATTGGTGGGCGGATGTGCCGGTCACGCGCCGTGCCGAGGTCTGGATCGACGCTGGCCGTCGCGTGCAAGGCTCGCCGGCCGTCAAGTACCGCGGCATCTTCCTGAACAACGAGGCCCCCTGCCTGTCGGGCTGGACCCGTGAGAAGTTTGGCGGCATGAACTCAAGCTTCTACGTCAAGGTCTTCGAGCTGCTGCTGCGGCTGCGTGCCAACTACCTGTGGCCGGCCATGTGGAACAACGCATTCGCCGAGGACGACCCCCGCAATGCCGCATTGGCACACGAGTACGGCATCGTCATGGGCACGTCGCATCACGAGCCCATGAACCGGGCGCACAAGGAGTTCACAGACCGGCGCGCGCAACTGGGCAACGGGCAGTGGAACTACGTGAGCAACCGCCAGGCCATCCGCGAGTTCTTCCGCGAAGGGGCCGCCCGCAGCAAGCAACATGAGTTGCTGGTGACGCTGGGCATGCGCGGCGATGGCGACGTGGCGCTTGAGGGCACCGGCGGCTTGCAGTCGGACATTCGCCTGCTGGAGCAGGTCATCGGCGACCAGCGGCAACTGCTGGTGCAGGAAACCGGGCGGTCGATCGCGGACATCCCACAGGTCTGGGTGCTGTTCACCGAGGTGCAGAAGTACTACGACGCAGGGCTCAAGCTGCCGCCCGATGTCACCTTGATGTTTAGTGACGACAACGTCGGATACCTGCGTCGGCTGCCGACGGCGGCCGAGCGTGCGGCGCGCCCCGGCGGATTTGGCGTGTACCACCACCTCGACATGAATGGCGGCCCCTATTCATACAAGTGGATCAACACCAACCCGTTGCCCAAGCTCTGGGAACAGCTCAACCTGGCCCTGCATCACGGCGCAGACCGGATCTGGATCGCCAACGTGGGCGATCTCAAGCCGCTGGAGCTTCCCATCGAGTTCTTTCTATCCATGGCCTGGGATCCGGCCTCGGTGGGACGTGAAAAGCTCCAGGCCTGGATGCAGGACTGGGCTGCCCGAGAGTTCGGCGGCACGCACGCAAAGGAAATCGCCAGCCTGGTCGCCGCTTATGCCAAGGCCAATGCCTGGCGCAAGCCTGAGGTCCTGAAGCCCGACACCTACAGCCTGGAACACCATGGCGAAGCGGCCCGGATCGTGGCGTTGTGGCAGGACCTGCGACGCCGCGCCGAGCTTGTCGACGCAGCGCTGGCGCCCGATCAGCACGACGCCTTCAACCAACTGGTGCTGCATCCGATCTCGGCCTGCGCCAACCTGAATGAACTGCTGGTGGCCGCGGCGCGCAACCAGCGCTTTGCGCAGCAAGGGCGGGCCAGCACGAATGACGAAGAGGCCCTGGTGCAACAGCTGTTTGCGGCGTCTCGGCGCTTGCGCGATCGTTATCACGCCCTGTCCGGTGGCAAGTGGAACCACCTGATGGACCAGACCTACATGGGCTACTTCGATTGGTATCAGCCCACGTTTGACATTCCGCCACCCACGACACGGCTGGACGCACCCGACGATGCCCGCTTCGGCGTCAGCGTGGACGGCGCGCCCCACGCCTGGCCGGGTTACTACCTGCCGCCCGCGCTGCCGGTCTTCGATGGCTTGCGGCGTAGCGACAGCTGGTTCGAAGTCTTCCCTCGAGGGCTGCGGGCGCTCGACGTGAAGGTCGTCCCGCGGCAGCCATGGATCCGGCTCGCAATCGTGCCGGCGTTCTCTGCCGGTGTGCAGGACGTCCGTTACCAGGTGTCTATCGATTGGGAGCGCCTTCCCGACGGAGAAGTCGACGGCGCCATCGAGGTGAGTGGCGGTGTCGAGCGGGTGCGCATCGGCGTGCGGGCCATCGGCGCCTCGGCATCCCAGCGGCGTGACGCCCAGGGGGCCTGGGGCAGCCTGAGGGGCGCGTTCAGCATCCCCGCGCACGGCTTTGCACGGCAGGTGGACGTGGCGGGCGTGCAATGGCTGGCCGTGCCTGATTACGGCAGGGTGGACGCCGCCTACATGCCTGTGCCCGTCAATGCCGCCTCGTTCCCGGATCCGCGCCAGGCGCCGCGCCTCGAGTACCCCATCTACGTGGCGCAGGCCGGGGACTACCAGGTCGACCTGATCACGGCCCCGACCCAGCGATTCAATCCGGCCCACCAGCTGTCCGTGGCGATGTGGATCGATGACGCCGCGCCGCAGGTGCAAAGCGTCTTCAATGCGCAGGACCGCGAGTCGCAGGAATTTCTCGGCGCCGCCCATGGAGTCAACGCGCGCACCGACATGCGCGTGATCAAGTTCAGGCTGCACATCGCCGCGCCGGGGCGGCATGTGCTGACGCTGGCGATGGTGGACCCCGGCATGGTCGTGCAGCAGATGGTGGTGTATCGGGACCGGCTGCCGCAGTCCTACTTCGGACCCTTGCCCCGGCGCATCGACACCCTGACACCGCAGGCCTCCTGAGCATGGAGCATGCCCCTGGGCCTCACCGCCCCACGATCGCCTTCGTCTCCAGGTATTCCTCCAAGCCCGCCAGCCCCCAGATGCGGCCGTTGCCCGAGTGCTTGTAGCCACCGAACGGAGCGCTGATGTCCGGCAGGGCGCCGTTGAGCATGACCTGCCCGGCGCGCAGGCATGAGGCCACGCGCTGGAGGTCATCCGGGTCACCGCCATCCACATAGGCCGCGAGGCCATAGGGGCTGTCATTGGCGATTTCGATGGCCTCTTCGACGCTGTCGTAACAGATCACTGACATGACCGGCCCGAAGATCTCGTCGCGGGCGATGGACATCTGGTTGTGCACATCACCGAAGGCCGTGGGCTGCACAAACCAACCGTGCTCCAGCCCCTGCGGATGCCCAGCCCCTCCGGTAATCAGCCGAGCCCCATCCTCCAGCCCTTGCTGGATGTAGCGCTGGACGGTGTGCCACTGGGCTTCGTTGGCCACGGGGCCCATGTCGACCGCGGTCGTCGGATCGCCAACGACCAGCGCGTTGATGGCGATGCAGAGCTGTCGTTCGAACGCGTCCTTGTGGCGCCTCGGCACCAGGGTACGGGTCGGTGCCGCGCAGGTCTGGCCCGCATTGCTCATCGCGCCGGTCACGGCGTGGCGAGCTGCCGCGGCAAGGTCGGCGTTCGGCAGCACGATGTGTGGCGACTTGCCTCCCAGTTCCAGCGTGACCCGCTTGATGGTGTCGGCGGCGTCCTTCTGAACCTGGATGCCAACCGCCGTCGAACCAGTGAACGCCACCATGTCGACGTAGGGATGCTGGCTCAACGCCGTGCCCACGGTCGATCCCCGACCGTTGACGAGGTTGAAGATCCCGCGTGGCACGCCCGCTTCGTGCAGGATCTCGGCCAGCACCTGGCCCGTGTAGGGCGTGCCGGGTTTGAGGATCATGCTGCAGCCGGCGGCCAAGGCCGGGGCGATCTTCTCTGCCGACTGCATGCCGGGATAGTTCCACGGCGGAATCAGCGCGCAGACGCCGATGGGTTCCTTGACGATGCACGTCGTGCCCCGCTCGGCGGTGAACGGGTAGTCCTCCAGGGATCGCGCCAGCAGGCGGAACTGGGCGGCCCCTGCACCCACCGTCAGCCGGGCGAAGTGGGTGGGCGTGCCGATGTCGGCGGTCACCGCCCGCGCCATGTCGTCGGCGCGGGCGTCGTGCAGATCGGCGATGCGGTCCAGCAGCGTGATGCGCTCGGCCACCGAAAACTTCGAATAGCTGTCGAAGGCCCGCCACGCGGCAGCCACGGCCCGCTCGACCTCGACGGGCGTTCCCAGCGCCAACCGCCCGGTCACCTGCCGCGTCGCGGGATTTGTGATGTCCTGGACGCCACCACTGGAAGCG
>CBFGPX010000075.1:0-17304 GCA_965650725.1 uncultured Comamonadaceae bacterium | reverse complement strand
TTCAACCCAGCGGATTCCTCACATCGACTGGTACGGGTTCTGGGGGCAGGCCAGGGCTACCTTGCCTGCGCCAGCCGCGACGAGATCGAAAGACTCGCCGCCAAGCCGCATGGATGCTGCGGTGTTGTTCACGACTCTAATTTTCTGTCTACGACTTTAATTGCCAAGAACAGCGCTTGACGGAATCGTTTACAAACGTAATCATTCATCACCGTTTACACACGTAATCATGAGCGACACCCCCCAGATCAGCGATGCCGAGAGCCAGGTCATGACCTTGCTGTGGCAGCGCTCCCCGCAGACCGCCGAGGAACTGGCCGCCGAGCTGGGCGCCACGCAAGGCTGGCAGCCGGCCACGGTCAAGACGCTGCTGAACCGCCTGCTCAACAAGGGCGCCATCACCGCCGACAAGGACGGCCGGCGCTTCCTGTACCGCCCGCTGCTGCCGCGCGAGGACTGGCTGAACCAGCAGGCCACCGGGCTGCTGGACCGCCTGTTCGGCGGCAGCCTGGCGCCGCTGGTGGCGCAGTTCAGCAGCCAGCGCCGGCTGAAGCCGGACGACGTGGCCGCGCTGAAGCAGCTGCTGCAGGACTACGAAACTCCCAAGACGGGCAAGAAGCCGTGATGCCCAACCTCCCCTCCTGGCTGGCCCTGCTGGGCCGCCAATCGCTGGCGCTGAGCCTGGCCGTGGCGCTGCTGCTCCTGCTGCGCCGGCCGTTGCTGAAGCACTTCGGGCCCGGGCTGCGCTATGCCGCCTGGGGCCTGGTGCCGCTGCTGATGCTGGCCGCGGCGCTGCCGGCCAGCGCGCCGGCGCTGGTGCTGAAGGCCGAGGTCGCCACACGCGTGCAGCCGCTGCTGGCCGCCGCGCCCAGCCTCACGCCCTCCGCGCCCGGCTGGCCGCCGCTGCTGGCGGCGCTGTGGGCCGCCGGTGCCGCAGCCATGCTGTTGCGGCTGGCGCAGCTGCAGCGTCGCTACCAGCGCGGCCTGGTCTTGCACGAGGGCCGCTGGCAGTCGCCGGCCGGCAGCGGCCCTGCCCTGGTGGGCCTGCTGCGGCCCCGCGTGGCCTTGCCGGCGGACTTCGCGCAGCGCTTCGATGCGCGTCAGCGCGAGCTGGTGCTGGCCCACGAGGAGGTGCACCGCGCCCGCCGCGACAACCACTGGAATGCGCTGGGCGCGCTGGTCTGCGTGCTGCACTGGTTCAACCCGCTGGCCTGGCTGGCGCTGCGCTGCATGCGGGCCGACCAGGAACTCGCCTGCGACGCCGCCGTCATGGCCCGCCACCCCGGTTCCGAAGCCGCCTACGGCCGCGCGCTGCTGCTGGCGCAGAGCCCCATGCCCGCCGGCCTGCCCTGGGCGGGCTGGCGGTCTCCTCACCCCCTCGTCGAAAGGATGCACATGTTGAAGCTCGCTCCCCTCAGCCCCACCCGCCGCGCACTGGGCCTGGGCCTGCTCGCAACCCTCACGCTGGTCGGCGCCGGTGCCGTGCAGGCCGTGGGCACCGATGCCGCCAGCGCCACCACCGACATCGAGCTGAAGCTGGACCTCAGCTACCGGGCCGGCAACGAGACCTACCGCACCCAGCCGACGCTGCGCGTCGCCGCCGGCAAGCGCGCCACCGTGATGCTGAACGGCACGCCGGACCAGCCCACGCCCGGGCAGCTCGCCATCGACATCGAGGCGCGCGGCCTCGGCGACGACAAGATCGAAGTGCGGACCGAGGTCAAGAAGGGCCTGCCGCTGGCGACCGTCTCCAAGCCACGCTTGATCACGAAGAACGGCGTCAAGGCCCTCATCGAACAGGGGCGCGACGACCCGAGCGGGTCCGAACACCTGTCGCTGGCCATCACGCCGACGCTGCTGGCGAAGTAGCCACGGCCACCAGAGCCGCCACGCCACCCGGGGAGCCTCCATGAATCCTGAGATCCTGTTCGACAGCCTGACGCGCCTGACGCTGCTGTTCAGCGCAGGCGTCGTGCTGATCGCGCTGCTGCGCCCGCTGCTGCTGCGCGGCCTGGGCGCGCAGACCGCGTATCCGGCCTGGCTGATGGTGCCGCTGCTGATGCTCAGTCCGTGGCTGCCACAGCCGCCACTGGCCGAAGCAGCGCTGCCGCTGAACTCGGCCGTCGCGCTGCCCATCGCCCTCGGCCAGACCCTGCCGATGCTGCAGTCCGCCGTGACGCCGTCACCCTCGGCCGAGCCCCTCTGGCTGCTTGCCTGGGGCCTGGGTGCCGCGCTGCAGGCCGCCGCCCAGATCGCGATGCAACGTCGCTACCTGCGCCGCCTGCGCCGCGAGCCCGATGGCCGCTTGCTCGCCCCGGCCGGCGCCAGCCCGGCGGTCATCGGCATCTGGCCGCACCGTCTGGTGCTGCCGCGCGATTTCGAGCAGCGCTTCGACGCGCAGGCCCGCCGGCTGGTGCTGGCCCACGAGGCGGTGCACGCGCGCCGGCACGACAACGCCTGGAACCTGCTGGGCGCCGCGCTGCTGGGCCTGCAGTGGTTCAACCCGCTGGCCTGGTGGGCCTGGCGGCGCATGCGCGACGACCAGGAGCTGGCCTGCGATGCCGCGGTGCTGCGCGGCGGGTCGGACCGGTCAACCTTGGCCACCTATGCGCAGGCCATGCTGGCGGCCCACGCCGCCGGGCCGCAGCCCGCGTTGGCCAGCGGCTGGGCCGCGCGGCACCCGCTGGTGCAGCGCATGCGCATGCTGGCCCGGCACGGCGCGACATCCCGCACCCGGCGGCTGGCCGGCGCGGCGCTGTTGCTCGGCATCGGCTGCGGCGCGGCGCTGCTGGCACGCGCAGCGCAGCAGGCATTGCCGACGGTCACGGCGCAGCGCATCGATGGCCAGGGCCTGATCTTCGAGCTGGCGTCGCAGCTGGATGGCAACGCCTGGACGCATCGCAAGCTGCAGCTGCCGACCCGGCAAGGCCTTGTCGGGAGTCCCTGGGGCGTGTCGCTGCAGGCCCCGCAGCAGGGCTGGTGCCTGGACCTGACGCTGCACGTGTTCGAGGACGGCAGCTTGCGCCCGACCGGCCAGGTGCTGGACGAGACCTGCCAGCATGTGCTGGGCGACTGGCAGGCGCTGAAGCTCAACGGCAGCCTGGTCCAGTTCGCAGCCAAGACGGCGCAGGGGCCGTTGCAGGTCCAGCTCTCGGCGCGCTGGGTCAACCCGGGCGACCCTGACCTGCCGGCGCTGATGAAGGCCGAACTCGAATCGGCGCCCAAGCTGTCGCACGCGCAGACGCAGTGGCAGGCACAGCAGCGCGAGCGGGTGACGGAGGTGGAGCGCCAGCGCCAGGCGCAGGACCGCGCCTGGCGCGCGGCGCGCGAGGCCCGGTAAAGTCCCGCCTCCCCGAAACCGCCCTTACCCCGCGATGAGCCTTGCCGACGTGCGTGCGGCGCTGGGCGCCGAGCTGTCGGCCACGCCCGAGTACTACGACTTCAAGGTGCTGAAGAGCGAACGCGACGGCCCGCTGTGGCGCGTGACGCTGGAGCCGGGCTATGTGTTCGCCGAGGGCCAGCGGCCGGGTGCGGCGTCGGCGCAGGCGCTGCTGGACGACAGCCTGGACGGCGCTTCCGCCTGGTGGGGCAGCCCGGCCAAGGGCGGCGCCAGCGTGCTGGCCGTCGTGGCCGAGGACGATCAACTGGTGCTGCAGAACGCCAGCAGCGCGCCGCCGCCAGCCGACCACCTGATCCGCCTGTACCCGACACGCTTCCTGAACGCGGTGGCCGACGCGTGGTGGGACACGGCCTGGGCCGAGCGCGCGTGGGCCTGCCTGCCGGACCTGTCCCGGCCCGAGACCGTCGAGGCCGGCCCGACGCTGACGGGCGCGCCCTTTCGCTGGCTGCGCACGGCGCAGCGGCAGGCGCTGGGCCTCATCGGCCACAGCAGCGCCTTCCTGTGGGGACCGCCCGGCACCGGCAAGACGACGACGCTCGGCGTGCTGCTGGCCGAGTACCTGGACACGCGACCCGACGCGCGCGTGTTGCTGCTGTCCACCACCAACCACGCGGTGGACCTGGCGACGCTGGCCGTCGACAAGGCGCTGCAGAAGGGCCGGCGCGAGCATCTTCGTCCCGTCGTTCAGCGACTGGGCACGCGCTTCGACGCCGCCGCCTACGAGGGCCGCGAGCACCTGATCCCGACCGAGGACAGCGCGTTGATCGCCCGGCTGGCCCGCACCGAGAGCCAGCGGCCGCCGGCGCGCGATGCGACCGCGCTGAAGACCTGGGCCGACCGCGTGGCCGCGTTGCGCGACGAGTTGCGCGCGTCATCGCTGCGCGTGCTGCTGCGCTGCCGGCTGGCGGCGATGACGACCACGCGCGCCGCGTTCACGCTGAAGTCGCTGCGCGAACTGGCCACCGACGGCGAGCCGCCGTTCGACCTCGTCGTGTTCGACGAGGCCAGCCAGGTCAGCCTCGCGCACACGCTGGCCTTGATGCCGCTGGGCCGCGCGCGGCTGTTCGCGGGCGACCCGCAGCAGCTGTCGCCGGTGCTGCGCAGCGACGACCGGCTCGCGCGCCGCTGGCTGGGGCGTTCGGCGTTCGCCGAGATGCCGCGCGCGGGCACGTCGGTCGCGCTGCTGGACGAGCAGTCGCGCATGGCCGCGCCCATCGGCGATCTGGTCAGCGAGCTGTTCTACGACGGCAAGCTGCGCGTGGCAGTGGATGCCGCGGCCTCGGCGGACTGGCTGGCCGCGCGGCAGCGGGCGCTGGGTGACATCGGCCCGGACGTCCACGTACACCTGCACCGCGTGCAGCGCGACGGCGGCTGGTCGGCCCACGAGCGCGGGCCGGCGCGGCGCGAGTCGGCCGAGGCCATCGCCGAGCTGATCTCGGCAGCGCTGGCAAGCGGCGCCTGGCGGCCCGACGAGCTGATCGTGCTGACCCCGTTCCGCGCGCAGCGCGCGCTGATCCGCCAGGCCTTGCGCACCCGCGACGTGCCGGAATCGCTGCGTGTCAGCACCGTGCACCGGGCCCAGGGCAGCGAGGCGCCGGTGGTGCTGTTCGACCCGGCCGACGGCGCCCAGCCCTTCCTGCACGGCGAGGACGCGCAGCGCCTGCTGAACGTGGCCTTGAGCCGCGCGCAGGCCAAGCTGGTGGTGTTCGTGTCGCCCGCCGACGCCGCGGGCGCCTTCCTGGCGCCGCTGGTGCATAAGCTGCGGCTGGCTGCCGACGGGCGCACCGCGCAGCCGCTGGAGGAGCTGGCGCGTCAACCGGGCTTCCCGGCCAGCGCGGTGGGGCGACGCGTCACGGCCGGGCGGCATGCGGGCGAGGTGGTGCGCGCCAGTACGGACGGCCGCGAGTTCTGGCTCGTCAATGAAAAAACCGGTGTCGAGCAGCGCTTCGACACCGGTTTCTGGCTGGAACGCGCCGGGGTGCTTACACCGCGGCCGTAACGACGATCTCGACCTTCCACTCCGGGCGGGCCAGGCCGGCGATGACGGTGGCCCGCGGCGGCGCGTGGCCTTCGGCGACCCAGGCGTCCCACGCGGCGTTCATGCCGGCGAAGTCGGCACGGTCGGTCAGGAAGATCTGCGCGCGCAGGATGCGGGTCTTGTCGGTGCCGGCACGGGCCAGCAGCTTGTCGATGGCGGCCAGCACCTGGGCCGTCTGGCCGGTCACGTCGGCCGTGGCGTCCTCGGGGACCTGGCCGGCCAGGTAGGCGACGCCGTTGTAGACGGCCATCTCGGACAGGCGGGCGCCGATGTCAAAACGTTCGACGGGGGCGGAATTGCTCATGATTTCTTTCGAGGCTTGGTGGAGGTTTTGACGGCGGGCTTGGCGGCACCGGCGGCCTTCTGGCCCAGCTTGCTCTCGGTGCCGGCCAGCAGTTTCTTGATGTTGGCCTGGTGGCGCCACACCAGCAGCAAGCCCATGATGATGAGGGCCAGCGCCGTGGGGCCGGCTTCCCAAATCAGCAACTGATACATCGGCGCGAACGCGGCCGACACGATGGCGGCCAGCGAGGAGTAGCGGCTGAACCAGGCAATGATGACCCAGGTCGCCAGCGTCGCCACCCCCAGGATCGGATTGAGCGCAAAGATGACGCCGGCCGCCGTGGCCACGCCCTTGCCGCCCTGGAACCTGAAGAACACCGGCCACAGGTGACCGATGAAGGCCGCCAGGCCCACCAGCGCGGCCGTGCCTTCGCCCAGGCCCCAGCGCGGCCCCCAGATGGCCACGGCCAGCACGGGCAGGTAGCCCTTCAGCGCGTCGAACACCAGGGTCAGGATGGCCGCGGCCTTGTTGCCCGAGCGCAGCACATTGGTGGCGCCGGGGTTGCCCGAGCCGTAGGAACGCGGGTCCGACAGGCCCATCACGCGGCTGACGATGACGGCGAAGGACAGCGACCCGATCAGGTAGCCGGCCAGGGCGGCCAGCAGGGGGAGGATGTTTTGCATGGGACGGCATTTTCATGCAGCCCGGCCCACCGCCGGCGCGGCGTCTCAGTTCGCACAGTTCACCGGCCTGGCGCCCAGCAGCTCGGTCAGCACGCGGGGCTCGATGCCCACCAGGTAGCCGCGCCGCCCGCCGTTGATGCAGATCTTCGGCAACGCCAGGATGCTGGCCTCGACGAACACGGGCATGGCCTTGCGCACGCCGAACGGCGAGGTGCCGCCCACCTGGTAGCCGCTGTGGCGTTGCGCCACCTCGGGCTTGCAGGGCTCGACCTTCTTGCACGGGATCTGCCGCGCCAGCTCCTTCAGGCTGACCGTGCGGTCGCCGTGCATCAGCACGATCAGCGGCTGCTGGGCCTCGTCCTGCATGACCAGCGTCTTCACCACCGCATGCTCGTCCACGCCCAGTTGCTTGGACGACTCGGCCGTGCCGCCGTGTTCCACGTAGTCGTAGAGGTGCTCGGTGTAGCTCACGCCCGCGCGCTTCAGCGCCTGCGTGGCCGGGGTCTCGCTGACATGGCTGCTCTTCTTGCTCATCCCGCCATTCTCGGGGGCTGGTGAAAATTCCTTGATGCAGCAACTATTTATTGTTTTACAGTAAGTTTTTCTCGTTTCACGAAGGCCACCATGCCCGACTCCTTCTCCACCGACGGTCTGCGACGCATACGCCGCCTGGCGTGGATCGTGCGGGTGCTGAGCCTGGTGGGTGCGCTGTTCCTGGGCACCATGCCCTTCCTGTTCTGGGCCCAGCCCGACTGGGTGGCCGAGGTGATCACGCAGCAATGGGGCATTCCCAAGATCCAGCTGGACATGGGCTCGCGCATCGGTGCGCTGCTAGCCACGCTGTTGCCGGCCGGCGTCAGCGTGTTCGCGCTGTCGCAGATGTGGGCGCTGTTCGGCTGCTTCGCGCGCGGCGAGCTGCTGGCGCGTCAGCCGGCCCGGCATCTGCGCCGGCTGGGCCTGGCGCTGTGCCTGCTGGCCGCCGCCCAGCCGCTGGGCCGCATGCTGGCCATCCTGGCGCTGACGCTGGGCAACCCCCAGGGCGAACGCCAGCTGTGGTTCGGCCTGTCGTCGGACCACTACCTGGCGCTGCTGTTCGGCCTGCTGCTGCTGGCGCTCGCGCAGGTGCTGCACGAGGCGGCCCGCGTCGCCGACGAGAACGCTGAATTCGTCTGAAGAAATGACGCCCCCACACTCGCTTCGCTCACCGCCCCCCGAGGGGGCGCGTCAGCGCCTTCGGGCGGCCGGGCGCCGCTGACATGCCCATCGTCGTCACCCTCGACGTCATGCTCGCGCGCCGCAAGATGCGTTCGCGCGAGCTGGCCGAGCGCGTGGGCATCACCGAGGCCAATCTGTCGCTGCTCAAGAGCGGCAAGGTGCGCGGCGTGCGCTTCGACACGCTGGCCCGCATCTGCGAAGTCCTGCAATGCCAGCCCGGCGACCTGCTGGCCTGGGAACCCGGCCCCGAGCCGCCCGACGATGACCACTGAGGATCCATGCTGCGCCCCCTGATCTGTTCACTGCTGCTGGCGGCCGATGCCGCCCATGCCCAGACCCATGTGCTGCCCCCCGTGATGACCGAGCTGAAGCGCGATGGCAGTGTCATGCCCTACGCACAGATCAACACCGTGCTCAGCAAGATGCGCCAGTACGGCGAGGGCCTGTTCCGCATGGACTTCCAGGTCGACAGCGCGAAGAGCAAGAAGCCGCTGGCCGACATCCGGCTGGCCGTGCGCAGCGACGAGGCCGATCATCCGATCAAGCTTGATGCCGAAGGCCGCTTCGACCTGCCCATCCTGCCCGAGGCCGAGGCCAAGACCGCCGACCTGGCCACCAACGCGGCCAAGGGCCAGATGGCCGTGCGCGGCAGCATCGCGCTGACCACGCCGCCCGAACAACTGGATCTGGCCAAGGTGCGCCAGATCCTGCGCGTGGGCCGCACGCTGCGCGAGGAGTTGCTGCCCTTCTATCTGCGCTGGCTGTTCCCGCGCGGCCAGGGCGTGCGCATCTGCAGCGACACGCCCACCTGGGAGCTGGAATGGCGCGATGCCGGCGGCCAGTTGCTGGGGCTACCGCTGCCGCAGACGCCCAACGAGCGCGAACCCGACACGAAGAAGGGCGAGAAGAGCCGCCCCTGCACCGTGCTGACCGGCCAGGAGAACTGGCCCGACGCGGCCCGGCTCGTGCCACCGCCCGGCAGCAAGCTGTCCCTGAAGCTCTGAGCGGTCGAGCGCAGCCATGCACCACCGCTGGCCGGCGCGCCTGTTCGTCATCGCCCTGCACGCCGGGCTGCTGGCGGCGCTGTGGCTGCACCGTGCGCCGCAGCCCGGGCAGGGCGAGCGGCGGCTGGTGACGCTGCGGCTGCTGCCTCCCAAGGTGGCCGCCGCGCCGCCCCGCGAATCACGGCCGCTCCCCGTCGCGCGCACCGTGGCACCGGTGCCCGCTGCGGTGCCGATCATGCCCGCCATCCCGCTGCCCGCCGACACGCAACCGTCCACCGCGATCACGCTGCCGCCCCCGGAGGTCGCGGCGCCCGCCGCTGCGCCACCGCGCGCGCCGCTGCGCCTGACACTGCCGCCCGGCTACGCCGCGTCGGCCGCGGCGGCGCGCAACCCGGCGCTGGACGACCCGCGCAGCAACACGCCACGCCTGACGCTGGAAGACCGCATCGCCGACGCCACCGGCGGCGCCGGCGCCTGGGTGGAAGAGAAGACCAGCGAGAACAACGTCCAGGCCGTCGGCGCCCTCGGCGAGCACCGCAGCGTCATGCGCCGCGGCAACACCTGCGTGGAGATCTTCCGCTCGCGCATCAGCGACACGGACCCCTTCAACGGCAACGTCGCGCCTCGCGCGCCGCGCATGATGGGCAAGCCCTACAAGTGCAGGTGAGCTGAGCCTGCCTGAGCACGCGTCTGCTCCTGCAGCCGCAGCACGCGGCGCTGCACCTTGCCGGTGGTGGTCATGGGCAGCGCCTCGATGAACTCGATCTCCTTGGGGTACTCGTAGGGCGCCAGCCGCGCCTTCACGTGCGCCTGCAAGGCCTCCACCAGCGCCGCGTCGCCCGCCCAGCCCTCGGCCAGCACCACATAGGCCTTCACCAGCGCGCCACGCTCGGCGTCGGGCTTGGGCACCACGGCCGCGTTGGCCACCGCCGGATGCTTGAGCAGGCAGTTCTCGATCTCGCCGGGCCCGATGCGGTAGCCGGCGCTCTTGAACACGTCGTCCGCGCGGCCCTCGTACCAGAGCGTGCCGTCGGCGTCCAGGCGCGCCAGGTCGCCGGTGCGGCACCAGCTGTCGGCGGGGTCGCCGGTGAACTTGGCGCGGGTCGCCGCTTCGTTGTTCCAGTAGCCCAGGAAGAACACCGGGTCGGGCTCGCCGTGGCGGTCACGCGCGTGTACGGCCACCTCGCCGGTGACGCCCGGCGCGCACTCGCGGCCGTCGTCATCGATGACGGCCACGCGGTGGCCGGGGTAGGCTCGACCCATGCTGCCCGGCCTGGCCGGCCACAGCGCCTGGCAGTTGCCGACCACGTAGTTCATCTCGGTCTGGCCGAACATCTCGTTGACCGGCACGCCCAGCACGTCGCGGCACCAGCTGAACACCGCGTCGCCGACGGCCTCGCCGGCGCTCATCAGGGCCTGCAGCTTCAGCGCGTGTCGCCCGGGATGAGGCTCGGCCTTCATCATGGCCTTCAGCGCCGTCGGGAACAGGAAGGCATGCGTGACGCCGTAGCCGGCCATCAGCTCGAAGGCCTTGGCCGCCGAGAAACGCCCCTGCCAGGCCACGATGGGCCGGCCGAAATAGAGCGTGGGCAGCAGCGCGTCCATCAGGCCGCCGGTCCAGGCCCAGTCGGCCGGGCTCCAGAACACGGCGTCGCTGGGCCGCTCGATGTGGAAGGGATCGAAGCCGAACCAGTTCTGGCTGGCGACGAAGCCGCTGAGGTTGCCGATCAGCGCCCGCTGCGGGATCAGCGCGCCCTTGGGGTTGCCGGTGGTGCCGCTGGTGTAGATCAGGATGGCGGGGTCGTCGGCGCGCGTCGCCACCGGCTTGAAGCGGGCGGCCTCGGCCTGCAGCGCCTGCATCCACGGCAGCTCGTCGCAGTCCACGCGGCATTGGCCCACGACGAGGATGCGGCGCAGCGCGGGGCAGCGCGCCCGCGCCTCGCGCAGCACCGGCAGCACCTCGCAGGCCGCGATCGCCAGCACGGCGCCGCTGTCCTGCAGCCGGTACTCCAGCGCCTCGGCACCGAACAGCATGGACAGCGGCATGGCGACGGCGCCGATCTGCTGGATGGCCATGTGGGCCACCGCCGTCTCGAAGCGCTGCGGCAGCACGATGGCGACGCGGTGGCCGCGGCGCACGCCCTGGGCCAGCAGCGCGTTGGACAAGCGGTTGGCGGCACGCTGCAGCTGCGCATAGCTGTAACTGGCGCGACAGCCGCTCTCGCTGTCGAAATGGATGGCCGTGGCCTCGGGCGTGTCGCGCGCCCAGCGGCCGCAGCAGGCTTCGGCGATGTTGAAGTCGTCGGGCACCTGCCAGCGGAAGTCGGCATGCAGCTGCGCGTATCGGTCCACCGCCATGGGCCACCCGAGTAGGGAGAAGGGGCGCTGATGCTAGCCAGCCGGCCCCGGCCCGGGCTCAGGGCAAGCCCGGGGGGCGGGGCGATCAGAGCCGGTAGCCGTGGCTGGCCAGGGGCAGCGAAAGCAGCCGCCGCCCGGTGGCCGACGCGAGGGCGTTGACCAAGGCCGGCGCGAAGCCGCCCACCGCTTCCTCGCCGGCGCCGCCGGGCTTCTCGGTGCTGTCCATCACGATGACCTCGCAGGGCGGTGTCTGCGCCATCGTGACCAGCGGGTAGTCCGAGAAGTTGGACTGCTCGACGGCGCCGTGCTTCAGCGTGATCTGGCCGAAAAAGGCAGCCGACAGCGCGAACACGATGCTGCCCTCGACCTGTGCCCGCACGTTGGCGGGGTTGATGGCGATGCCGCAGTCGATGGCCGTCCAGACCTGGTGGAGGGTGACGCGCCGGGTCGCATCGACCGACACCTCGACGACATGGGCGACGATGCTGCCGTTGGCCTTCGAGAACGCCAAGCCGTGGTGGCGCCCCGGCAAGCCCCGGCCCCAGCGGGAGCGCGCGGCCAGCACGTCCAGCAGCGCCAGCGAGCGCGCGTCGCCGGCCAGCAGGCGGCGGCGGTAGGCCAAGGCGTCGGTGCGCGCGCGCCGGGCCAGCTCGTCGATCAGGCATTCATAGGCGAACACGTTCTGGCTGGCCGCCACCGAGCGCCAGAAGCCGACCGGCACGCCGGCGTCCACCGTGGTGACGTGGGTGCGCAGCGCCACGCCGCGGTAGTAGTCGGGCAGTTCGCCGACGGCGCTGGGGTCTACCGGCGTGGCGAGGTCGCGCAAGGCCCCTTCGCCGGTGTAGTGGAACAGCGACTCGCAGGCCATGTCTGTGCGCAACGCCGCGAGCAGGCCGTCGCGGTCGGTCCAGGCGCTCAGCTTCACGGCGGCGGCAGGGCGGTAGTAGTCGTGCCGCATATCCTCCTCGCGGCTCCAGATCAGCTGCACCGGTGCGCCACCGCACTGCGCGGCGATGCGCGCGGCCTGCAGCGCGAAATCCAACTCCATGCGCCGGCCGAAGCCGCCTCCGGCCAGCGTGGTGTGCAGCGTCACCTGCTCGGGCGTGAGGCCCAGCGCCTGCGCGACCGCTTCGCGCGTGAAGGACTGGATCTGCGTGGGCAACCAGAGCTCGGCGCCACGGGCATCGACCCGCGCCGTCGCGTTCATCGGCTCCATCGTCGCGTGGGCGAGGAAGGGCACGGTGTAGACGCTCTGCAGGCTGGCGCGCCCGACGGCGGCCTTGGCGTGGCGGGCCAGCAAGTCCTTGGCGTTGCTGTTGGGCGGCACGTGCAAGGGCCCGTCCTTGCCGACGGCCCGACGCAGCGCGGCGGCATGGCCGGCGGTGCTGTGGCGGCTGGCCTGACGCAGATCCCAATGCGGCTTCAACGCCGCCAACGCCGTGCGGGCGCGCCACCAGGTGTCGGCGACCACAACGACCGCGTCATCGAGCCTCACAACCTGGCGGACGCCACGCATCGCCAGCGCGGGCGCCGGGTCCACGTCCTGCAGCCGGCCGCCGAACGAAGGGCACTGCAGGATGGCGGCGCGCAGCAGGCCGGGCAGGCGCACGTCGATGCCGAACACGGCCGAGCCGTCGGTCTTGGCCGGCAGGTCCAGCCGCGGCACGTCGCGGCCGACGTAGCGCAGGCGCTCGCGCGGCATCAGCGGCGGCGCCTCGGGCAGCGGCAGCTGCGCGGCCTGCGCCACCAGCTCGGCGTAGGCCAGGCGACGACCGCTGGCCGCATGCAGCACGGCGCCGTCGCGGGTGTCGCAGGCCGCAGGCACCACACCCCAGCGCCGCGCCGCCGCCTGCATCAGCACAGCCCGCCCCTGCGCGCCCGCCTTGCGCAGCATGTCGTACTGCATGCCGATGCCGCTGCTGCCGTAGGTGGCGTACTCATTGCGGCCGGGGTTGAAGTAGCGCGCCTCGATGGGCGCCATCTCGATGCGCACGCGCGACCAGTCCAGGTCCAGCTCGTCCGCCAGGATCTGCGCGATGGCCGTGCCGGTGCCCTGGCCGATCTCGCTGGTGTTGGACAGCAGCGTGACCGTGCCGTCAGCGGCGATGCGCACCCAGTGCGCCACGTGCGTTGGCGCCGCGGCCTGCGCCGATGCGCCGAGGGGGATCAGCAGTGCGCCCGACTTGAGGAAGTCCCGCCGGTTCAGTGGGGCCGCACTCATGCGCTGGCCGCCTTGATGGCGCGGCGGATGCGCGAATAGGTTCCGCAGCGGCACAGGTTGGTGACGGCGGCGTCGATGTCCTCGTCGGTGGGCCGGGGCGTATGCGCCAGCAGCGCCGCCGCAGCCATCAGCATGCCGGACTGGCAGTAGCCGCACTGCGGCACCTGCTCGGCGATCCAGGCCTGCTGCAGCCGGTGCGAGCGGTCGGGCGACAAGGCCTCGATGGTGGCGACCCTGGCCTCCCCCACGGCCGACAGCGGCATCACGCAGCTGCGCGCGAGCTGGCCGTTCAGGTGCACGCTGCAGGCGCCACAGACGCCCGCACCGCAGCCGAACTTGGTGCCGGTCAGGCTGAGATGGTCACGCAGCACCCACAGCAGAGGCGTGTCGGGTTCGGCATCCACGACATGCGTGGCACCGTTCACATGGATTCGGGTGTTCAAGCGGCCTCCGCAAAACCCCCGCTGCCATCGGCGGGGCAACGGATGCTAGTGAGCCCGAATTAGTCGAAAGTGAGGACGAGCTCAGAGCCCCAGCCAGGCCGAGGGCGACCACATGCTGGGACGGTCGCCGTCGGCATAACGCTCCAGTGCATCGCCGGTCAGGCGGCAGATGCGCCAGTCCGGCAGCACCTCGGCGCCCAGCTTCTCGTAGAAGCGGATGGCGTCCTCGTTCCAGTCCAGCACGGTCCAGTCGAAACGGCCATAGCCGCGCTCGCAAGCCAGCTGGGCGAGCTGGATCAGCAGCGCCTTGCCCAGGCCGCTGCGGCGGTGCGCCGGGCGCACGTACAGGTCTTCCAGGTACAGGCCCGGCTTGGACAGAAAGGTGGAGAAGTTCTTGTAGAACAGCGCAAAGGCGACCACCTGGCCATCCACCTCGCCCACCAGACACTCGGCGGAAGGCTCGTCGCCGAACAGGTGCGGCTCCAGCCGGTCGGGCGTGACCTCCAGCAGATGCGTCAGGTTCTCGAACTCGGCCAGTTCACCGATGAGCTGGACGATGGCATTCAGGTCGCGCGGCTCGGCGGCGCGGATGTCGTGGCGGGGTGCGGGCATGGTGACGGCATTGTCAGCGGACTGGGCTGTCCTAAAGTGCGGATATGCCCCATGTCTATGCGCCTCGTCGCGTCCATCGCAGCGACTTCGTCAGCCTTCGTGGCCTGCGTCATCACATCCTGCGCTGGGGCGAAGCCTCGCCCGGCCGCCCGCCGCTGGTGATGGTGCACGGCTGGATGGACGTGGGCGCCTCGTTCCAGTTCGTCGTCGATGCGATGCGCGCCGACCGCGAGGTCATCGCGCTGGACTGGCGCGGCTTCGGCCTCAGCGCGACGAGCGGCGCCGACTGCTATTGGTTCCCCGACTACCTGGGTGACCTCGACGCGCTGCTGGACCTGCTCAGCCCCGACGCGCCCGTGGACCTGTTGGGCCACAGCATGGGCGGCAATGTGGCGATGAGCTATGCCGGCGTGCGGCCCGGCCGCGTGCGCCGGCTGGTCAACCTGGAAGGCTTCGGCATGCCCGACGTGGCGCCCGCCGCCGCGCCCGAGCGGCTGGCGCGCTGGCTGGACGAGCTGAAGGCGCCGCCCTCGCTGCGCCCCTACGCGACGCTGGCCGACGTGGCCGAGCGGCTGCGCAAGAACAACCCGCGGTTGGCGGCCGACAAGGCGGGCTGGCTGGCGCAGCACTGGGCACGCGAAACCCCCGAGGGCTTCCAGCTCAACGCCGACCCGGCGCACAAGCTGGCCAACCCCGTGCTGTACCGCAAGGCCGAGGTGCTGGCCTGCTGGCAGCGCATCACGGCGCCCACGCTTTGGGTCGAGGGCAGCGACGACCAGTTGGCGCGCTTCTGGGGCAGCCGCTTCCCGCGCGAGGAGTTCGAGGCGCGGCTGGCCGTCGTGCCCGACGTGCAGCGCCATGTGCTGCAAGACGCCGGCCACATGCTGCACCACGACCAGCCGGAGGCGCTGGCGGCCAGGCTGGAACTATTTCTCGCTTGACCCGCGCCAGCATGGCCCGGGCCCACCCGGCGCCCTGAAGGCGGCATCTGCGTCGGCAGAATGGAGCCATGACCGGCCACGAAGCCTCGCCTCTCACGCTCAGCCGGCGCCGCGCCTGGCTGGCGCTGGTGGCGCTGTGCGGTGCCGCCAGCGCGCGGGCCAGCTGCCGCCGGCCGCTGGTGGTGGCGGTGTCCGACCTGGGGCTGGGCTGCTACCTGGAGCAGGGCGAGGTCCGCGGCTTCATCCCCGACCTGACGCGGGAGCTGCAGGCCCGCACCGGCTGTGTCCTGATGCTCAGCTACCTGCCGCGCGCCCGCGGGCTGGCGGACTTCGACCGCGGCGCGGTCGACATCATCACGTCCATGATGCGCACCCCGGAGCGCGACGCCGTCGGCGCCTACCTGCCCTATGGCTACACCAAGCACGACCTGCTGGTGGTGCCGGAGGCGGCGGACGGCCTGCGCGGGCTGGCCGACCTCATCCGCCGGCCGGAGCTCACGCTGGGCGTGGTGCGCGGCATACGCACCAACAGCCGCGTCGACGACCACCTGGAGCAACTGCTCGCCATCCGCCGGGCCGAGTACTCCGCCGACTTCGCCAACCTCGGCGCCAAGCTGGCCGCCCGCCGCGTGCAGGCGGCGCTGATGCCCAATGCCGTGCACCTGAAGCTGCGCCGCGACGGCGTGTTGCCGCCCGAGCTGGTCCTCATCGACGAGCCCGAGGCCCGGCCGCAGGTGCTGGGCCTGTACGTGAACCGCAAGGCCGTGCCGCAGCACACGATTGCGCTGCTGGCACAGCAGCTGGCGGTGCTGGTCAAGACGGGCTGGGTGAGGCAGTGCTATGTGCGGCACTTCGGCGAGGCCGAGACCCGCCGCATGGAGAACGCGGTGCGGCAGCGCTGAGCGGTCAGCCCGACTCGCCGGACGCCTGCGCATCCAGCCGGTTCATGGCGCGCGCGTAGACGATGACGATGGCGCAGAAGCCCAGCAGCGCGCCTTGCGACGCCAGCCAGAAGGCCAGCGGCCAGCCAAACACCTCCAGGCTCAGCTCCCGCGCGAAATAGACCGGCGCGAACGCGACCACCATCCAGGCCAGCAGCAGCCAGGCGGTCAGCCGCCGCGTCCGGCGCCAGTAGTCGGCATGCGAAGAAACCGTCATGGGACCCATTCTCGCCCATGAGAAAATCACCGCTTTGCCAATCCGACACGCTCCGTCATGGACATCGAACACATCAACCAAATCGGCAATTCCCTGGCCGACCTCTCAGCGCGCACCGACGCGCTAAGGGGGTATCTTTGACTTCGATCGCAAAGCACTGCGACTGAACGAAGTCAACGCCGCGCTGGAAAATCCCAACGTCTGGAACGATCCCAAGCGCGCACAGGAGCTGGGCAAGGAGAAGCGCCAGCTCGAAACGGTGGTCGAGACCATCAACCACCTGACCTCCTCGCTGGCCGACAACGCCGAGTTGTTCGAAATGAGCCGTGAGGAAGGCGATGAGGCGGGCATGCTGGCCATCGAGGCCGATGCGGCGACGTTGCGCACCAAGGTCGAGGAACTCGAGTTCCGCCGCATGTTCAACAACCCGGCCGACCCGAGCAACTGCTTCATCGACATCCAGGCCGGCGCCGGCGGCACCGAGGCCTGCGACTGGGCCGGCATGCTGCTGCGCCAGTACCTGAAGTACTGCGAACGCAAGGGCTTCAAGGCCACGCTGGAAGACGAGACGCCGGGCGACGTGGCCGGCATCAAGAGCGCCACCATCAAGGTGGAAGGCGAGTACGCCTTCGGCCTGCTGCGCACCGAGACCGGCGTGCACCGCCTCGTCCGCAAGTCGCCGTTCGACTCATCCGGCGGCCGGCACACGTCGTTCGCGTCGCTGTTCGTCTACCCGGAGGTCGACGACTCCATCGAGATCGACATCAACCCGGCCGACGTGCGCACCGACACCTTCCGCGCCAGCGGCGCCGGCGGCCAGCACATCAACAAGACCGACTCGGCCGTTCGCCTGACGCACATCCCGACCGGCATCGTCGTGCAGTGCCAGGACGGCCGCAGCCAGCACAGCAACCGCGACGTCGCCTGGCGCCGCCTGCGCTCGCGCCT
>CBFGPX010000074.1:0-17311 GCA_965650725.1 uncultured Comamonadaceae bacterium | reverse complement strand
GAGGCCGTCTTCAACTGCATGGAAAGCCTGCTGCCCGAGTACAGCGCCTTCGGCGTGGTGCGCGAGCCGGCCGGCAGCGCCATGCCGGGCATCGCGCCGTCCAACGCCTACCGCTGCGCGGACGGTGGCTATGCGCTGGTGGCCGGCAACGGTGACAGCATCTTCCGCCGGCTGATGGCACTGATCGGGCGCGACGACCTCGGGCAAGACCCGGCCCTCGCCGACAACGCCGGCCGCGTGGCTCGCGTGGCCGAGATCGACGCGGCCATAGGCGCCTGGGCCGCGCAGCGGCCGGTGGACGCCGTGCTGCAGGCGCTGGAAGGCGCCGACGTGCCGGCCGGGCGCATCTACACGGTGGCCGACATCGCCGCCGACCCGCACTACCGTGCGCGCGGCATGGTGCAGCAGGTGCAGCTGCCCGACGGGCGCAGCCTCGACGTGCCCGGCATCTGCCCCAAGCTGTCGGCCACGCCCGGTGGCCACCGCCGCAATGCGCCGGCGCTGGGGCAGCACTCGGACGCGGTGCTGACGGAGCTGGGGCTGACGGGCGAGCAGATCGCGCGGCTGCGGGCGCAGGGCATCGTGAGCTGAGGGCGGGAGCCGGCACACTGGGGCGCCACTTCAAGCCAAGGACCGCGCGATGACGAAATACCTGGTCTCCTTTCCCGCGTCGGCGATGGACGTTCCTGCGGCGGAGCTGGCTGCCGTGGGCGAAGCCGCCCGTGGCGTCATCCGCGAGGCCAAGGCAGCGGGCGTGTATGTGTTCGGCGGTGGCATCAACAGCGATGTTGCGCCGGTCATGGTGGCCGCGGACGGCAGCTTGTCGCAGGGCACCTATGCACAGACCAAGGAGTTCGACGGCGGCTTCTGTGTGCTGGAGTTGCCCACGCGCGACGCCGCCATCGGGTGGGCTTCAAAGATCGCCGCGGCCTGCCGCTGCGCGCAGGAACTGCGCGAGTTCGGCGACGACCCCGAGAGCTGACGTGACCTAGCGCGCCGCGATCATCCGCAGCCCCAGGCCGATGAACACCGTGCCCGCCAGCCGGTCCAGCCACCGCCCGGCGCCGGGCCGGCGGTTCAGCCAGGCGCCGACGCCGCCGGAGAACCAGCCCAGCAGCCCGAACAGCAGCGCCGCCTGCGCGGTGAACAGCAGGCCCAGCAGGCCCAGCTGCCACGCCACCCGGCCCTGCGACGCCACGACGAACTGCGGCAGGAAGGACAGAAAGAACAGCACCACCTTGGGGTTGATCGCGTTGGCGACCAGACCCTTCGCGAACAGCTGGCGCAGCGGCGCCTCGGCCACCGCGTCACCGCCCAGGCGCACGGCGCCCGCATGCCGCCAGGCCTGCACGCCCATCCACAGCAGGTAGGCGCCGCCGGCCCACTTCAGCGCCGTGAACGCGAGTGGTGAGGCCGCCACCAACGCGCTGATGCCCACCACGGCCAGCAGCGTGTGGCTCAGGCAGCCCAACGCGCAGCCCAGCCCGAACGCGATGCCGGCCCGCCGCCCGCGCGACATGCCCATGCTCAGCACCATCAGGTTGTCCGGCCCCGGCGTGGCGGTCAGCAGCAGCGCGGCGGCGAGGAAGGCGAGGGTCTGGGTCAGCGTCAGCATGAGGCGATGCTAGTGCCCTTACGATGACCGGCCGGCGCGCGCCGGACCGCCCCTCGCACCGTCAAAGGAAGCTCCATGCGCCACGGCCCTCGGACGAGCCTGCTCGCCGCCGCCCTCTGCCTGCTGTCCACCGTCCCCGCCGCCGCCCAGCCGGCAGGCGCGACGAACCTGCAGCCCCGCGTGACGGTGGCCGGCAAGAAGGCGGCGGTCTCGCACTGGTTCCGGGCCGAGAGCCGGCGCTTCATCGTGTACTCCGACGCCGGCGAGGACGACGTCGCCCTGCTGCTGGGCAACCTGGAGAAGCTCGACCACCTGCTGCGCCTCTACGTGCTGCCGGAGCGCGAGGCGCAGCGGCAGGAACCCAAGCTGACGCTGTACTTCCACAACAGCGCCTCCGACCTGCGCGAGATCGCCGCCAGCCCGCCGGCCGACGCCGTGGGCCTGTACAGCAGCTGCGCGGCCGGCGTGCAGGGCTTCGGCGTGCACCTGGAGCGCATCCCCAGCCTGGCCGACGCGCAGCTGGACAAGGCGCCGCTGGACGACACGCTGTCCCACATCTTCGAAGCCTATGCGCGGCACTTCCTGTACCGCCATACCGACATCCGCACGCCCGCGTCCTTCATCGACGGCTTTGCGCAGTACTTCTCCAGCGTGCGCTTCTCCGACACGCAGATGGTGCTGGGCCGTGTGCCCAAGGGGCTGGGCGCCTACCTGAAGTTCCTCGGCGACGGCCACCAGTACAGCCTGGACTACGACGACGTGCTGGAGGAGCGGCTCGCCGATGCGCGCAACTACGCTGGTGCGGCCGGCGTGCGCCTGGAGTTCGAGGCCAAGGCCTGGCTGCTGACGCACTACATGCTGTCGTCGGACGAGCACCGCAAGCGCCTGAACACCTACCTCGCGCTGGTCGAGCGCGGCCTGGCGCCGACGCCGGCCTTCGAGCGCGCCTTCGGCCTGAAGAAGTCCGAACTCAGCGAGGTGATGTGGCGCTATGGGCTCAAGGGCTTTGCCGCGCTGCGGGTGGCGCAGCCGACGCAGCCTGCCACGCGCGTGAGCTTCCGCAGCCTGCCGCAGGCCGCGGGCGAATTCGTGCTGGCGAATGCCGCGCTGAGGGCCTGCCCGGGCCGGCCGGCCGGTGAGGCGCTGCTGCAGCGGCTGGCCGCGCTGGCGCCGCGCTTCCCGAGCGACGAGCTGGCGCGCCTCACGCTGAGCCGCGCACAGATCGAATGGGGCCATCCGCAGCACGCGGTGGCCGCGCTGGAGGCGCTGCTGAAGGACGAGGAGGCGCACTTCGCGGCGCGCCATCTGCTCGGTGTGGCCTACCTGCGCCTGGCGGAGCGCAGCGAGGGCGAGGCTCGGCGTGCCCAGGCCGAGCTCGCCCGGCGGCATCTGCAGCGGGCTCGCGAGCTGAGTCCGTCGTCCACGGAGACGGCGCTCGCGGCCTTCCAGGCCGAGGTGGCCGCGACGGACGTGCCGGCACAGGCCGCGCTGGAGGACGTCATCATGGCCTGGCAGGCGACGCGAGAAGTTGACGCGCTGGGGCGCTCCGCCGCACTGGCCTATGCCTTCATCGGCAAGGCGGACGAGGCGCACCGCGCGCTGGGCGCCATGGCGCGCAACGGCCGCGACGAGCCCGCGGCCCAGTGGGCGCGGCAGTGGCAGAGCCGCATCGAGACGGGCGTGACCCGCGGCGCCATCCTTGCCGAGATGCGCCGCGCGCCGGCGCGCGACGCCTCGTTCCGGGAGTGGACGCTGGCCAAGGACGGCACGATGCAGGCCGTGGAGCGCAACCACGGCCTGCAGGCCGCGGACGCCGCCATCAAGGAGGTGGCGCGCCAGGAGACCGGCGCGCCCGGCAACGCGCCGCCGGACGTCACCGGCAAGCGCTAGCCGGCTGGCTTCAGGCCGCGGTGGCGCGGGTGATCTGAACGTTCACTTCGCCGCAGCCGTCGAACACATGGCGCGACTGCTGGCCGATGCGGATGTCGTGCACGCCGGTGATCATGCCGGTCGAGATGACGTCGCCGGCGCGCAGGATCTGGCCCTGCTGCGCGCGCTTGTTCAGCGTGAAGGCCAGCGCGCCCAGCGGGCCGGGCTTGATGGCGACCTTGCCGGTGCCCACCGACTGGCCGTCGATGAAGGTCTCGACGTCAATCGTTTCCAGCTCGCGCCAGTTGGCGATCTCCGCGCCGACGACCACACCCCAGTTGTTGCCGAAGTCGGAGATGACGGCGCCGGGGCCGATGTCGTTCAGCGTCGCCAGCGGGCTGCTCGCGACCTCGACGCCGATGTGCATGGACTTCACCAGCGGCAGCACGGTTTCCGCCGTCCAGTCGGTCTTGCCGGCCGGCGAGTCCGCCGCGACGACGATGACCACCTCGGCCTCGACGGCCGCAAAGCCGCCGTCGAACACCGGGCAGGTCGCTGTGCCACCGGGCGCGACCGGGTGCACGTTGCGCGCGAAGGCCGGGCCGATCAGGCGTTCCTCGGGGAACTGCGCGGCGAACGCGGGGTTCACGCGGGCGACCTTCCAGCCCTTGACCGCGTCGGGCCAGCGCGCGATGGCGGCGGCCTGCACCGCGTAGGCCGTGTCGAGATCGGCCGGCGGCGTGCCCGGATAGGCTGCGATGGACTGGCCGGCGGCGCGTGCGCTGGTGAATGCTTCTGCAACCTGCTGCGGGTTGGTGTGCCCCGGGGTGCTGTGATCGACGCTCAAGTCTGGTCCTCCGCGCCGTCGGGCGCTCTGCGAATTGCGGGCCGCGATTTTCCATGAAGCGCGGTGGCGGGCCTTACGCATGAAGGGAAGTCCGACTCTGCGCCGGGGCGGGGGCTGGGCCGGGCCGCGCAGAGAATCCCGCCATGCAAGTCCGCCACCGACGACTTCTGGCCCTGACGCGGCGCCACCCCTCGGCCATCCTGCTGATCGTGCAGCTGGCCGGGCTGCTGCTGTACCCGCTGCTGGAGTCCACCCGCATCGGCCCGCTGGCGCTGAGCGCCTTCGGCATCGCGGTGCTGGTGGTCACCACGCGCATGGTGCGCCGCACGCCCGGGCTGATGTGGCTGAGCGTGTGCCTGGCGCTGCCGGCCATCGTCATGCTGGTGCTGCAGGCGGCGCTGGACATGCACTGGCTGCAGCCCTGGTCGGCCGCGCTGGAGGCCTTGTTCTACTTCTACGCCGCGGGCAGCCTGGTCGCCTACATGATGAACGACATGCACGCGACCACCGACGAGTTGTTCGCGGCCGGTGCCACGTTCACGCTGCTGGCCTGGGGCTTCGCCTATGCCTTCGTCGTGCTGCAGGCGGTGCAGCCGGGCAGCTTCTCGGCGGCCGTCAATGCCGAGCAGCCGCGCACCTGGACCGAGCTGATGTTCCTGAGCTTCGCGCTGCTGTCCAGTACGGGCATCGGCGACGTGATTCCGGTGAAGCCGCTGGCGCGCGCGCTGACCAGCCTTGAGATGTTCGTCGGCGTCATGTATCTGGTCGCCGTGGTGTCGCGGCTGATCGGCCTGACGCTGCTGCGGCGCTGAGGCGCCCGACGTGGACCGCGTGACACGGGGCGGATCACGCGGCGCCGGCATCGTGGTCGCGCACTACCATTGCCAACGCGTCAAGGAAACTGATCAGGAGGACCCGATGCCTGGAGACGATCCGTTCGTTCAGATTGCCAAGAACCTGGAGCCCGTGCTGGCCAAGGAGCGCGCCCGCATCGAGCGCGTCGAAACCCGCATGAGGGAGTGGCAGGGCGAGTTTGCCGAGGGCACCCGGCTCGCGGGCCTCGCCGCCAAGGAGTTCCGCGAAGGCAAGGCCGCGCAGATCGCACTGGCTGCCAAGCTGAGCGTCATCGTCAAGGAGGTGGAGGAAATCAAGAAGAACATGCCCTCCATGGCCGACATCAAGGCGGTGCTGCTGAAGGTCGACGCGCTGACGGAACGGGTGAAGAAGCTGGAAGCCCGCAAGTAGCCGCCGGGGCGGCGGCTACAGTGCCCGCCATCTCGTTGCGGGTGGTCCTTCGATGTCAATTCGTGGTCTGGTTATGAGCTTGCTGCTGCTGGCAGCCCTGGGGCTGGGCTGGCACAAGCGTGAGTCGCTGCGGGGCTGGCTGGGCTCGATCCCTTCGCCGGGCCAGGCGATACCGGTCTTCAGCGAACCGTCGCAGGTCGCCGCGCCGGCCAAGGCGACGTCCCGCTTCAGGCCAGGCTCGATGCGCAAGTGCGTCAAGGAGCAGCAGGTGTCCTATACCAACGCCGAATGCCCCGCCGGACACCAGGAGCTGGCCGTGACGGCAGCGCCCGTCAACGTGCTGCCGGCGACACCCGTGCCCAAGCCCGCCGATCCTGGCAGCAGCGGACCGTCGTCTCTGCATCGGGCGCTGGACCTCACGCCCGACAGCCGGCTCAAGGACAAGCTGATGGAGCGGGCGATCGAAGGCTCACGCTAGCGCGGCCCCGGCGGCAACGTGGGTGCGCTTCCAGGCCCGCGTGCGTGGTCCTGCCAGGAATGACCCGATGCACAAGCTCGGCAACCGCAGGTTATGGACGACGCGTTTGTGACCATGCCTGGCGGCGCGGCGGCCGGCTACAGTGTCCACATGACTAGACAAGCAGACACCCCGCGCCTGGCCGGCCACAAGCTGGTCGAGGCGCTGATCGCCCAGGGTGTGGACACCGTGTTCGGCGTGCCCGGCGAGAGCTATCTCGCGGTGCTGGACGGTTTCCACGAGCATGCGGACAAGATCCGCTTCATCGCCTGCCGCCAGGAAGGCGGCGCGGCCTTCATGGCAGAGGCGCAGGGAAAGCTGACGGGCCGCCCTGGCATCTGCTTCGTCACGCGCGGGCCTGGCGCCACCAACGCCAGCATCGGCCTGCACACGGCCTTCCAGGACAGCACGCCGATGATCTTGTTCATCGGCCAGGTGGCCAGCGACCAGCGCGACCGCGAGGCCTTCCAGGAGGTGGACTACCGCCAGATGTTCGGCCCCGGCACGCTGGGCATGGCCAAGTGGGTGGGCGAGGTGCACGAGGCCGAGCGCCTGCCGGAGTACGTGGCGCGCGCCTTCCACACCGCGATGCAGGGCCGGCCCGGCCCGGTGGTGCTGGTGCTGCCCGAGGACATGCTGACGAAGCCGATCACGGCGCCCGTCGTCACGCCGGCACGCCCGGCCGAGGCCGCGCCGACGCCCGCCGCGCTGGCCGAACTGCGC
The DNA here is from genome assembly GCA_965650725.1 of uncultured Comamonadaceae bacterium. Lineage (GTDB taxonomy): Bacteria > Pseudomonadota > Gammaproteobacteria > Burkholderiales > Burkholderiaceae_C > Pelomonas. The sequence continues at coordinate 10,495 of CBFGPX010000074.1, read as the reverse complement.
GAACGCCTGGCGGCGGCGAAGAAGCCACTGGTCATCGCCGGCGGCGGCGGCTGGACCACCGAGGCGACGGCCGCACTGCAGCATTTCGCTGAAGCCTGGCAGCTGCCGGTGGGCTGCGCGTTCCGCTTCCAGGACCTGTTCGACAACGCGCACCCGAATTACGCGGGCGACGTGGGCATTGGCATCAACCCGAGGCTGGCCGCCCGCGTGAAGGACGCCGACCTCATCCTCGCCATCGGCCCGCGCCTGGGCGAGATGACGACCGGCGGCTACACGCTGCTGCAGGCGCCGCGCCCGGCTCAGGCACTCGTCCACATCCATGCCGGCGCCGAGGAACTGGGCCGCGTCTACACGGCCGAGCTGCTGATCAATGCCAGCATGAGTCAGGCCGCGCCTGCACTGGCGCTGCTGCCGCCGCCCGCCGCCATCGCGTGGCGCGACTGGACCGCCGCCGCGAATGCCGACTACCGGGCCAACCTGCAGCCCACGCCGGTCGCGCCGCTGGACATGGCCGAGGTCATCCGCCTCATCGACGCCAAGCTGCCCGAAGGCACGATCTTCACGAACGGCGCCGGCAACTACAGCGGCTGGCTGCACCGCTTCCACCGCTACACGGGCCTGCACCGCTTCGGCAAGACGCAGCTGGCGCCGACCTCCGGCGCGATGGGCTACGGCGTGCCCGCAGCCGTTGCCGCAGCGCTGCTGCAGGACGAGCGCTGGGCCGTCAACATCGCCGGCGACGGCGACTTCCTGATGACCGGCCAGGAGCTGGCCACGGCCACGGGCTACGGCGCGAAGAAGCTGCTGGTGGTCGTCGTCGACAACGGCACCTACGGCACCATCCGCATGCACCAGGAGCGCGAGTACCCGGGTCGCGTGTCGGGCAGCGACCTGTTCAACCCCGACTTCACCAAGCTCGCCGAGGCCTTCGGCTTCGCGGCCTTCTTTGCCGAGACCACCGAGCAGGTCGGCCCGGCGCTGGATGGCGCCATCGCTTCGGGCAAGCCGGCGCTGCTGCACCTGCGCCTGTCCAGTGACGTGTCCACCTCGCGCAGCACACTGACGGCCATCCGTGAGGCCGCACGCCAGCGCCTCGGCGGCTGAGCCCGCCCCTGGGGCACAATGTGTCCCGTCATGAAGAACCCCGCCCGCCAGCAGCGCAACACGCCCACCGCCGACACGGTGGCGGGCCTGCGTGCGGCCGTGGCCATCCAGCGCCCGGTCGCAGACTCCTGAGCCCGGCGATCCCCGTTCTTCCCTTCATCAGCGCAACCTCGATCGCCGGGCCCACACCCCGCGCGATGCCGTGCCGCCGCCAACCCTGTGCACCAGGCGGCACGGCCCTGACCGAGGTCTGCCATGTCCGCCTTTCCCGCCACTGCCAACGCTGGCGAGCGCCTGCTCAGCGAGCTTGACCACCGCCGCCTGAACCGCCTGCCGGAGGCGTCCGCGCACGCTGCGCTGCAGGACCTGCTCGATGGCGCCGAGCTGCTGCCGTCGCGGCAGCTGCCGGCCGACGTCGTGTCGATGAACTCCGAGATCGAGGTGCTGGGCCCGCAACCCGGCCAGCAGCAGCGGCTGACGCTGTGCTACCCGGCCGAGGCCCGGCCCGAGCAGGGCCGCATCTCGGTGCTGTCGCCGGTGGGCCTCAGCCTGCTGGGCCGCAGCGTGGGCGAGCGGGTCCGCTGGCAGGCCGGCCATGGCGCCAGCGGCGACCTGCTGATCCAGGCGCTGCGCTACCAGCCCGAGGCCAGCGGCGACTTCGACCGCTGACCGCTTCGCATCCACGCCTCCAGCCCGCCGTCGCCGGCAGGCTGGCAGCCGCCCCTGCGCGGCGCTCTTGACCCGAGGTCGTTCCCATGTCCCGTTCCATCCTGCTCGTCACCGATTTCTCCCAGCCCGCCGAGGCCGCCGCGCAGCGCGCCGTACTGCTGGCCCGCCAGCGCCGTTGCGAGCTGCTGCTGGCCCACCTGGCCGACAGCGGCCCGCCCGACGTGGCCGAGCGACTGCCACGCTACGCGGCCATGCTGGCGCGCCGCCACCGGCTGCCGGTGCGGCTGCTGGGCTCGCTGGACCTGCCCGGCCTGCGCCAGGCCGCCGCGGCCCAGGCCGGGCTGCTGGTGATGGGCTGGCCGCCGCCCGCCGCGGGCCGCTGGCCGTGGTCCGCCGGCTTGTTCGCGGCACGCCTGCTGTGGCGCCTGGACTGCCCGCTGTTGGTGGTGCGCCGGCCTGCCCGCCACACCTACACCCGGCTGCTGGTCGCGCTGGGCGCGGCGCCGGCGCCGGCCACCAGTCTGCTGCGCGCCGCGGCCGAGATGGCGCCGGACGCCGAGCTGGAGTTGTTCCACGTCATCGACACCCGGCAGGAGGCCCACCTGCTGGCGGCCGAGGCCGGCCGGCGGTCGCTGCGCGAGTACCGCGAGGCGCTGGACCAGCACGGCCACCGCCACCTGCGGCGCCTCAGCGATGCGCTGGACGCGCGCCGCAACCGGCTGATGTACACGCTGGGCCGCGGCGACCCGGCGCGCCAGATCCTGGTGCAGCAGGACTACGGCCGCGCCGAGCTGGTGGTCACCGGCCGCGGGCGGCGGCCGGCCTGGCAGGAGCTGATGCTGGGCAGCACGGCGGCGCGGCTGCTGCGGCACATGCGCTGCGACCTGCTGGTGTGGCCCGATCCCTGCGAGCCGCGGCCCTGCCAGAATGCGGCGCATGCAAGAAGTCGCCTTGGAACTCCGCGGTGAGTACATCGAACTGGACAAGCTGCTGAAGGCCACCGGCCTGGCGGACAGCGGTGGCCAGGCCCGCGCGCTGATCACCGCCGGCGAGGTGCGCGTGGACGGCCAGGTCGAGCTGCGCAAGACCGCCAAGATGCGCGCCGGCCAGCTCGTCGAGTTCGGTGGCCAGCGGGTGCGCGTCGTCGCCGCAGGCTGACGCTTTCCAACTCCGGGCAGACCCGCTCCCGCATTTGGGGGTGTTCAGGGAATGCCCGGCGTTGACCCGCGGATGCGGAAACGAAACACTGTTCCAACTGCATGAGGGCCGAGGCCGCCGACCGGACACCGCCGGGTGACCGGGGTCTCGACCCCCGATGCAGTGCGGTGCGCCTGCTGCGCCCGCTCCCTCTGAGCCCCAAGCGAGCCGGTGCCGCGAGGGGGTCACACCCCTCACGGCCTGCCGCCGGTTCCACCGCTTCCTGACCGCTGAGCGCTGCGCGCCCGACCCCTGACGGGCCGGGTGCCGGGCGAACTCGTGCCTGCCGCAACGCGGCGGCAGGGAGCGGCATGCACAACAAACAAATCCGCGCGCCGCCTCAGCGCGCACAGGAGACATGCCATGACCCCTCGCAAGCCCACCCGCGGCCTGCTGGCCTCGTCCATCTCGCTCGGCCTGCTGGCCGCCTGCGGGGGCGGCCAGAACGGGACGCCCGGCTTCGCCACCACGCAGTCCAGCGAGCAGGCCACGGCCGGCCGCCTGGATGCGTCCGGCGCCGAGGCCGCGACCGCCCGGGCGCTGGCGGCCCGCGCGCCGCGCCCCATCGCGCCGGCGCCCGTGCCCGTCATCGACGCCGTCAGCCTGACCGACACGAGCGCACCGCTGCTGTTCGACACCGGCACCCGCAACTACGCCGCGCCGACGACCATCAGCGGCCTGCACAACCCGGCCAACTACCGCGCGGCGCCGCGCCTGCCGGCCTGGCAGTTCGCCACCGTGGACCCGACCAACGGCGTGCTGACCTTCGAGCGCGAGACCGCGCCCGACATCGGCTGGCACGGCCAGTCGCGCAAGGGCAAGGTGCGGGTCACCGGCGGCTCGTCGGCCGCGGCCAACCGCGTCTACACGGTGTTCAACAAGGAGCAGCTGCTGGCGGCGCTGCGCGAGGCCAAGAACGAGCCAAAGATCATCCGCATCGTCGGCCACATCGACTTCCGCTGGCGCGACAGCAACACGGTGTTCGAGGAATACACGGGCTTCCTGGACCAGAAGAACGGCGGCAGCTTCTCCATCCCGTCCAACACGACGCTGGTGGGCATCAACGACAGCAACGGCCGCCCGGCGCGCATCACCGGCACGCAGATCCTGATCGGCATCGAGGCCGCCACCACGTCGGCCGGCGCCGAGGCCGACTTCAAGGCCTGGGTCGCTGCCGGCAAGGACCCGGAACTGTTCCCGACCTGGACGCGCAACATCATCCTGCGCAACCTGGCCATCGACACGCCCTGGGACGTGAACCCCGAGGACAGCGGCAATGCCTACATGGACGGCATCGCCATCACGCGCGGCCAGCAGATCTGGGTCGACCACGTGACTCTCAGCGACGGCGACACGCCCGACTCGCTGGCCAGCGACACCCGCCACGACGGCGCGCTGGACATCATCCGCGGCAGCGACTACGTCACCGTCTCCAACAGCGTCTTCACCAAGCACCACAAGACCACGCTGGTGGGCAATGGCGACTCGGGCCGCGCCTGGAGCGACGCCGGCCGCCTGCACGTGACCATGACCGGCAACTGGTGGGACCACCCCTACAGCCGCCTGCCGCTGGTGCGCTTCGGCCAGCTGCACCTCTACAACAACCTCGTCAGCGGCAGCACGACGACGGACGACGCCGACAAGAAGTTCGCCTCCGGCCTGGATGTGCGCTACCAGTCCGACGTGATCTCGGAGAACAACTTCTACGAGTTCACCGGCCTCAAGCCCAAGGAGGTCTGCGGCAAGCTGGCCGGTGGCAAGCAGGCCATCAGCTTCCGCAGCTCGGGCCACCGCTTCATCAGCGACAAGGACGACGCCGGCAAGCCCATGGCGGGCGTCATCGACATCGAGCTGCAGGGCTGCGAAGGCCTGCCGGTGGCGCAGAACTGGGTGCCGCCCTATGCCTACACGCTGCGCAGCGCCGACGCGATCCGCAGCGCCGTGCAGCAGTCGGCCGGCGCGGGCCGGCTGGGCCTGTACGCGGTGAGCGGCCCCGTGCCGGCGCCGCTGCCCAGCTCACCCGCGCCCAGCCCCGCACCGACGCCGCCGGCACCCGCTCCGACGCCGACACCGCCCCCGCCCGCACCGACGCCCGCGCCGAACCCGCCGCCGCTGATCCCCGGCACGGCCTGCACGGTCACGCTGCCCTGCAGCACCGGCAGCGGCGAGCAGGTGATGAGCCCGCTGGTGACCGCCGTCGTGCCCGCTGCCAGCTATGTGCAGGAGACCGGCACCTACACGCTGTCGGGCGCCGGTGCGGTGGCCTCGGGCACGTCGTACTCGTTCAGCACCAAGTACACGGCGCTGGTCGGCGACTTCACGTTCACGGCCCGCATCGCCAGCCAGGGCGGCAGCGGCTCCGGCGGGCGCGCCGGCGTCGTCGCAATGGAGGCGCTGACCGGCACGCCGGCCTATGCCTGGACGGCACGCTACGCGTCCACCGGCGAGATCCGCGCGGCGATCAACGCCAACAACAAGTCCAACCTGAGCGGCTTCGACAGCTCGACGCCGCCCGTCTGGGTGCGCATCCGGCGCGTGGGCACGTCGGTCTACCAGGCCGCCTCGACCGATGGCGTGACCTGGTCGGAGAAGACGCCGGCCAACCTCGTCACCTCGGCCGCCACGCTCTACGTGGGCCTGGCGCTCTCGTCGGGCAGCAACAGCACGGTCGTCACGGCCGATTTCGACAACGTCAGCATCGTCGGCGGTGGCCGCTGACCTGCAAGGAGCAGTTCCATGAAGAAGTTCAACATCACCACGCTGGCCGCCACGCTCGCGCTGGCTCTCGGCGCCGGTGCAGCCCAGGCTGCGGCCACCAGTGAAGTCGCCTATGGCTCGCTGTCGGGTTCGGCCATCACCTTCTCCGAGCTGGCCGGCGGCGCCATCGACGGCCTGCTGAGCAGCGGCGGCGTGCAGTTCGGCAAGCGGTTCGACGGCCAGGAGCTGGCCGTGGCCAAGGTGCCGGTGCCGGGCGAGGTCGAGCAGGAATGGTTCGACGATCTCAGCTTCGGAGCCCCCGCTGCGGGCCTGACGCTGGTGGCAGGTGCCGCCGGCGCCAACCTCGGCGCCTTCAACTACGGTGACGCGAATGGCGTGGCGCTTTTCGGCGTCGGCCCGCAGGCCAGCTACGCCGACGGCCTTGGTGCCATCTCGGCCCGCTTCGCCGCACCGGTGTCGGCGCTGGGCTTCCAGCTGCGCGACGTGGACGGCGGCGCCGTCACGCTGAGCCTCTATCGCCTGGATGGCAGCCTGATCCAGAACGTCGACCTGAGCGGCCGCAGCGACGGCTTCTTCGCCTTCGCCCGCAGCGGCGGCACGGCCGACATCGCCGGCTTCTCGCTGACCAACCGCGACAGCTACTACGGCGTGTCCATGGACAACCTGCTGCTGTCCGCCGCGCCGGTGCCCGAGCCGTCCGTGGCGCTGCTGCTGCTGCCGGGCCTGATGACCCTGGGCGTGATCGCCCGCCGCCGCCGTTCCAACAACACCTGAGGAGACCCACCATCATGAAGATCCGCAACACCTGCCTGGCCCTCGCGATGCTCGCGCTGGGCAGCTCCGCCTCGGCCCAGACCACGCTGGTCGCCGGCGACATCAGCTTCACCGGCTTGGCCCGCGAGTCGGCCTACGGCGGCTTCTCCTTCGTCAGCTGGGTGGACCTGGCGGTCGGCACCAGCATCACCTTCTCGGACAACGGCCTGAAGGCCGACGGCACGTTCAAGACCAGCGTGCAGAAGGAGAACACCTGGGTCTGGACGGCCACCAGCGCCGTCGCGGCCGGCACCCAGGTGGTGGTCTACGGCGGCAGCTTCAACACCGCCACGGGTACGGTGAGCGGCAGCAGCTCGGGCCAGGGTGGCAAGAACGTCAGCACCGGCACGCTGGCCATCCAGCCCACGGCCGACGCGGCCGTCTATGCATTCGATTTCTCCAGCAGCGGCGAGGTCGTCTACGCCAAGCAGGGCGCCAGCTTCATCGCGGCGATCAACGCCTTTGCGACGCCGCCGTCGACCAGCAGCGACAACCCCTTGGCCAGCGGCCTGGGCAGCGACATCCAGGTGCTGAACTATGCGAGCGCCGGCGGCGACGCCGTCTTCCAGCGGACCGAGTGGTACAGGGGGCCGACGACCGGCCTGACCGTGGACGGCTACAAGGCCGCCATCGGGACGCTGAGCAACTGGAGCAGCGACACCGGCACAAGCGCCTTCAAGGGCCTGGGGCTGCTGGAAGGCGCGGGCCAGACCGCCGTCGCGACCGGCGCGGCGGTCGGCGTCGGCGCCGGCGACTTCACCATCGTCGCCGCGCCCGTGCCGGAGCCCGAGACCTATGCGCTGATGCTGGCCGGCATCGCCGTGGTGGGCGGCATCGCGCGCCGCCGCGGGCTGCGCCGCTGACGACGTGCGATGGCGGGGAGGGGCGGGCCGACCGCGCTCAGCGCAACAGCGTCAGCAGCTGCTCCAAGCCGCCCGCGTTGATGGCCACGCGGGCCTGTTCGCGCACCTTGGGCTTGGCATGGAAGGCCACGGACAGGCCGGCCGCACCCATCATGGGCAGGTCGTTGGCGCCGTCGCCGACGGCGATCGCCTGGTCGGGGCGGCAGCCGATCTGCTCGCAGCAGCTCAGCAGCATCAGCCGCTTCTGCTCGCCGTCGCAGATGTCGCCCCAGTCCTGCATGACGACGCGGCCGGTGAGGGCGCCATCGGCAATCTCCAGCTCGTTGCTGCGCACGAAGTCCATGCCCAGCTCGGCCGCCACAAACCGCGTGAAGAACGTGAAGCCGCCGGACACCAGCACCAGCTTGAGCCCGGCGCGTTTGAGCGCCGCGCACAGCTCGCGCGCGCCGGGGTTGAAGGTGAGCCGCTCGGCCAGCACGCGGTCCAGCACCGTGGCGGGCACGCCGGCCAGGATGGCCAGGCGCCGGCGCAGGCTGTCGCGGAAGTCCGTGATCTCGCCGCGCATGGCAGCCTCGGTGATGGCGGCGACTTCCTCGCCTTTGCCGGCCAGCGCGGCGATCTCGTCGATGCACTCGATGCTGATCAGCGTCGAGTCCATGTCGAACGCGGCGAGCTTGAAGTGGGCCAGCGGGGGCAGGGCGGGGCCGTCGCGCAGGACGAGGCCTTCGGAAGCAGAGGAGTTCGCAGACATGCGCCGGATTATCCCGGCGCTCAGCTCTTCACCGGCTGCCCCAGCAACCTCAGCACCTCGCGCACGGCCTGGGCGCGGTCCTGCGGGCTGCTCAGCGCCTTCTCCACGCGCAGCTTCTCGTTGCCCACCAGTTTGATGTTGCGGTTCTTCTGCACCAGCTCGATGACGCGCATCGGGTCTATGGGCGGGTTGGGGCGGAAATTGATGTTGATGATGCTGGGTGCGGCGTCGACCTTGATGACGCCGTAGGGCTTGGCCAGCACGCGCAGGCGGTGCAGGTCGAAGAGGGTCTGGCCTTGGGTCGGCAGCTTGCCAAAGCGGTCGGTGATCTCCTCCAGCATCGCGTCGATCTGCTCGGGCTTCTCGGCCGTGGCCAGGCGCTTGTACAGGCTCAGCCGCACCTGTACGTCGCCGCAGTAGGCGTCGGGCAGCAGTGCGGGCGCGTGCAGGTTGATCTCGGTGTTGGTGGAGAAGGCGCCGGTGGGCGACAGCAGGTCGGGCTCGCGGCCTGACTTGAGCGCGCGCACGGCCTCGCTGAGCATGTCGTTGTAGAGCTGGAAGCCCACCTCCATCATGTTGCCGCTCTGGTTGTCGCCCAGCACCTCGCCGGCACCGCGGATCTCCAGGTCGTGCATCGCGAGGTAGAAGCCCGAGCCCAGTTCCTCCATCGCCTGAATGGCGTCCAGCCGCTGCGTGGCCTGTTTCGTCAGGCCTTGCAGGTCGGGCACCATCAGGTAGGCATAGGCCTGGTGGTGGGACCGGCCCACGCGGCCGCGCAGCTGGTGCAGCTGCGCCAGGCCGAACTTGTCGGCGCGGGCAATGATGATGGTGTTGGCGCTCGGCACGTCGATGCCGGTCTCGATGATGGTGGAGCACAGCAGCAGGTTGTGCTTGCCGGCCACGAACTCGCGCATGACGCGCTCCAGCTCACGCTCGGGCATCTGGCCGTGGGCGATGACGATGCGCGCCTCGGGCACCAGCTCTTCCAGCTTCTGGCGCCGGTTCTCTATGGTCTCGACCTCGTTGTGCAGGAAGTAGACCTGCCCGCCGCGTTTCAGCTCGCGCAGCACGGCCTCGCGGATGGTGCCGCTGCTCTCGGCGCGCACGAAGGTCTTGATGGCCAGGCGCCGCTGCGGCGCGGTGGCGATGACGCTCAGGTCACGCAGGCCTTCCAGCGCCATGCCGAGGGTCCGGGGAATCGGAGTCGCGGTCAGCGTCAGCACGTCCACCTCGGCGCGCATGGCCTTCATCGCCTCCTTGTGGCGCACGCCGAAGCGGTGTTCCTCGTCAATGACCAGCAGGCCCAGCCGGTTGAACTTCACCTCGGCGCTCAGCAGCTTGTGCGTGCCGACGACGATGTCGATGGTGCCGTCGGCAATGCCTTCCATCGCCGCCTTGATCTCCTTGGCGGAGCGGAAGCGGCTCATCTCCGCGACCTTCACCGGCCAGGCGCCGAAGCGGTCGGCGATGTTCTGGTAATGCTGTTCGGCCAGCAGCGTGGTGGGCGCCAGGATGGCGACCTGCTTGCCGCCCATGACCGCGACGAAGGCCGCGCGCAGCGCCACCTCGGTCTTGCCGAAGCCCACGTCGCCGCAGACGAGGCGGTCCATGGGCTTGGGCGAAATCATGTCCTGGATGACCGCGTGGATGGCGGCGCGCTGGTCGGGCGTTTCCTCGAAGCCGAAGCTGGCGGCGAAGGCCTCGTAGTCGTGGCCCGAGTAGCGGAATGCATGGCCTTCGCGCGCGGCGCGGCGGGCGTAGAGGTTCAGCAGTTCGGCGGCCGTGTCGCGCACCTGCTCGGCGGCCTTGCGCTTGGCCTTTTCCCACTGGCCGGAACCCAGCTTGTGCAGTGGTGCTTCTTCGGGACTCACGCCCGTGTAGCGGCCGATGAGGTGAAGCTGCGACACCGGCACGTACAGCGTCGCCTTGTCGGCGTACTCCAGGTGCAGGAACTCGCTCTTCTGGCCGTCGCCAAGGTCGATGTTCACGAGACCTTGATAACGCCCGATGCCGTGGTTGATGTGCACGACCGGGTCACCCACCTTCAGCTCGGACAGGTCCTTGATCAGCGCGTTGACGTCGCTGACCTGCTCCTGCTTGCGCCGGCGCCGGGTCGTCGGCGTCGTGACGAACAGCTCGGTCTCGGTGATGAGCTGGACCGGATGCTCGGCGTCCACCCAGAAGAAGCCAGCGGCCAGTGGCGCCGCGGTGATGGCGTACTTCTCGTCGCTGGCGCGGAACTCGGCCAGGTCCTTCATCGACGGCGGGTCGATCTTGCTGTCGCGCAGCTGCTCCAGCAGGCTCTCGCGCCGGCCCTCACTCTCGACCAGCAGCAAAACCCGGTGCGGCGTGCTCTTCAGGTGCGCTTCCAGGCGTGCCA
>CBFGPX010000073.1:0-17399 GCA_965650725.1 uncultured Comamonadaceae bacterium | reverse complement strand
AGGGCAACACGTTGGTGGTGGTGGAGCACGACGAGGACACCATCCGCCGCGCCGATCACATCATCGACATCGGCCCCGGCGCCGGCAAACGCGGTGGCCGCGTCGTCGCACAGGGCACGGCGGCGGAGCTGGCCGCGGTGGCCGATTCGACGACCGGCCGCATGCTGGCCAAGCCACTGATCCACCCGCTGCAGGAACGCCGCGCGATCGACCCCGAAGCGCCCAAGCTGACGGTGCTGAATGCGTCGCTGCACAACCTGCAGGGCGTGACGGTGGACGTGCCGCTGCACCGGCTGGTGGCCGTGACCGGCGTGTCGGGCTCCGGCAAGTCCACGCTGGCGCGCGACGTGCTGCTGGCCAACATGGCCGTCGCGGTGCCGCTGCGCAAGGCGCCGGCCCGCTGGACCGGCTGTGACGGCATCGAAGGCCACGCGCAGGTGGACCGCGTGCTGGAGGTCGACCAGACCCCCATCGGCAAGACGCCGCGTTCCTGCCCGGCCACCTACATCGGCTTCTGGGACGCCATCCGCAAGCTGTTCGCCGAGACGCTGGAGTCCAAGGCGCGTGGCTACACGCCGGCGCGCTTCAGCTTCAACACCGGCGCGGGCCGCTGCCCGGGCTGCGAGGGGCAGGGCATGAAGACCATAGAGATGAGCTTCCTGCCCGACGTCAAGGTGCCCTGCGACCAGTGCCACGGCCAGCGCTTCAACCCCGAGACGCTGGGTGTCAGCTGGCGCGGCAAGAGCATCGGCGACGTGCTGGCGATGGAGGTGGACGAGGCGGTCGAGTTCTTCGCGTCCATGCCGTCCATCGCGCATCCGCTGCAGCTGCTGAAGGACGTGGGCCTGGGCTATCTGACGCTGGGCCAGCCGTCGCCGACGCTGTCGGGCGGCGAGGCGCAGCGCATCAAGCTGGTCAGCGAACTGGTCAAGGTGCGCGACGACGTGACCCGCCGCGGCCAGAAGGCACCGCACACGCTGTACGTGCTGGACGAGCCCACGGTGGGCCTGCATATGGCCGACGTGGAGAAGCTGATCCGCGTGCTGCACCGGCTGGTGGCGGGCGGGCACTCGGTCGTCGTCATCGAGCACGACCTCGATGTGATCGCCGAGGCCGACTGGGTGCTGGACCTGGGCCCCGAGGGCGGCACGGCCGGCGGCCGTGTCGTCATCGAAGGCACGCCGGAGGCGGTGGTGGCCAGCGGCAGCCACACCGGTGTGGCGCTGGCGCCGGTGCTCAACCGGTCCTGATCACCAGTGCCCCAGCACGCCCAGCCGGCGTGCGCGGCGCTCCAGTGCGCGGAACAGCAGCAGCCCGGCCGCCAGCCAGGCGGCCGAGTTGGCGGCGATCAGCGCGTAGGTGCGCGCGTCGATCACCGAGCCGCCAGCGGCCGCCTTGGCTGCTGCGGCGCCCAGCGCATAGGGCAGCAGCGCGAAGCCGTTGGCGGGGAAGGCCGGCAGCGCGACCAGGCTGATCAGCGCAAAGTACATGAGGCCATGCGTCAGTTCGGCCCGCTTGGCCAGCAGCAGCACGCCGGCCATGGCATAGCCCACGCCCACCATGGACGGTGCCGCCAGCAGCGTGGCCGCCAGCAATGGTCCCAGGTCGGATTGCAGCCGGCCATCGGTCAGCCATTGCAGCGCGGTCATCGCCACCAGCAGGGTCACGGTGCCACCCAGCAGGTGCAGCGCGGCGCGCAGGCCCAGCAGGCGGTCCAGCCCCATCGGCACGATGCAGAGCTGTTCGATGGTGCGCTGGCGGGTCTCCTCGGCGATGTCGTTGGAGGCGCTGGCGTAGCTGACCGCGGCGAAGTGCCACAGCACGGCGCCGACGATCAAGGTGTCCAGCGCGCCGGTGTCGAACGACTTGCCACCGACGGTGACGACCGCATAGACCAGGGCCGCACCCAGACCCAGCAGGAACAGCAGGCCCAGCACGGTCTCGTACCAGTAGCGCCGCTTGAGATACAGCATGAGTCGCAGCTCGTTGAGCAGATGGTGCATTGCGCGGTTCATGCGCAATCCTCCGAGGCGCTGACCAGCGCCTGGTATTTCTCGCGCAGCGTGACACGCTCGATCTGCAGGTCGCTGGCCGCGGGCAGCGCCGGCATCAGGTGGGCCATCACCGCGCACAGCTCGGCGTGGTCGCGCAGCGTCAGGCGCAGCATGCCCGCGCCCTGCGGCTGCCAGCGCAGGTCGTCCCGCCCGGGTGGCAGTGACGGCCAGCGGTCATCGCGCACGCCTAGGCTCAGCGCGTAGGCGTGCTCCACCTTCAGGAAGTCGTGCTTGGGGCCGTCGAACACCTTGCGGCCACGCCGTATGCAGGCGATGCGCATGGCCAGCCTCTCAACGAACTGCAGGTCGTGCGAACTGATCATCACGGCGCCGCCTTGCGCGGCCATGTAGCGGATGAGCGCCTCTAGCTTTTCCACGCCGAACAGGTCCAGGCCTATGGTCGGCTCGTCCAGCAGCACGACGGCCGGACGGTGGATGAGGCTCAGCAGCAGGCCGCTCTTGAGCTTGTTGCCGGTGGACAGCAGCCGCACCGGAGCGCGCGGGTCGGGCAGCGCCAACAGTTCGGCCATCGCGTCGAAATGCTGGCGGTCGAAGGCCGCTTCGCGAAGCGCGCAGAAGTAGTTGGCGTTCTCCCACGTGGACAGGCGCTCGTTGAGCGCACCGCGGCCCTCCAGCAAGACGCCCAACTGCCCCAGGTAGCGCTTGCCCTGCACCGGCGTGCCGCGCCACAACAGTGCGCCCTGGTCGGGCTCGCACAGCTGCGTCATGACCTTGATCGCAGTCGTCTTGCCCGCGCCGTTGGGGCCCAGCAGGCCCAGCACTTCGCCGCCGTGCAGCGCCAGCGAGAAGTCGCTCAAGGCCGGTACCGTCGCGCCGACCCGTTGATAACTCTTCGCGACGCCGCGCATCTCCAGCACTGCTGCCGTCATCGGTCCTCCCCGTCCGTGTTGTTGGCGGCGGCGCAGTATCTGGATACGCCGCGCGTCATTTCAATCCCTGCGCGGGTGGCTGAGGTGGTGTGGCGAAACCCCTCGTTTTCTCGAAACCAGCCTGCGGGTCAAACTGTTCAGTCGCCGCAGCGCTTGCGGCCACACTGGCGCCTACTCATCTCCTGGAGACCGCTTGTGATGTTCATCGCCGTGTGGGCCATCGTGCTGGCCCTGCTGGCCTGCTGGACGGGCTTCGTCTGGGCTGCGCAAGCGTTGCTGGACGTCATGCTGGCCCAGGCCGGCAAGCTGGGCACGGGGGACTGGAGCCTGCCGGAACCGCTGGCGGCCTGGCTGCCCACCGTTGCGGCCGAGTGGCTGGCCGGCACGCTGGAAACCTGGGCGCCCCAGCTGCAGGCGCTGATCGGCTGGCTGCCGTCGCTGTCGGGCGGTGTCACGGTGCTGGCCTGGGTGGCCTGGCTGCTCGGGGCGCTGCCGCTGCTGGTGCTGGGCATTGCCTGCCATGTGGCCGTGGCGGTCTACCTCCGATCGCGCCGGCCGGTCGGCGCCGTGGCCGCGGGCTGACACGATGGACGGCCTGACTGCTTGGCTGCAGGCCGACTTCCTCGGCACCGCCGTCTGGCTGTGGGTGGCCTTTCTGGCCATCGTCGCGGCGCTGCTGGCCTTCGACCTCGGCGTGCTGCACAAGGACGACCACGAGATCGGCGTGCGCGAGAGCCTGCTGCTGTCGGCCGGCTACGTCAGCGCGGCACTGCTGTTCGGCGCCTGGGTGTGGTGGCGGCTGGGCAGCGACAGCGGCATGGACTTCTACACCGGCTTCCTGATCGAGCAGTCGCTGTCCATCGACAACGTGTTCGTCATCGCCCTCATCCTGGGCATGTTCAACATCCCGCGCCAGTACCAGCACCGCGTGCTGTTCTGGGGCGTGCTGGGCGTCATCGTGCTGCGCGCGATCATGATCGGGCTGGGCGTGACGCTGGTCACCCGGTTCAGCTGGGTGCTCTACCTGTTCGGCGTCTTCCTCGTCATCACCGGCGTGAAGATGTGGTTCGCGGCGGAGAGCACGCCCGACATTGCCAACAACCGGCTGCTGAACTGGGTGAGGCGGCATGTGCGCGTGACCGAGGGCCTGCGCGGTCACGCCTTTCTCGTGCGAGAACCCGACCCCGCCACCGGCCGCGTGCGGCTGCACGCCACGCCGCTGCTGCTGGCGCTGATGGTCATCGAGTTCGTGGACCTGATCTTCGCGGTGGACTCCGTGCCGGCCATCTTTGCCATCACGACCGACCCCTTCATCGTCTACACGAGCAACATCTTCGCCATCCTGGGCCTGCGGGCGCTGTACTTCGCGCTGGCGGCCATGATCCACCGCTTCAAGTACCTGAAGTACGCGCTGGCGCTGGTGCTGGTGTTCATCGGCGGCAAGATCTTCCTGGTGGGCTTCATCGGCAAGGTGCCGGCGGTCGTGTCGCTCAGCGTGACCTTCACGCTGCTGGCCGGCGGGGTGCTGCTGTCGCTGTGGAAGACGCGCGCTGAGGCGGCGACCCCGCCGTGACGAATGGGCCGTGCCGGTCGATTTCCTAGAATTCGCCGCCCCTAACCCTAGGGGGCGTGTTCAGGAGACCCCTTGAAGCCCGTCACTTTCGCTGCCGCCGGCAGCCTGGCCCTTGCCCTGGCCTTCGCGGCCGCCATGCCGCTGCAGGCGCAGACCGCGTCCGGCGCCCAGTCCGTTCCCACCCTCGAACAGATCTTTCGCGCCCAGCCCTACCGTGGCGAGAACGCAAAGGACGCCGCCTTCAGCCGCAGCGGTCGCTACCTGGCCTACCTGTGGAGCCCGTTCGGCGAGCCCGGCACCGACCTGTGGGTGCACGACACCAAGACCAACAAGACCGTGCGTGTCACGTCGCCGCAGGTCATGGCCGCGTTCGACGCGCCCGAGGAGCTGGAGCGCTTCGACAAGAAGCTGCAGCAGCGCAACAGCGAATGGGCGGAGCGCCAGGCCCGCGAGGTCGCGCAGCAGGCCTATCTGCGCGGCGAGAAGGTCGACCTGTCGCAGTGGGAGGCCGCGCAGTTGGCCGTGCTGAAGAAGGAGCTGGCCGACAAGAAGGCCAAGGACGAGACCCAGAAGGCCGCCGACAAGGCCGAGGCCGATGCCGAGAAGTACGCCGCCGCCGTGCTGGCCGCCAAGCGTGCCGGCAAGCCCGCGCCGGCCGTGCCCGCGGCGGCGTCGGCGCCCGAGAAGAAGGCCGAGGACAAGGAGCTCTGGGAGCTGCGCGACGAACTGAAGAAGAAGCTCGCGCGCGACAAGCTCAAGCCGACCGACCTCTACCCCGGCGCGGCCCAGTTCGCGTGGGCGCGCAAGGCCGACGAGCTGGTGTTCCAGTATCGCGGCGGCCTCTACCGCTGGAAGCCGGACGACAAGGCGCCGACCGCGCTGGTGGCCACGCAGCGCGAGCTGCGCCTGGTGGGCTACACGGCCGACGACAGCGGCGTGCTCTACACCGACGAGACCCGCGTGCTGCGCACCGGCTTCAAGCAGGCCGGCGTGCAGGTGGTCAACCGCGAGCTGATCCACCCGGACGACGCGCAGAAGAAATACAAGATCGCCGAGACCGCCGTCAGCGAAGACGGCCGCTGGATGTCGCTGGTCGCCCGCGCGCCGCTGCGCACCGCCGACGACAAGCCCGCGCCGCCGCCCAAGCAGGTCGAGATCATGAACTACGGCGAGCGCTGGGCCACGGCCAAGAAGGTCAACCGCGAGGTGTCCGACGACAAGCGCAGCATCCCCGCCATGGCGCTGTACATCCGTCAGCTGCCTGTGGCCGGCGAGGCGCCGCGCAAGCAGCCCGCGCCGGTGTTCACGAACAACGGCGGCGACGTCTGGTTCGAGATGAGCGACGTGGCCTGGGCCAAGGACGGCAGCCGCTACGCGTTCACGACCTGGGAGCGCGAGAAGGAGCTGCTGCGCGTCTACGTCGGCAACGCGGACGAATCTGCCAAGCCCGAGGTCTTGCTGGAGCGCCGCGGCGACGTGGGCCACGAGGTCGTCAGCGTCATCAAGCCGCGCTTCACGCCGGACGGCAAGACGCTGGTGCTCGCGCTGGACGAGGCCGGCTGGCGCCAGCCCTATGCGATCGACGTGGCCACCAAGGCGCTGCGCCCGCTGGTGGGCGGTGATTTCGAAGCGCATCAGGTCGTCGGCTTCACGGCCGATAGCAAGGCCATGTTCGTGCTGGCCAACAAGGGCGACAGCGCCGCGATGAACCTGTTCCGCGTCGACCTGACCAGCGGTGCGCTGCAGGCGCTGGGGGCGCCGGGCGAGTACCACCGCGCGGCCGCCGCGTCGGAGGACGGCCGCTGGGTGGCCGCCAACGCCGGCAACTGGGCGCAGCGCCCCGAGCTGAAGCTGCTGGCCACCGACGGCAAGACCGCGTCACGCACGCTGACCGGCAGCACCGACAAGGCCTGGAGCGAGCTGAAGCTGCTGCAGCCCGAGCGCTTCGCCTACCCCAACCGGCATGGCGACCGCATCGAGGCCTATGTCTTCAAGCCGGCCGGCTGGAAGGCGAGCGACAAGCGCCCGGCCATCGTCTACGTCTACGGCGGCCCGTTGAACGACCGCCACATCGTGGAGGTGGACAGCTTCCAGAACACCGCCTATCTGTTCGGCCAGTACATGGCGGCCAAGCACGGCTTCGTGACCATCGCCGTGGACCCGCGCGGCCACAGCAACTACGGCCGCAAATTCTCCGGCGCCAACTGGGAGCGCGTCGGCGAGCCGCAGTCCGAGGACCTGGAAGACCTGGTCAAGCTGCTGCCCGCGCAGTTCGGCGTGGACGCCTCGCGCGTGGGCCTGAACGGCTGGAGCTTTGGCGGCTTCCAGACGCAGTACACGATGTACACCAAGCCCGAGCTGTTCGCCGCCGGCATTGCCGGGGCGGGCCCCACGGAATGGGAGAACTACAACAGCTGGTACAGCGGCCGCACCATCGGCAGGGTCGACCGGACCAAGCCCGTGCTGCGCAAGTACTCGCTGCTGCCGCTGGCGCGTGGCCTGAAGAAGCCGCTGCTGCTGGTGCACGGCATGCAGGACCCCAACGTGCTGTACCAGGACACGGTCAACGTCTACCGCGCGCTGCTGGAGTCGGGCAAGGAATCGCTGGTCGAGCTGTTCCTGGACCCGGATGGCGAGCACGCGATGGGCGGCGCCGTGAAGCCGGCCGGCTGGCACCGCAAGTACGAAGCCTTCTGGTTGAGGACGTTGGCCCCTCGCCCGGTCGAGCCACGCTGAACGCGGGCTCGCCCATTCGGTCCCCCGAGGGAGCGGCGATGCATGCCGGATTGACCGGCATGCACATCGCCTGACGGGCCGGCTTGGGGCGGCCCGGCGCTCGGCCCGAAGATTCCGGCGACTCAGACTTTCCTGCGTCGCGCCATCCAGCCCACCAGGCCCAGGCCGCCCAGCAGCAGCGCGTAGGTGCTGGGTTCCGGCACCGGGGCCAGCGCGAACAGCGCCGTGCCGGCGCCCACGCCGTCGGCGCCCTCGGCCGACACGGCCAGATAGTGCATGCCGTCCATCGTGAAGCCGGTCAGGCCTTCGGGCGCGATCTGGCCGTTCATCGTCAGCATGCGCACGAAGCTGGTCTTGCTGGGGTCCAGCACATCGATCTCGAACACGGCCACCGCACCGGTGGTCGTGCGCTCCAGCCCGATGAAGGCGAAGGTCTTGCCGGCTATCTCCATCAGCGCCACACCCTCGGGCTCCACGCCCTTGTCGCGGCTGCGGCCGTCGTTGTAGAGGCCGGCCAGGTTGGCCTGCACGTCGAGGATGTTGCCGCTGTCGTAGACCAGGTTGCCGTCCGCGTCGCGGATGGAGAACGAGCGCGCGCCGGCGGCGTAGAGGTTGCCGGCCGACGAGTCGGTGTTGGACACGCGCAGGTTGGCCAGCGTGCCGCTGGCCCCCAGGCTGCTGGCGGCCGAGCGATCGCCGTCGTCCTCGCGGAAGTCGCCCTCGTTGGCCATCACCACATAGGTCTTGCCGCCCTGCGTGAAGCTGGCCATGCCGTCGGGCATGTACAGGCCCTGGGCCGCCACGTTCTGGAAGCTGACCGTGCCATTGTTCAGCGTGTCGATGGCGTTGCCGGGCGCGGAGAAGTCCTTGGCGCCCAGGCCCACGACCTTGGTGAACTGGCCGCTCTGCAGGTCCAGCACGCCCATCGCGTTGGCTTCCTGCAGACTCACGTAGGCCTGGGTGCCGGCCTTGTTGACGGCGATGTACTCGGGCTCGAAGTCCATGCCCGTGTTGGTGCGGATGCGGCTGCCGGTCTGCGCCACGCCGGCCAGCGTGGCGGTGGAGACGACCGAGCGGCTGGCCATGTCGATGATGCTGACGCTGCCGACCGGGTCGTTGGCGCTGGCGCCGTAGTTGCGCGGCGTGGTGCTGCCGATGCGGGCGCCATAGACGTCGGGCGTGCCCTCATTGGCCACCAGCAGGCGGCTGCCGTCCGGCGTGAAGGTCAGCATGTCGGGCAGCGCGCCCACCGTGATGGTGCTGTTGCCGGCCAGCAGGCTGCGGCTGGTCGTGTCGTACAGCTGCACGACGCCAGCCTGGGTGCGGTTGGTCGATTCGATGGCGAAGGCCGCCACGCCGTTGTGGATCGCCACGCTGTTGATGGAGCCCCAGGCACTGGTGTCGATGAAGCTCAGCGACGCACCGGTCTTGGCGTCCAGCACGTTGACGCCGGTCACGCCCGAGACCCACAGCGTCTTCGTCGCCGCGTCGAAGGCCACGATCTCGGACAGGAAGCCGGTGGGCGCGCTGGTCCAGACCTGGGTGGCGCCATCCAGCAGGCCGGCGTGCGCGCTGCCGGCGGCCAGGGCGAGGGAGGCGGCGAGCGCCTGGAGCTTGAGCTTGGTTGTCATGGCGGGGGGCGGGCGGACCAAAACCGCGCATGCTCGGCATCCGCCATGACAAAGCCGTGACCGTGGGGGCCGTGTCGCCCCCCCATTCGGGCGGTCAACCGGCCGGCTTCATCTCAGCAGCGCCAGCAGCAGCAGCCGGGCCTTGTCCCAGTCGCGCCGCACGGTGCGCTCGGTCAGGCCCAGCACCTCGCCGATCTCGGCCTCGGTGTAGCCGCCGAAGTAGCGCATCTCGACCACCTGGGCCAGCCGCGGTTCGGCCACCTGCAGCGCGCCCAGCGCCTCGTGCACGCGCAGCACCATGTCGGCCTCGGCCGGCAGCCCGGCCTCCATCTGCGTGTCCAGCGTCAGCGCGTCGTTGCCGGCGGGGCGGCGCAGCGTCTCGACGATGACCTCGCGCATCACCCGCGACGCATGGCCGAGGAACTCGCGCCGGTTGCCGGGGTGCAGGCTGTGGCGGCCTGCCAGGCGCAGATAGCTCTCGTGCACCAGCTGGGTGGTGTGCAGTCCGTCGGCGGCGCTGTCGCGCAGCCGGCCGCGCGCCAGCTCGCGCAGCGCCGGGTAGGCGGTGGCGAACAGCGCATCCCGGGCGCCGGCATCGCCGGCGTTGACTCGCGCAATCAGCGCTTCGACCTCGTCGTCCTGCATGGCGGCATCTTCCCTCATCTGAGACCTGCTCCCGTGGCGTTGACAGGCCCTAAGCTCTCATCCATGGAGACCCTCGCCCCGCCGCCCGACGAAGACCGGCGCCTTGCCCGCCTCGCGGCGCTGCAGGTCATGGATACCGAGCCCGAGCCGCTGTTCGACCACCTGGCCGCGCTGGCCGCGCAGATCTGCCAGACGCCCGTGGCGCTGCTGGGCCTCATCGACGAGGGCCGCCAGTGGTTCAAGGCCAGCGTGGGCTTTGGCCGTGCCGAGACGCTGCGCGCCCAGGCCTTCTGTGCCCACACGCTGCTGTCCGACGGTCTGTTCGAGGTGGTCGATGCGCGCCTGGACGAGCGCTTTGCCGACCACCCGGACGTGCGGGCCGACCCGCCGCTGCGCTTCTATGCCGGCGTGCCGATACGGCTGGACGATGGCAGCCACCCGGGCACGCTGTGCGTGGTGGACTTCCGGCCGCGCGAACTCACCGAGGCCCAGCGCGAGGCGCTGACGCGCCTGGCCGGCGCAGCCGCCGAGGCGCTGATGATGCGCGAGCGCGTGCAGGCCGGGGCCGGTGCGCAGGAGCAGCCCTTTAGGCTGCTGGCCGAGACGGCGCCGCTGGGCGTCTTCCGCACCGACGCGGCGGGCCAGGTCATCTACACCAACTCCAGCTGGCGGCGCATCTGCGGGCAGGACGCGCGGGCCGCGCTGGGCGAGGGCTGGCTCGCCGTGCTGGCAGCGGAGGATGCCGCCTCGGTGCGCGGCCATTGGCAGCGCTGCGTGGCGCGCGGCCAGCCCTTCGAGATGCGCTACCGGCTGCATCACCCCGGCCAGGTCGAGGCGCGCCAGGTCTGGGCCCGTGCGCGGCCGCTGCTGAGCGCCGAGGGCGGTCTGCTGGGCTATGTGGGCATCGCCGAGGACGTGACCGACCGCCTCAGCGCGGAGCGTGAGCTCAGCGAGAGCAAGGCCTTGCTGGACCGCACCGGCCGTGTGGCCGGCATCGGTGGCTGGAGCATGGACCTGCAGACGCAGGAGATTGTCTGGAGTGACCAGACCTGTCGCATCCATGACCTGCAGCCCGGCCACCGGCCCACGCTGGAGGAGGCCATCGGCTACTACCGGCCCGAGGCTCGCGTCGCCATCGAGGCGGCCGTGCAGCGCGGCATCAGCCACGGCGAGCCCTGGAGCCTGGAGCTGCCGCTGGTGACGGCCACCGGCCGCGACATCTGGGTGCTGGCCCAGGGCCAGGTGGACTGGCAGGACGGTGTGCCGGTGCGGCTGGTGGGAGCCTTCCAGGACGTCACCGAGCACCACCGCGCCGCCGTGGAGCTGGAACACAGCCGGCAGCGGCTGCGGGCGCTGTACGAGTCCACGCCGGCGCTGATGCATTCGGTGGACGCGCAGGGCCGGCTGCTCAGCGTGTCGGACCGCTGGCTGGACAGCCTGGGCTTCCGGCGCGAGCAGGTGCTGGGGCGCAGCATCGACGACTTCCTGACGCCCGAGTCCAGCGCCCAGGTGCGCGAGGTCTACCGCCCCGCGCTGTGGCGGGACGGCCATGTGGACGACTGCCCCACGCAGTTCATCCGCGCCGACGGCAGCCTGCGCGAGACCCTGGTGTCGGCGGTGGCCGAGTACGGCGCCGACGGCCGGCCGCTGCGCGCGCTGGCTCTGGTGGACGACATCACCGAGGAACTGCAGCGCCGCGCCGAGCTGGCCGACGAGCAGCAGCGGCGCCGCCAGACCGAGCGCCACGTGCAGGAACTGGACCGGCTGCTGCGCGAGCGCTCAGAGATGCTGGACGTGCTGGCCCACGAAGTGCGCCAGCCGCTGAACAACGCCAGCGCCGCGCTGCAGAGCGCGGCCGGCAGCCTGGCTGGCCGCGGCGAGCAGCAGGCGCAGCAGCGGCTGATGCGCGCCCAGGCCGTGCTGGGCCAGGTGCTGGCCGGCGTGGACAACACGCTGGCCGCCGCCAGCCTGCTGGCCGGCGCCGCCAGCATCGCGCGGGTGGACACCGACATCGACACGCTGATCGCCGTCACCATCGCCGACCTGCCGCGCGAGCAGCGCGACCGCGTGGCCGTGCACCGCCACACGGCCACGCGCACGGCGCTGATGGACATGAGCCTGCTGCGGCTGGCGCTGCGCAACCTGCTGTCCAACGCGCTGAAGTACGCGCCGGGCGTCAGCCCCGTGACCCTGCATGTCATCGATTTCGACGAGCCCGCCGCGCTGCAGTTCGAGGTGGCCGACGCCGGCCCCGGCATCCCGCGCGAGCTGCTGCCGCGACTGTTCACGCGCGGTGCGCGCGGCGCCGGCGCCGAGTCGGCCCATGGCCTGGGCCTCTACATCGTCCGCCGCGTGATGGATTTGCACGGCGGCAGTGCCGAATTGCTGCGCACGGGCCCCCTGGGCACCGTGATGCGGCTTACGCTGCCGCAGGCCGGCTGATGGCCGAGGATCGACCCCCGATGATCGACACCCAAGACGCTCCTCCATCGTTCGTCCAGGCCGCTGCCGTCGCGCCGCCGTCGCGCCGCCTGCCCACGCTGCGCAGCCAGCTCAGCCTGTGGCTGGGCGGCCTGTCGCTGGCCATCCTGGCCCTGGTGGGCGGCTATCTGGGCAAGGTGGCGACCGACGAGCTGTTCACGGCCCAGCAGGCCGCCGTGCGCGCCACCGCCCAGGCCGCGGCCGAGCTGCTGGCCATGCAGCTGCGCGACCGCGAGCGCCAGATCGAGCTGCTCAGCGTGTCGCCGACCCTGGTCGACGGCCCGCTGGACTCGCCGCGCGTGCGCGCCTCGCTGGACCGCCGCCAGGCCTTGCACGACGAGTTCGCCTGGCTGGGCGTGGTCGCGGCCGACGGCACCGTCATGCAGGCCACCGGCGGCATGCTGGCCGGCCGCTCCGTCGCGCAGCGCGACTGGTTCATCGCCGCGCGCGAGCGCGTCTTCGTGGGCGACGTGCACGAGGCCAAGCTGCTGGCCACCATGCTGCCGGCACTGCCCAACGGCGAGCCCACGCGCTTCATCGACTTCGCCGCGCCCATCCGCGACGTCGAGGGCCGGCTGCTGGGCGTGGTGGGCGCGCATGCGCACTGGCGCTGGGTCACGGGTCTGGTGGACGGCGTGGTGCGGCGTCAGCAGCCTGGCAGCGGCATCGACGCGCTGATCCTGGACCGCCAGGGCCGCGTGCTCTACCCCGAGGCGCTGAAGGTCGCGCAGAACGCCGGCACCGCCGTGTTGCCCAAGACCGAGAACGGCCGCTTCGACGGCGAGCTGGTGTTCGACGGCAAGTCCTATCTGACCAGCGAGGCTGCGCTGCAGGCCCGCACCAACGCCGAGCTGGGCTGGCGCATCGTGGCGCGCCAGCCGATGGAGCAGGCGCTGGGCCCGGTCGTGGCGCTGCGTCGCGAGCTGGTGCTGCTGGGCGCGCTGGCCGCGACCGCGCTGACGCTGGCCGCGCTGCTGCTGGCGCGGCGCTTCAGCCGCCCGGTCGAGCAGCTGGCGCGCATCGCCGCGCGCGTGGAGAGCGAGCGCCGCGTGCCCGAGTTTCCGTCGCAGCCGGGCGTGCGCGAGCTGGACGGGCTCAGCCAGGCCATGCAGTCCATGGCCCGGGCGCTGCTGCAGACCGAGCACGAGCTGCAGCAGGCCAACGCCACGCTGGAGAGCCAGGTGCAGCAGCGCACGGCCGAGCTGCAGGCTGCCAACGCCAAGCTCGAACACCTGGCCACGCGCGACCCGCTGACCGGGCTGCACAACCGCCGCAGCCTGGACGCCCGGCTGGCCGAGGCCCAGGCGCTGGACCGCCGCTACGGCGCCGGCAACGGGCGCGTGCACGGCCTGTTGCTGGTGGACGTGGACCATTTCAAGCGCATCAACGACAACCACGGCCACCCGGCTGGCGACGCGGTGCTGAGCCAGTTGGGGCAGTTGCTGCAGGCCTCGGCGCGCGTGACCGACGTGGTGGCGCGCTTCGGCGGCGAGGAGTTCGCGGTGCTGTTGCCCGAGCTGGCCGGCCCGCTGGAGGCGGTCATGGCGGCCGAGAAGATACGCAGGGCGGTGGAGGCAGCCACCTTCCCCGAGGTGGGCAAGCTGACCATCAGCGTCGGCGTCAGCCTGGCGTCGCTGGACGATGCCGATGTGCGCCCGCTGATCGAGCGCGCCGACGCGGCGCTCTACGAGGCCAAGCGCGGCGGCCGCAACGCCGTGGTGTTGAAAGAAGCCGCGGCTTAAAGCAGTTGCAGAGGCGCGCGGAACACGTAGCCGACGCGAGACTTGCTCTGCAGCGGCACCAGCGTGGGCGTGGCGCGCTCGATGCGGCGGCGCAGCCGGTAGATGGTGGCCGACAGGCCGTCGTCGCTCTCGCCCTCGATCACCTCGCGGCCCAGCCTGTTCAGCAGCGCCTCGCGCGTGACCGGCTCGCCGTTGGCCTGGGCAAAGCACTCCAGCAGCTGGCGGTCGGCCTCGCTGAGCTGGATGCGCGTGCCGTCCGGCACGATCAGCTCGCCGCTGGCGCGGTCCAGCTTCCAGACCGCGTCGGCCGCCGTGGGTTTGGCCACGCGGCGCTGCACGGCGGCGATGGCCAGCGCCACCTGCTCGAACTGCACCGGCTTGACCAGGTACATGTCGGCCCCGGCCGTGATGACCTCGCGGAACACCTCGGGGCCGAGGCGTCCTGAAACGACCACCACGCCCGCATCGGTGCGGCGGCGCAGGATCTTGATCAGCTCCACGCCGTTGACGCCCGGCAGCATCAGGTCCACCAGGTAGAAGTCGAACGAGAAAGCATCGGGCGCGGCCAGCAAGGCGTTGCTGTCGTCGAAACGGCTGACCGCAATGCCCTGCTGCTCCTGCAGGAACTGGGTCAGGAACTCCGAATACTCGGCGTCGTCGTCGATGAGGGCAAGGGTCTTGGGCTGCATGGCGGCAGGGGGCGTCAGAGCAGGCGCGGAGTTTGCCGCAGGACTGAGGCGTCAGCACCCATTTTGGCGGCGCAATTCGTGAGTTAATGCGCAAGCCTGCGGTCAGCCAGGGTTGACACGGGGAGCGCACAGTGCCACACCGAAAGGCGTGACGGCCCACCGAGGAGACAGAAGATGGCCGATGAAGCCCCAGACGAAGGTGCCGAGGACGATGGGCTGGCCTGGCTGCTGCCGGGTCATCGTGCGGCGCCGGCCGAGGCGCTGGCTCGCATCCAGCGGCTGTGCGCCGCCTGGCCCGACCTGCATGCCGCGATGTTCATCGTGCTTGCCACGAACCAGGACCTGCCGCGCGACATGCTGGCCGCGGCGATCAAACAGTTCCGCGCCGACCTGGACCCTTACACGCGCGAGGACGTGGTCAGCCTGCTGACGGCGGTCTGGAATGGCGGCAAGAGCGGCTTCGACGCCGTGCTGCGCACGCGCGCCAATTCCCCCAAGAAAGGGGCCGGCGGCTTCTCCTGGGTGAAGGAGTGAGCCGCCCCTCGTCCGGTCGCGCGCCGCTGAAGGCGGGTGCGCCTGATCGGTCCCCAAGGGGACGGCTTGGGGCGGCCCGGCGCTCGGCCCGAAGACTCCTCAGCGCTTGAGGCCCAGCGCCGCCCAGCCCTCGTGGCCCAGCTTGTCCAGCGTCTCAAGATTGTTCTCGTAGATGGACGCGGTGTCCGGCATGGACTCGACCGCGCGCTCGATGCTGTCCTCGCGCAGGATGTGCAGCGTGGGGTAGGGCGAGCGGTTGCTGTAGTTCGCGATGTCGTCGGGCTCGCTGCCTTCGAACTGGTAGCCGGGGTGGAAGTCGGCGATCTGCAGGATGCCGTCCAGCTTCAGGTCCTCGATCAGCGCGTCGGCCGCGTCCAGGAAGTCGTTGAAGTCCAGGAAGTCGGTCAGCACCTGGGGGTGGATCACCAGCGTCGTGTCCACCTCGTCCGGGTCGGCGCGGTTCAGCGCCAGCAGCTCGCGCGCCAGGTCCTTCAGCAGCGCCTCGGGCTCGGTCGCGTCGCTGACGACGTAGCGGATGCGCTCGTTGACGTGCACGGCCTTGGCGAAGGGGCACAGGTTCAGGCCGATGACGGCCTTGACGACCCAGTCGCGGGTGTCGGCGATGACTTGATCGTGGTTCATGGCTTGGGGCTGTTCAGCCACTGTTCAGCGAGGCGAACCCACATCGAGCCGCCCAGCGGGATCAGCTCGTCGTTGAAGTCGTAGCTGGGGTTGTGCAGCGTGCAAGGCCCCAGGCCATGGCCGCCGGTGCGGTGCTCGCCATCGCCGTTGCCGATCAGGAAGTAGCAGCCGGGCTTGTCCAGCAGGTAGTAGCTGAAGTCCTCGGCGCCCATCGTGGGCTCGAACTCCTGCACGTTGTCGGCGCCCACCATGTCGGTCAGCACGCGGCGCACGAAGTCGGTCTCGGCGGGGTGGTTGATGGTCGGTGGGTAGTTGCGGCGGAACTCGAACTCGGCCGTCAGCTCGAAGGCGCCGGCCAGTTGCTCGGTCATGGCCTTCATGCGCTGCTCCAGCAGGTCCAGCAGCTCCAGCGTGAAGGTGCGCACCGTGCCTTCCATGACGACCGAGTCCGGCACGACGTTGGTCGCCTCGCCGGCATGGATCATCGTGACCGAGATGACGCCCGGGTCGATGGGCCGCTTGTTGCGGCTGATGATGGTCTGGAAGGCGGTGACCAGCTGGCAGGCGGCCGGCACCGGGTCCACGCCCAGGTGCGGCATGGCCGCATGCGAGCCCTTGCCGCGCAGCGTGATCCTGAACTCGTTGCTGCTCGCAAACACCGGGCCGGTCTTCACGGCGAACTGGCCGGCCTTCATGCCGGGCCAGTTGTGGGCGCCGAACATGGCCTCCATCGGGAACTTCTCGAACAGGCCGTCCTTGATCATCTCGCGCGCGCCGCCGCCGCCTTCCTCGGCGGGCTGGAACACCAGGTAGACCGTGCCGTCGAAGTTGCGGTTCGTGGCCAGGTGCTTGGCCGCAGCCAGCAGCATGGCGGTGTGGCCGTCATGCCCGCAGGCGTGCATGCGGCCCAGATACGAGCTCGCATGCGGGAACTGGTTGCGCTCGGTCATGGGCAGTGCGTCGATGTCGGCGCGCAGGCCGACGGCACGGTCCGAGCTGCCGTTCTTGACGATGCCCACCACGCCGGTCTTGCCAAGTCCGCGGTGGATGGGGATGCCCCAGTCGGTCAGGGCCTTGGCGATGACGTCGGCGGTGCGTTCTTCGTGGAAGCAGAGTTCCGGGTGCTTGTGCAGGTCGCGGCGGATGGCCGTGAGGGCTGGCGCGTCGGCCAGGATGGTGTCGATGAGCTTCATGGGCGGGTGACTTCCAGGCGCTGTAAGGGGCCGAGTTTAGGATTGCGGCCGTGAACTTCCGTCGCGCTGCCCGCGGCTGGCTCCTGTGGCTGGCCTTGATCCTGCCCATCGCCCAGGCCATGGCGGGTGTGCATGCGTTGTCGCATGCCGGCGAGCGTGGCGATGACGGGCTGGTTCACCTGGTCGATTGCGACCTGTGCCTGGTGGCCGCCCACCTGGGCGCCGGTGCGCCGGCGGCCCCGCCACCACCGCTGCCGACCTGCCCGGTCGCCCATGCGGCACCGCTGACGGTCGGCGCCTGCACGCGCGGCTTGGCCGACCCGGGCCTGCCGCCCGCCCGCGCCCCGCCCGCTTCCGTCTGAATCCCAAGACCTGTCGCGCCCGCCGCACCCGGCGGCGCGCGCTTTGCGTTTTCAGATTTCGGAAGTCTCCTCCATGCGTTTGCACGTCTTGGCGCCCATCGCGGCTGCCTGCTTCACCCTGGCCGCCCAGGCCCAATCCCCCGCCCCCACCGAGTCGCTCGACAAGGTCGTCGTCACGGGCAACCCGCTGAAGAGCCAGGTGCTGGCCCAGCCCAGCGATTCGCTGA
>CBFGPX010000072.1:0-17409 GCA_965650725.1 uncultured Comamonadaceae bacterium | reverse complement strand
GGATCTCGTCGAAGTTGCGGCCCGTGGTCATGGGGTAGGTCAGCATCAGCTTGATGCGCTTGTCCGGCCCGACGATGAAGACCGAGCGCACCGTGGCGTTGGTCGCGGCCGTGCGGCCCTCGGACGTGCCCTCGACGTCGGCCGGCAGCATGTTGTAGAGCTTGGCGACGTTCAGGTCGTGGTCACCGATCATGGGGTACTTGGGCAGGTGGCCCTGCGTCTCCTCGATGTCGGCGGCCCAGCGGTGGTGGTTGTCCACCGGGTCCACCGACAGGCCGATCAGCTTGGCGTTGCGCTTGGTGAACTCGGGTTCGATCTTGGCCATGTAGCCCAGCTCGGTCGTGCACACCGGCGTGAAGTCCTTGGGGTGTGAGAACAGCACGGCCCACTGGTCGCCGATCCAGTCGTGGAACTTGATCTCGCCTTGCGTGGTCTGGGCGGTGAAGTCGGGGGCGATATCGTTGATGCGCAGGGACATGGTGGCTCTCCTTGGGGCTCGGGGGAGGGCGAATGATAGGAACGAAGCAAGGCGCCGTTCTTCATAAGCTTGTTTGACCACCATCTATGCCGAACGCCGCCCGGTAGCTGCGTGGCGCCAGCCCCAGCCGGGCCTGGAAGTGGTGGCGCAGCGCCTGCACGCTGCCGAAGCCCGCCTCGGCAGCCACGCGCTCCACCGGCAGGGCGCTGGCCTCCAGCAGCCGCTGCGCCTCGCCCACGCGCTCGGCGATCAGCCAGTCACCGGGGGGCTGCCCGGTGGCTTCGACGAAGCGCCGCAGCAGCGTGCGCGGGCTCATCGCGGCGGCTTCGGCCATGCGCTGCAGCGTCCATGGAGCGCGCAGGTCGGCGCGCACCTGCTCCATCAGGCCGGCCAGGCGGTTCGTGCGGTCGCGCGGCATCGGCCGCTCGATGAACTGCGCCTGGCCGCCGCTGCGGTGGGCCGGCATCACCAGGCGCCGCGCGACGCTGTTGGCCGCCTCCACGCCGAAGTCCTGCCGCACCAGGTGCAGCATCAGGTCGATGCCGGCCGCGCTGCCGGCCGACGTGAACACGCGGTCCTCCTCCACGTAGAGCACGCTGGCGTCCACGGCTATGCCCGGATGGCGCTCCCGCAGCCGGTCGGCATAGCGCCAGTGCGTGGCGGCGCGGCGGCCGTCCAGCAGCCCGGTGGCGGCCAGCACGAAGGCGCCCGAGCAGATCGACGCCAGCCGCGCACCGCGCTGCCAGGCCTTGCGCAATCGCTTGGCCAGCGCGTCGGGCACCGGCACCTCGGCGCCCTTCCAGCCTGCCATGACGATGAGGTCGGCCCGGTCCAGCAGCTCGATGCCGCCGTCGCTGCTCACGGTCAGCCCGCCGTGTGCGCGCAGCGGCCCGGGCTCGATGGCGGCGCTGGCGAAGCGATACCAGCCCGGCCCCATCTCCGGCCGTGCCAGCCCGAAGATCTCGGCGGCGATGGCGAACTCGAAGGTGCACAGCCCGTCGTAGACCGGCGCCACCACGAGCGGGCCGCTGAGTATTGGCGTGATCTTGTCGATCTTGGTCATTGGCGCCAATTGTGGCGACAAGCTCGGCCCGCGACCATGGCTCATCTTTCAACGGAGCTCCCATGCCATCAGCCGTCACCGCCATCCCCGCCGCCCCGTCCGACCAGGCGCAGGCCCACTTCGCCGCCGAGTTCGGCTTCGAGACCGACT
The DNA here is from genome assembly GCA_965650725.1 of uncultured Comamonadaceae bacterium. Taxonomy (GTDB): domain Bacteria; phylum Pseudomonadota; class Gammaproteobacteria; order Burkholderiales; family Burkholderiaceae_C; genus Pelomonas. Next base: position 15,718 of record CBFGPX010000072.1, on the reverse strand, counting down.
GCTGGGACGTGCACGACGCGCTGTCCGGCGAGCCCGACTTCGTGCTGCTCGACGTGCGCTCGCCCGCGCTGTTCGCCCGCGGCCACGTGCCGGGCGCCATCAACCTGCCACACGGCAAGCTGGTGGAGAGCAAGCTCGTCGCCTGGCCGGCCGACACGCTGTTCGTCACCTACTGCGCCGGCCCGCACTGCAACGGCGCCGCGCGCGGCGCGCTGCGGCTGGCGCGCCTGGGCCGGCCGGTGAAGATCATGGCCGGCGGCATCACCGGCTGGCTGGACGAGGGCTTTGCGCTGGCGACCCCGGCCCGGGACTGAACGCGGCCGGCCCCGCGGCGACGGACACTAGCGCCCATGAACGCCTTGTCCGTCGAAGAGCTGTCCCAGTTGAGCCGCCTGCTCGACGAGGCGCTCGCCATGGCGGCGCCCGAGCGCGAGACCTGGCTGGCGGCGCTGCCCGCCTCCGCGCCGCGCGAGCGGCTGGCCGGTCTGCTGGCCCGCCACGACGAGCTGCAGGACAGCGACGGCGGCTTCCTCGACCGCCTGCCTGCGCTGCCCCCGCACCTGGTCGAGCCGCCGGCCGGCCGGCCCGGCGACCGCATCGGCCCCTACCGGCTGCTGCATTCGCTGGGTCGGGGCGGCATGGGCGAGGTCTGGCTGGCCGAACGGGCCGACGGCCTGTTCGAGCGCCAGGTGGCGTTGAAGTTGCCGCGCCGGCGCTGGAGCAGCGATGCGCTGGCCCACGAGCAGTTCCGCCGCGAGACCGGCCTGGTCGCACGCCTGGAGCATCCGCGCATCGCCCGCCTCTACGACGCCGGCCTGCAGGCCGACGCCAACGGCCAGCTGCGGCCCTACCTGGCGATGGCCTTCGTCGAGGGCCGGCCGCTGGACGAGGCTGCCGCCGGCCTGCCCCTGCCGCAGCGCCTGCGCCTGCTCGTCGCCGTCGTGCGCGCGGTAGCCTATGCCCACAGCCGGCTGGTGCTGCACCGCGACCTGAAGCCCGCCAACGTGCTGGTGGATGCCGAGCACCGCCCCCATCTGCTGGACTTCGGCATCGCGGCCGTGCTGGGCACCGCGGCCGGCGACGCGCCGCTGGCCGGCACGCCGCGTTATGCGGCTCCCGAGCTGCGGGCCGGTGGCGAGCTCAGCGTGCAGGTGGACGTCTACGCGCTGGGCGTGATGCTGGCCGAGCTGGCACCCGAGGCCGATGCCGACCTGGCCGCCATCGCCGCCCGCGCCCGCGCCGACGATCCCGCACAGCGCTACGCCAGTGCCGACGCGCTGGCCGACGAGATCGAGCGCTGGCTGCGCCACGAACCCGTGCAGGCCCGTCCCGCGGGGCCGCTGCGGCGCGCGCGCCTGGTGCTGCGCCGCCAGCGCCGTGCCTGGACGCTGGGCACGGTGGTGGTGGTCGTCGTCGGCGCGCTGGCGGTACAGCTGGTGGGCCAGCGCCAGCGTGCCGCGCTGGCGGCCGAGCGCGAGCGCGTCGCCACCAGCTTCGTCACCGAGATGTTCCGCTTCGGCACCCGGCCCGACGCCCGCCAGGCCCGCGGCGAAGGCCAGGTGCCGCTGCTGGAGCAGGGCGCCCGCCTCATCGAGGAGCGCTTTGCCGGCGACCCGGCCCAGCAGGCCAAGCTCTACCGCGTGTTGGGCGACGCCTATGCCGCCATGGGCGCCGCGCCGCTGGCCGTCAACCTGCGCGAGCGAGAGCTGGCCTCGCTGTGCCAGCAGGCCGGCACCGAGGCCGAGCGGCACGAGGCCGGCCTGCAACTGGCGCGCGCCCAGCTCGATGCCGGCCGGCCCGACGAGGCCCTGCCGAGGTTGCTGGCCATCGCCCCGCCGTCGCCCGGGGAGCGCCTGCTGCGGGCCCGCGCGCTGGTGGACCTGGGGCGCATGGACGAGGCCGAGCGCGAACTCGCGGCACTGCCCGCCACGCTGGCCGGCAGCGCCGACCGCGCCTGGCGCCGCCTGCTGCGCGGCGAGCTGCTGAACCGGCGTGGCCACGAGGCCGAGGCCATCACCGAGTTCCGCGCCGCCACCGTCGAGGCGGGCGAGCCGCTGGACGCCGCCGAGGCCGGGCTGCGTGGCGCCCGCTGGGCCGCCCAGCAGGGCCGGCACGACGACGCGCTGGCGCTGCTGGAACCCGCGCTGGCCACCCTGCGCGGGCGCGGCGGCCAGTACGCGGTGCGCGCCGAGCTGGGCGCCATCAACGTCTGGAACGCGATGTTCGGCACGGCCCGATCCATGCCCTACGAGCGCGTGCGCACCGAGCTGGAGGGCGCCCTGAAGCGCCTGCAGGCGCTGGGCGACGGCGTGCCGCCGCTGCTGATGGGCGAGGCGCAGGGCCAGCTGGGCGGCTTGCTGCTGCACTGGGGCGACGTGGAGCGCGCCGTGCCCCTCATCGAGGCCGACTACGCCCAGCGCCAACTGGTGCTGCACCGGCCGGTGGAGCTGACCATCGCCCACGGGCGGGCCGGCAACGCGGCGCAGGACCAGGGCCGCCACGACGTCGCCGCCCGGCGCCTGGCGCTGCGCCGGCAGGCCCGCATCGCGGCGGGCAAGGGCGTCCACCCCATGGTGGCCGGCGACGTGCGCATGCAGGCGCTGAACGCCAGCATGGCCGGCGACACGGCCGGCGCGCTGCGCCTGCTGGACGAGGCGCCGTCGCCCGAGGCGCTGAAGGCCGCCGGCCACGACCCCGCCACCTATGCGCGCGTGCTGCGCGAGGCGCGCGCCCGCGTGCTCATCGACACCGGCGACGCCGCCCGCGCCCGCGAGGCGCTGGCGCTGGCCACCCGCACCGAGGTCAGGCCGCCCGACAGCATGCTGACGGCCGGCTTCGCCACCGGCGCCGAGCTGCTGCGGGCGGAAGGCGAGTGCCTGCAGCCCGATGCCCGCCCCGGCCTGCGTCGCATGCGCGCCTTCCTGGCCGGGCTGGACATGCCCCACCATCCGGCCGCGCCGCAGATGGCGCGGCTGCACGGCGTCGCGGCCTTGTGCGCGCGGCGCGCGGGCGACGCGGCGCTGGCCGCGCGCTGGGAAGGCCTGGCACGCACCGCGTTGCGCGCCCAGCCCGGCGTCAGCCCCTACTTCAGCGCGCCGCTGCGGGCGCTGGACGCGCTCCGGCCTTGAGGGCGGCGTGCGCGGCTAGCATGTCGCGATGAAGATCCTCATGACCCTGCTTGCCAGCGTGTGCGCCATCAGCGCCGCGGCTGCGCAAACACCCCCTCTGTCCCTCGAACGCATCACCGCCGACCCGCCGCTGGCCGGCCGCCTGCCGCGCCAGGCTGAAATCTCGCCCGCTGGCCAGTGGGTCAGCTACCTGCGCCCGTCGCAGGCCGACAGCGAGGTGCTGGAGCTGTGGGCCCAGCCCGCGGCCGGCGGCGCGCCGCGCAAGCTGGTGGCCGCGGCCGACCTGCTGGGCGGCGCCGAGCAGAAGCTGTCCGAGGCCGAGAAGATGGCGCTGGAGCGCCAGCGCATCACGCAGCGCGGCATCACCGGCTACCAGTGGTGCGGCGGCGACGACCGCGCGCTGCTGTTCCCGCTGTCCGGCGACCTCTACGTCGTGCGCCTGACGACCGCCGGCCCGCAGGCCAGCCGCCTGGCGTTGCCGGCCGGCGCGCCCAAGCAGGCGCCGCGCTGCGCGCCCGACGGCAAGAGCCTGGCCTATGTGCAGGGCGGCAACCTGTTCGTGCTGCCGCTGGTCGACGGTGCGAGCCCGCGCCAGCTGACCCGCGACGGCAGCGACACCGTCGGCTGGGGCCTGGCCGAGTTCATCGCCGCCGAGGAGCTGTCGCGCCAGCGTGGCTACTGGTGGAGCCAGGACGGCAAATCGCTGCTGGCGCTGCGCGTGGACGAGTCCGGCGTGGGCCTGAAGACGCGGGCGCAGATCTTTGCCGACCGCACCGCGCTGACCCAGCAGCGCTACCCCGCCGCCGGCGAGGCCAATGCCCGCGTGACGGCCTTCGTGCTGGACGCCGCCGGCGGTCCGCGCCGCGAGCTGGCCCTGCCAGCCTCGGCGGAGTACATCGCCCGCGCCGGCTGGTTCCGGGACGGCACACCCTGGCTGCAGTGGTTCACGCGCGACCAGACCCGGCTGACGCTGACCGAGTTCAAGCCCGGCGCCCCGGCGCGCGACGTCACCGTCGAGACCGATGCCGCCTGGGTCGAGGTGCATGACGACCTGTTCGAGACGCCACGCGGCCTGCTGTGGTCCAGCGAGGCGAGCGGCCGGCGCCAGTTGCTGCTGGTCGACCGCGCCAGCGGCCGGCGCACGCCGCTGACGCAGATGGCGGAGGCGGTGGATCATGCCGTCTGCGCCGACGCGCAGGCCGTGGTCTTCGCCGCCGCGGGCGACCAGGGCAAGAGCCAGGAGCTGTACCGCCAGCCGCTGGCCGACGGCCCGGCGCAGGCGCTGCCCGGTGCGGCACCGCGCCAGTGGCGCGACGCCAAGGCCGACACGGCCTGCGCGCGCCTGCTGGTCACGCAGGCTGCCTGGGGCCAGCCGCCGCGGCTGGAGCTGCGCAGCCTGGGCCAGGACCGCGCCATCGCGCTGGCCGGCGACGCGCCCGCCGCCGAGCTGGCGGCCTATACCAACCTGCCTCAGCCGCTGCCGCTGACGGCGGCGGACGGCCGCACGCCGCTGAACGCTTTCTTCTTCGCGCCGCGAAGCGCGGTCTCCGGCAAGCACCCGGTCATCGTGATGGCCTACGGCGGCCCCGGCACGGCGACCGTCAACTGGGGCTGGGGCCGCGACATGCCGTTGATCGCCTACTGGCAGCAGCGCGGCTACGGCGTGCTGACGCTGGACACGCGCGGCATGCAGCACCGCGACCGCGAGTTCACGCGCGCCCACCACCGCGCCTTCGGCCAGGTCGAGGTGGCTGACCTGTTCGCCGCCGTGCGCCAGCTGCCCGCGCGCGTGCCGGGCGCGGACGCGGCGCGCGTGGGCTTCTTCGGCTGGAGCTACGGCGGCTTCCTGGGCGCCCGCGCCGTGCTGGACGCCGACACCCCGTTCGCCGCCGCCGTGGCCGTGGCGCCGGTGACCGACTGGACGCTTTACGACACCGCCTACACCGAGCGTTATCTCGGCATGCCTGATGTCGAAGGTTCGGGCGGCAAGGCCGCCACCTACGCCAGCGCCAACCTGCCGGCGCGCGCGGCGCTGCTGAACAAGCCGCTGCTGCTGGTGCACGGCACGGCGGACGACAACGTGCTGTTCGAGCACACGCTGCGCCTGGTGGAGGCCTTGCAGAACGCCGGCAAGACCTTCGACCTGCAGATCTACCCCGGCAAGGCCCACGGCATCGCCGGCCGCGCGGCGCGCCTGCACCTGTATCGGAGCATGGACGCCTTCTTCGAGCGCCACCTGGCGCCGGGCCGCTGACCGCGATGCCCAGCCGCCGCCGCCTGCTGGCCGCCGCGCTCGCGCTGCCGGGCGTGGCTGCGGCGGCGCGTCCGCTGGTGGTCACGCTGCGGGCGCCGGACGGTGCGACCGACCCGCGCAACGACTTCATCGGCGGCATTGCGCGGCTGGCGCTGGAGCGCACGCGCGACAGCCACGGCGCCTACACGCTGGCGCGCTCTGTGCCCATGAACAACCTGCGCGCGCTGCGTGCGGCCGCACAGAACAACCCGCCCAACCTGCTGCTGCCGGTGGCGCCGGACGTGGGCCGCGAGGCCGGGCTGGCGGCCGTGCCCTTTCCCATCCACCTGGGCGTGCACGGCTACCGGGTCTGCTTCGTCAACCCGGCGCGGCGCGAGCAGCTGCGCGCGGTGCGCAGCCTGGCGGACCTGCGCCCCTTCGTGCACGTGCAGGGCAAGGACTGGGCGGACGTCAGCGTGCTGCGCGCCAACGGCCTGAGGGTGGTCGAGCTGACGTCCTACCCGGCCATGTTCCAGATGGTGGCGCTGGGCCGGGTCGACCTGTTCTGCCGCAGCATCCTGGAGGCCGGGCCCGAGCTGGAGCGCCATGCCGGCCTGTCCAACCTGGTGCTGGACGACAGCCTGCTGCTGGCCTACGACCTGCCCAGCTATTTCCACACCCACCCGTCCAACACCGCGCTGATCGAGCGCATGAGCGCGGGGCTGAAGCGAGCCTACGCGGACGGCAGCCTGCAGGCGCTGCTGCGCCGGCGGCTGCAGCCCTACGAGCGCGTGCTGCAGCTGGAGCGGCGCCGCGTCATCCCGCTCGCGTCGCCACCGGGCTGGCCCGATGCCGACGAGCCGCGGCTGACGCCGGAGCAACTGATGAAGAGCCTGCGATGAGCACCTCCCGCCTGGTCTATTCCACCGATTTCGGTCGCGCCTGCCCCGGCTGCGGCCAGCCCGCGGCGCAGTGCGCCTGCAAGGCCGTCGTGCGGCCGGCGGGCGACGGCATCGTGCGCGTGCGCCGCGAGACGGCCGGCCGCAAGGGCAAGGGTGTCACGGCCGTGCACGGCCTGCCGCTGGACGACGCCGCGCTGACCGTGCTGGCCAAGCAGCTGAAGGCCGCCTGCGGCAGCGGCGGCACGGCCAAGGACGGCGTCATCGAGATCCAGGGCGATCACCTGGACAAGGTCGTCGCCTGGCTGCAGGCGCGGCCCGAGGGCTGGACCGTCAAGCGAGCCGGCGGCTGAAGGCTCAGTAGCTTTGCTGGCGCGCCCGCTCACGCGCCAGGAAGGAGGCCTGGTCGCGGTCGCGGTCACGCTGCTGGCGCGCCTCGCGGGTCTCCCAGTCGCCGCAGCGGAAGTAGGAGCCGCCGAACAGCCAGCCCAGCACGCTGGAGTCGTCCAGTGCGCGGCCCTCGCCGCCGGTGCAGACCATGGCCGCCTGGGACTTGCCCTGCTCGGCCAGCGCCGCCTGCACCAGCATGGAGCGCGACATCAGCACCGAAGCCGGCATGGCAATCGCCAGCAGCAGGCCGCCGATGACGACGCCCTTGGCCCAGCGCGGTAGCGCGTCGGGGCGGGGCTCTGCGTCCTGGCGGCGCGCCGGTGTGGTGGCAGGCGCCTGTGGGCCGGTGCGGGCCGCGGGCCGCGGCGGGGCGCCGTCCAGCCCCGCCAGCACCCGTGCCCGTGCCGAGGTCGGCGGGTCCATGGGCTGGGTTTCGGGGAAGCTGCGTGTGACGGTGGGCATGCGGTGGGGCGGCAGGATGCCGGCGTCGATGCTATGCAGAGGCTTCGTTAGGGGTGGTGAGCAATTGCAAGCGGCGTCGTTGGGCGGGCCGGCCTCGACAATCGGGGCATGACCGATACCTCCTTCTCCCGCCTGCCGCTGAGCCCCGCCATGCTGGCCAACCTCGATCAGCTGGGCTATGCGCAGATGACGCCCATCCAGGCCGCCAGCCTGCCGCTGGCCCTGGCGGGGCGCGACCTCGTCGGCGAGGCCCGTACCGGCTCCGGCAAGACGGCCGCCTTCGCGATCGCGCTGCTGCACCGGCTGAGTGCGGACCTGCCGCGCGTGCAGGCGCTGGTGCTGGCGCCGACGCGCGAGCTGGCCGACCAGGTCACGCAGGAAATCCGCCGCCTGGCGCGTGCGGCCGACAACATCAAGGTGCTGAGCCTGTGTGGCGGCAGCCCTTTCAAGCCGCAGGCCGAGAGCCTGGCATTCGGCGCGCACATCGTCGTGGGCACGCCGGGCCGGCTGCTGGACCACCTGGAGCGCGGCACGCTGGACCTGTCGGCGCTGAACACGCTGGTGCTGGACGAGGCGGACCGCATGCTGGACATGGGCTTCCTGGACGACATCAAGGCGGTCGTGAAGCGGGCGCCGGCCGGCCGCCAGACGCTGCTGTTCTCGGCCACCTTCCCCGAGGGCGTGACCGACATCGCCGCCAAGTTCATGCGCGAGCCGCAGACGGTGAAGGTGGCCGGCGCCACCAGCGCGGCGGCTTCCAGCATCCGCCAGATCGCCTACGAGGTGGCCGAGTCGCAGCGCCTGGACGCCGTGCCGCGGCTGCTGCGCGCCTTCCGACCCGAGTCCACGATCGCCTTCTGCAACACCAAGCAGCAGTGCCGCGACCTGGAGGCGGTGCTGGCCGCGCAGGGCTTCGTCGCGCTGGCACTGCACGGCGACCTGGAGCAGCGCGACCGCGACCAGGTGTTGATCCAGTTCGCCAACCGCAGCGCCTCGGTGCTGGTGGCCACCGACGTGGCCGCGCGCGGCCTGGACATCGCCAACCTGGCCTGTGTCATCAACGTGGACATCAGTGCCGACGTGGAGCAGCACGTGCACCGCATCGGCCGCACCGGGCGCGCGGGCGCCGAGGGCCTGGCGCTGAGCCTGGCCAGCCTGGACGAGATGGGCCGCATCGGCCGCATCGAGCAGTTGCAGGGCGAGGCCTTCAAGTGGGAGCCGCTGGACGGCGTCAAGGACGCGCCCGGCGGCCCGCTGCTGCCGGCCATGGACACGCTGCAGATCCTGGGCGGGCGCAAGGAGAAGATCCGCCCCGGCGACATCCTGGGCGCGCTGACCGGCGAGGCCGGCTTCGACGGGGCGCAGATCGGCAAGATCAACGTCACCGACTTCCACAGCTATGTGGCGGTGCAGCGCGGCATCGCGGCCGAGGCCGTGCGGCGCCTGTCCGCCGGCAAGCTCAAGGGCCGCAAGGTCAAGGTCAGAAGGCTGGCGGACCTGGCCGACTGAGCGGCGGGCGTGACTTGTTGGCGCCGCTCCCGCCAGGCGCGGGGGTGAGGGGGCCGGGTTGCGACCTTTTCACGGGTGAAGGCCCCGGGCGCCGCCTAGTCTGGTTGCAAGACGAGGTGCCCCATGACCACACGCCCCATGCCGCTGAGCGACGGCTTCGAGTTGCGCTTCGAGTCCCTGTTCCAGTCCGGCCGTGCGCTGGCCTTCCCCTGTGATGCGCACGGCGACGTGTCGCTGGACGCGCTGAGCGACCGCGCGCGGCAGAACTACCTGTTCGCCCGTGCGGTGGTGGGGCGCGAGTACGCCACGCCCATCGTGCTGCGCTGTCGCTGAGCATCCGCCGCGGGAGGGGTGACTTGTCCGAGATCAAGCCGGGCCGTGTCTGCGCATGCTGGAATGTCCGGATGCAGAACGAATCGGGAGGTCGGGCCGCGGACGTGATGGGCGTCAGCCGGCGCCGTTGGTGCGCGGCTGGGCTGCTGGCCGGCTTGCGGCCCGGGCCGGTGCTGGCGGCGGAGCCTGCGGTGCTGCGCATCGAGACCATCCAGTCCGAGCCCTTTGGCCGCATCGGTCCCCAGGGACCCGGCGGGCTGATGTACGACATCGGCATGCTGATCGCCCAGCGCGCCGGCCTGGTGGCGAACAACCGCGTCGTGCCCTATGCACGCACGGTGCTCAGCCTGCAAAACGGCGTGTCCGACGTGGTGCTGCGCTTCTCCAATGACGAACTCAAGGCCGTGGCGATGCAGGTCGCGCCGGTGCTGGAGTTGCCGACCGTGCTGGTCAGCCGCCGGGAGGCGCCGCTGCTGCGGCTGGAGGACGTGTCCCGCGGCGCGCTGGCCGTGCCGCGCAGCTTTCCGCTGCCGGCGGGCTGGGCGGGCCAGCAGCTGCAATGGGTGAACAACAACGAACATGCCATCCAGATGCTGATGGGCAAGCGCGTGGACGCCGCCTATGGCAGCAACCTGGGACTGTTCGGCGCCGCACGTGGCCTGGGCTTGCGCATGCAGCAGTTCGCGCGTCCGCTGCCCGTGGAGCGCCAGGCCTTCTGGCTGCATCTGTCCCGGCGCAGCGCGACGCCGGAACTGGTGGAGCGTCTGGCCAGGGCCGTCGAGGCGCTGCAGCGCGACGGCAGCATCGCGCGGCTCTACCAGCGGGCGCTGGCGGAGTTCGGCGACGACCGCATGCCCGCCTGAGCGGGTTCAGCGGCCGAAGCCGTCCTTCAGCCCGGTGATCTTGTTGAACACCGGCCGGTCGGCGCGGTGGTCCACGCGGTCGGTCACGAAGTAGCCATGGCGCTCGAACTGCCAGCGCTGGTCGGCGGCGGCACCGGCCAGCGAGGGCTCGACGAAGGCCTGCACGACGCGCAGCGAGTTGGGGTTCAGGAACTCGATGAAGTCGCGTCCACCGGCATCCGGCTGCGGCTCGGCGAACAGGCGCTCGTACAGGCGAACCTCGGCCTGCACGGCCTCATGCGCGCCCACCCAGCCGATGGTGCCCTTGACCTTGACGGCGTCCGCGCCCGGCGTGCCGCTCTTGGTGTCGGGGATGACGGTGGCCAGCGCGGCGCTGATGTTGCCGTCGGCGTCCTTCTCGGCGCCGGTGCACTCGATGATGTAGCCGGCCTTCAGCCGCACCTTGTTGCCCGGGAACAGGCGGAAATAGCCCTTGGGCGGCACTTCGATGAAGTCCTCGGCCTCGATCCACAGCTCGGGGCCCAGCGAGAACCGGCGCTGGCCCAGCTCGGGCTTGTGCGGGTGGGCGGCGGTCTCGCAGGGCTCGCGGTGGTCGACGCTGCCGAACACCTCGGCGTAGTTGGTCAGCTTGAGCTTGAGCGGCTGCAGCACGGCGAAGGCGCGCGGCGCCTGGGGCTCCAGGTCGGCGCGCAGGGCCTGGTCGAGCACCGTGTCGTCAATCCAGGCGTTCTGCTTGCTGGCGCCGGTGGCTTCCACCATCGCGCGCAGGCTCGCGGGCGTGAAGCCGCGGCGGCGCAGGCCCACCAGCGTCGGCATGCGCGGGTCGTCCCAGCCGCTGACGTGCTTTTCCTCGACCAGCTGGCGCAGCTTGCGCTTGCTGGTGACGACGTAGTTCAGGTTCAGGCGGCCGAACTCGATCTGCTGCGGCAGCGGACGGGCCAGCAGGCCCAGGTCGGCGAGCTGGTTCAGCAGCCAGTCGTAGAACGGTCGCTGGTCCTCGAACTCCAGCGTGCAGATGCTGTGGGTGATGCGCTCCAGCGCGTCCTCGATGGGGTGGGCGTAGGTGTACATCGGGTAGATGCACCACTTGTTGCCGGTGGCATGGTGTTCCGCGTGCTTGATGCGGTACAGCGTCGGGTCACGCAGGTTGATGTTGGGCGACGCCATGTCGATCTTGGCGCGCAGCACCATCGCGCCGTCCGGGTGCCGGCCGTCGCGCATTTCGCGCAAGCGCGCCAGGTTCTCTTCGGCTGAGCGGTCGCGGAACGGGCTGTTGATGCCGGGGCGGCCGAAGTCGCCGCGATTGGTGCGCATGTCATCGGCGCTCTGCTCGTCCACATAGGCGTGGCCGGCGTTGATGAGGGCCTCGGCGGCGGCGTACATGAAATCGAAGTAGCTGCTGGCCTCGAACAGGTTGTCGCCCCAGCTCCAGCCCAGCCACTGCACCATCTCCTTGATGGCGTTGACGTACTCCAGCTCCTCCTTCTCGGGGTTGGTGTCGTCGAAGCGCAGGTGGCAGGCGCCGCCGAAGTCGCGCGCCAGGCCGAAATTCAGGCAGATGCTCTTGGCGTGGCCGATGTGCAGATAGCCGTTGGGCTCGGGCGGAAAGCGGGTGCGGATGCGCGCCTCGTCCAGCGGGCCGGCGGCGTGGTGGGCGGCGTCGCCCGGCGTGCCGGCGAAGTGGCGGCCGGCGAAGGCGCCGGTCTCGAGGTCGTGCTCGATGCGCTGGCGCAGGAAGTTCGTCGCGGGGGCAGCGGGGGCGGCGGGTTGGCTCATCGTCGGCTCTGGAAATGGAAGCGGGCCGTGTCTCAGGCCCGTGGTCCGCCGATTCTAAGGACGCGGCCGCAGCGGCAGCCGCACGTGGGCGAGGGCGATGCTGATCCAGACGGCCACGCTGAAATACAGCGTCATCCACACCACCTCGCTGCGCCAGTGCGCCCAGTCGTGCGATACGGTCCAGCGGCTGGATACGTCGGCCCAGCCGGCGGACACGGCCACATAGGGCCGCCGGGCGGCTTCGTCGGCCACCCAGCGCGCCCAGTACATGGGCACGTCGATGAAGAACATGTAGGCCGCGTAGAGCAGGCCGGCCACGATGGCGAAGCCCAGCCAGCGCCGGCCCCGAGGCGTGGCGCGCGGCCACAGGCCCGCGAGGGCGACGACGCTGAGCAGCGCGGTCGTGCCCCACAGGATCTCCTCGACGACGTGGCCGATGTTGCGCGTGGTCAGCACGGCGTACCAGGAATGGATCTCGGCGATGGCGATCAGCGGCAGCACGGCCCAGGCGATCCACAGGCTGAAGCGCTGCCCGGTGACCACCGCCGCGCCGCGCAGCAGCAGTGCCCATTGCGCGGCAAAGCTCAGCTCGGCGATGGTGGCCACGGTGCGCCCCACCAGCACGCTGGAGGCCCAGGAGTCCACCATGACCAGGCGCGGCACGTCGAACACCGGCAGCACCGAGCGGTAACCGCAGCCCAGCACGTACAGCGCGGACAGCAGCAGCTGCAGGCGCTGGTGCGGCCAGGTCGTGCCGTCGGGCCGGTTGCGGTGCAGCCAGGCGGTCGAGACGGTCCAGGCGACGAGGTTCAATCCGGCGATCGTGCACAGCAGTTGCCACCAGGTGCTTGCGTCGGACATGGCGCTCTCCTTACTTGGCCTTGGGGGGCCGGCCGGTCTTGACCGGGGCCAGCCGGTCCAACGCAGCGGCCAGGGCCGCGTCGTCCAGTGCGGCGAGCGTCTGCAGACCGGCGCGCAGCAACTCGCTCTTCTTGGCCTCGCGCTGCTGGCCCAGCAGGCGTTGCTTCAAGGCCTTCAGCAGCGCGTAGTCGGCCTCGGGCATGGTGAAGCCGTCGCGCACGAGCCTGGCGCGTTCGGGCGGGAAGGGGGGCTTGCGGGCGTGGGGCATAACGATGAAAACCGTTTATACGGTTTTCATCGTCGCGCCGCTACCGCGCCTACAAGGCCTTGAAGCGATGGGCGTGCACGCGGCTGACGGTCAGCGCCTCGGGCCGCTGGCGCAGCGTCAGCAGCACGGTGCCGTTTTCCTGGCGCTGCGCGCGGGCCACGGCGTCGATGTGCACGACCGTGGAGCGGTGCACCTGCCAGAAGCACTCTGCGTCCAGCTGCGGCAGCAGCTCGCGCAGCGACACGCGCACCCAGTAGTCGCGCTCGGCCGTCACGGCGCGCACGTACTTGTCGGCAGCCTCCAGGTAGACGATGTCGTCCACCGGCACCAGCTCGATGGCGTCGCCGACGGCGGCCTGCAGGTGGCGCAGCCGCGGCGTCGGCGTGACGGTCTGCGCCAGCAGCCGGCGCAGCGAATCCAGCGTGGCGTCGCCGGCGGGCTGGGCCAGGCGGGCCTGCAGCCGCTGCACGCATTGCGCCAGGCGGTCCGGCGTGACGGGCTTGAGCAGGTAGTCGGCCGCGGCGGCGTCGAAGGCCTGCAGCGCGTACTGGTCGTAGGCGGTCACGAAGACGAACAGCGGCAGGGCGCCGGCGTCGTCCGGCCAGTCCTCGGTGATGGCCTGGGCGGCCTCCAGTCCGGTCATGCCGGGCATGCGGATGTCCAGGAAGCAGACCTGCGGCCGGTGCTGCAGCGCCAGCGCCACGGCCGCGGTGCCATTGCCGGCTTGGGTCACGACCTGCAGCGCCGGCCAGGCGGTGCTCAGCTCCATGCGCAGGTTGTCGGCCAGCAGCGGTTCGTCTTCGGCGATGAGGGCGGTGGGCGTCATGTCGGGATCTCGATGCGGGCGAGGCTGCCGCCCCCGGGCTGCGCTTGCAGCGTGAAGCGCGCGGTGCCGCCATAGCGCTGGGCGAGGCGCTCGCGCACCTGCGCCAGTCCGAAGCCTGCGCCGGGCAAGCCGGTCGCCTGGGTCAAACCGGCACCGCTGTCGGCCACCTCCAGCACCAGCCGGCCGCCATCGCGCGCCGCCGACACGCGCAGCTCGCCGCCGTCCACATGCGGCTCCAGCCCGTGCTTGATGGCGTTCTCCACCAGTGGCTGCAGCAGCAGCGGCGGGATGGCGATGGCGGCCAGGTCGGGCGGCAGCTCCAGCTGCACGCGCAGCCGCTCGCCCATGCGCAGTTGCATCAGCGCGAGGTAGTCGGACAGGCGCTCGAACTCATCCGCCAGCGCATGTTCTGTGGCGCGGCTGGCCTGCAGCGTCGCGCGCAGGTAGTCGATGAGGCGGTCCAGCATCTGCTGCGCCTCGTCGGGCCGCAGCTTGATCAGCACGCGCAGGTGGGCCAGCGTGTTGAACAGCATGTGCGGCTCCAGCTGGCTTTGCAGCAGCGCCAGCCGCGCCTCGGCCGCCTGGCGCTCGGCCTGGGCGCGCGCTATGCGCGCGGTGTTGATCTTGAACAGCGAGAAGAACCACCATGTCGCCAGCACGGACACCAGCAGCGTGAAGGCGACGGACAGCGCCATGCGCCGGTCGGCGATCTGCCAGGGTTGGCTGGAGCGTCCGCCGGTGATCAGGTCGCCCAGCCACAGGCCGCCGCTGTAGCCGGCCAGCGAGCCCAACACGATGCAGGGCAGCAGCCAGCCCCAGCCGACCCAGCCATGGCGCAGCTCCGGGCGGTCGCCCTGGCGCCGCCGCAGCAGCGCGGACAGGCCGTAGGTCAGCAGCGAGATGTAGACGGAGATCTGCACGCCCACCGTGAACGAGTACAGCATGCCGTGCCAGAACTGCCCGCCGCGCAGCAGGTAGTTCAGCAGCCCGACGGCCAGGCAGATGGCCAGGGTGCCGCCGATGTAGGAGGGCCATTCGTGGCGAGGTGGCGGAGTACTCATGGGCGCAGCGTCAGCCCATGCGCGTGCCCGTGCGAGCGGCTTGCGACGAACGGGCGCGGCGCGGCGCGAGACGCACGTGGCTCAGCGCCGGCGGCCGCCGCCGCCCAGGATGCTGCCCAGCACGCCGCGGATGATTTCGCGGCCGACGGCCGAGCCGATGCTGCGCACGGCCGATTGCGCCGCCTTCTCGGCCAGGCCGGGATGGCGCCCGCCGCGCGGGCCGGTGGTGCCGAAGATGACGTCCTTGAGGCTGTCCATCATGCCGCCGCCCGCCTGGGCCGGTGCCGGCGCCGAGGTGGCCGGGCCACCCTTGAACACGCTGCCGGCCTCGGCCGCCATGCCGCCCCCGGCCGGAGCGGGCGCCTGATGCTGGCTGACCAGTCGCTCGTAGGCCGATTCACGGTCCAGCTGACCCTCGTAGACGCCGGCCACCAACGAGTTGGCGATGAGGGCCTGCCGCTGCGCCGGGTTGATGGGGCCGATCTGGCTGCCCGGCGGCAGCACGAACACGCGCTCGGTGATGCTGGGACGGCCCTTCTCGTCCAGCAGGCTGACCAGCGCCTCGCCGACGCCCAGCTCCGTGATGGCGGTGGCGATGTCCAGCCCGGGCTTGGCGCGCATGGTGTCGGCCGCGCTCTTGACGGCCTTCTGGTCGCGCGGCGTGAAGGCGCGCAGCGCATGCTGCACGCGGTTGCCCAGCTGGCCCAGCACGGTGTCGGGGATGTCCAGCGGGTTCTGCGTCACGAAGTACACGCCCACGCCCTTGGAGCGCACCAGGCGCACGACCAGCTCGATGCGCTCGACCAGCGCGTCCGGCGCGTCCTTGAACAGCAGGTGGGCCTCGTCGAAGAAGAACACCAGCTTCGGTCTCTCCAGGTCCCCGACCTCGGGCAGCGTCTCGAACAGCTCGGAGAGCATCCACAGCAAAAAGGTCGCGTACAGCCGCGGCGCGTTCATCAGCTTGTCGGCGGCCAGGATGTTGATGACGCCGAGACCCGACTCGGTTTGCATGAAGTCGGCGATGTTCAGCATGGGCTCGCCGAAGAACTTGTCGCCGCCCTGGGCCTCGATCTGCAGCAGGCCGCGCTGGATGGCGCCCACGCTGGCGG
>CBFGPX010000071.1:0-17493 GCA_965650725.1 uncultured Comamonadaceae bacterium | reverse complement strand
GGGTCGTACCACCACTGGCCAAAGCCGGCGGCGCGCTCCAGGTCGGCCAGGCCGGCCGCTGCGGGGCCACCCCGCTGTGCACCGATCCCGAGCGTGGTCGTCTCTGTGCCCTGTTGGCTTGTCGTCATGCGGGGGGCAGGCGCAAGTCGCATGCCAAGGTTTTGCCGCGGGCGAGCCCTTGAATGGTGCGTGCCGGTGCGCAGCGCTGGTGCGGCCTGCTGCCTAGAGGGTCAGTTCCCAGGTCTCGTTGACGACGTCCCGGCCGAAGCCGTGGCCGGCCTCGGCCCGCACCAGGCGGTAGCCCTCGGCCGCGTAGAGCGCGCGCGCGGCGAGCAGCTCGCTCTGCGTCCACAGCACGATGCGTTCATAGCCGGCGGCGCGGGCGAAGTCGCTGCACTGGCGCACCAGGCGCTTGCCCATGCCCAGGCCGCGGGCGTGCGGCTCCAGCAGCAGCAGGCGCAGCTTGGCGACGCCGGGGCGCGGCTCGTCGCTGGCGTCGTCGCGGGCCTGGACCAGCATGACGCAGCCCAGCCGTTCGGCACCGCGTGTGGCGATCCAGCAGGCCTCGCGCCCGGGCTGGAAGCGGTCGACGAAGTCGGCGCAGATGCGCGCGACCAGCGCCTCGAAGCGCCAGTCCAGGCCGATGGCCTCGGCGTAGAAGGCGCCGTGGCGCTGGACGATCCAGCCGAGGTCGCCGGGCTGGGGTGGGCGCAGTTCGATGGCGGGCGTGTCCATGGCTGGCATCATCGCCTGTCAACCGACGGAGACGCAGCGTGGGCATCGTGGTGTATTGGCTGGAAGGCGAGGACGAGGCCGCGGCGCCGGTTTGCCAGCTCTTCGGCAGCAAGGAGCTGACGCAGGCGCTGGCCTGGGCCGAGGACCGGCGCCGTGCGGGCCACCGCCACGTCAGCATCTCGACGGAGCTGGACGAGAGCGTGGGCCGGCCCGGCGTGTCGGCGGTGGAGGGCGGCCGGACGCCGGACGGCCAGGCCTACGAGTGGTCCAAGGCCGGGCGGGCCGGCAAGGTACGCAGGCGCTGAGGCATTGCATTTCGGGCCGAGCGCCGGGCCGCTCCCAAGCCGGCCCGTCAGGCGATGTGCTTGCGGCTCAATGCCGCAAGCATCGCCGTCCCCTTGGGGGCTGAGGCCGGACACATGGCGCCCAGTGGGCGGCATGTGCCTGCCGAAGAGCTGCGGCCCTGCCGCAGCGCGGTCTGCAAGACCGACCAGACCCGCCCGCGTTCAGCGTGGCGGGCTGGGCGAGGGGCTAAAACTTGTAGCCGAAGCCCATCGTCAACAGCTTGTCCGTCTTCTTCGTGCCCGCCGGCACGCGGCTGGCGTAGCGGCTGGACAGGCCGGCGTTGAGCGTCCAGCCGCCGCTGATCGTCGTGGCGAGGCCGGCGTCGAAGGTGGCGCGGTCGCCCAGTTCGCCGCCGTCGGGGTAGTAGACGAGGCGCTGCTTCAGCGTGGTGGTCTCGCTGAGCTTGTGGCTGGACTCCTCGCCCAGCAGCAGCTGCGCACCATTGGCCCGGTTGCCGTCGGTGAAGCGGGTGTCGGTGTAGCCTGCACCGCCGAATACGTCCCAGCTGTGGGCGTCGCCCTTGAGCAGGTGGTAGCCGAGACCGCCGTTGAGGCTGTAGCGGTCGCGCACGCCGCCGGACTCGTTGGTCTCGCCCTCGGCGCCGCCGAAGGCGAACCAGCGCGGGCCGTAGTTGAAGTCGTAGCGGCCGCCCAGGCGCAGCAGGTCGGCGGTGGTGGTGTCCACGCCATCGACCTTGTTGCGGCCGTAGTTGGCGATGCCGTAGAGGCTGATCTTGTCCTGGGCCGTCGCGCGGCTGGTGTCGGCGTTGGCGGCCAGCGTGCGGCTGCTGCTGTTGCCGCTGGCCAGCGCGCCCGAGAGGCTGAGGCCGCCGTGCCACTGGCCGTCGGGGGTGTCCTGGGCCTGGGTGGTCTGCAAGGCGAGGGCGAGGGTGGCGCCGCCGAGGGCAAGGGTCAGTCGTGACATCAGGCTGGGGAGAGTGTTCAGGGAAAACCAGCAGTATCGCCAACGACCCGACACCCGCGCGCGCCGGGTGGCAGCCGGCTTGTAAGAGGGGGTTCCCTAAAATGCGCGGATGACCTCTTTCCCTGTCGGTGCCGCGGCCGACGCTGCTTCCAGCCCCCTCCTGCGCAACCTCAATCCCGAGCAGCTCGCCGCCGTCACCGCGGCGCCCGAACCGGCCCTGATCCTGGCAGGCGCCGGCTCCGGCAAGACCCGTGTGTTGACCACGCGCATCGCCTGGCTGCTGAACACGGGCCAAGTCAGCCCGGGCGGCGTGATGGCCGTGACCTTCACGAACAAGGCCGCCAAGGAGATGCTGACGCGCCTGTCCACCATGCTGCCGTTCAACGTGCGCGGCATGTGGATAGGCACCTTTCACGGCCTGTGCAACCGCTTCCTGCGCGCGCACTGGAAGCTGGCCCATCTGCCGCAGGCCTTCCAGATCCTGGACGCCAGCGACACGACCTCGGCCGTCAAGCGCGTCATCAAGGCGATGAAGCTGGACGAGGAGCGCTTCGTGCCCAAGCAGGTCGGCTGGTTCATCGCCGGCTGCAAGGAAGACGGCCAGCGCCCCGGCGACGTGCTGCCGCACGACGAGCAGACCAAGAAGCTGGTCGAGATCTACGCCAACTACGAGGACCAGTGCCAGCGCGAAGGCGTGGTGGACTTCGCCGAGCTGATGCTGCGCAGCTATGAGTTGCTGCGCGACAACCCGGCCGTGCGCGAGCACTACCAGCAGCGCTTTCGCCACATCCTCGTGGACGAGTTCCAGGACACGAACAAGCTGCAGTACGCGTGGCTGAAGATGTTCGCGCCGCCGGGCCCGGGCAGCGGCCAGAGCCTGCTGGCCGTGGGCGACGACGACCAGAGCATCTACGCCTTCCGCGGCGCGCGCGTGGGCAACATGGCCGATTTCGAGCGCGAGTACCGCGTCAAGAAGGTCATCAAGCTGGAGCAGAACTATCGCAGCTTCGGCCACATCCTGGACGCCGCCAACGAGCTGATCAGCCGCAACAGCCAGCGCCTGGGCAAGACGCTGCGCACCGACGCCGGCCAGGGCGAGCCCATCCGCGTGCAGGAGTCGCCCAGCGACTTCGCCGAGGCGCAGTGGTTGATCGAGGAGATCCAGTCGCTGCACCGCGGCGGGCTGGACCGCCAGGAGATCGCGGTGCTGTACCGCAGCAACGCGCAGTCGCGGGTCATCGAGTCGGCGCTGTTCAACTCGGGCATCCCGTACCGCGTCTACGGCGGCCTGCGCTTCTTCGAGCGCGCCGAGGTCAAGCACGCGCTGGCCTATCTGCGTCTGCTGGAGAACGCCAACGACGACACCAGCTTTTTGCGTGTCGTGAACTTCCCGACGCGCGGCATCGGCGCCAAGACGCTGGAGAACCTGCAGGACGCCGCCAAGGCCTCGGGCCGCAGCCTGTACCAGAGCGTGGGCGCGATCCAGGGCAAGGGCGGCGCCAACCTGCAGGCCTTCACCAGCCTCATCGACTCGACGCGCAACCTCACGCAGGGCATGACGCTGCGCGAGATCATCGAGCAGGTGCTGGAGACCTCGGGCCTGCTGGACTTCTACCGCACCGACAAGGACGGCGCCGAGCGGCTGGAGAACCTGGACGAACTCGTCAACGCGGCCGAGGCCTTCGTCATGCAGGAGGGCTTCGGCAAGAACGCCGTGGGCCTGCCGGTGGACGAGGTGGCCGAGGCGGGCACGCCGGGCGCTGTGCCCGATGCCGAGACCGGCGAGATCATGTCGCCGCTGGTGGCGTTTCTGACGCATGCGTCGCTGGAGGCCGGTGACAACCAGGCCCAGGCCGGCCAGGACGCCGTGCAGCTGATGACCGTGCACTCGGCCAAGGGCCTGGAGTTCGACGCGGTGTTCATCACGGGCCTGGAGGAAGGCCTGTTCCCGCACGAGAACGCGATGTCCGACCACGACGGGCTGGAGGAAGAGCGCCGGCTCATGTACGTGGCCATCACGCGCGCCCGCAAGAAGCTGTCGCTCAGCTTTTGCCAGACGCGCATGCTGCATGGACAGACGCGCTATCACATCAAGAGCCGCTTCTTCGACGAGTTGCCCGAAGAGAGCCTGAAGTGGCTGACGCCGCGCAACCAGGGCTTCGGCTCGGGCTTTGCGCGTGAGTACCAGAACGCCTGGCAGCGCGGCTCCGGCCTGAAGGGCGTGGTGGGTGTCGGCCGCGTCGAGAAGGCCGCGTGGGTGGAGCCGCCAGTGCCGGCCAGCATGAAGCAGAAGGTCTCCGAGGAGCATGGCGGCCTGCGCGTGGGCAAGGGCGTGTTCCACACCAAGTTCGGCGAAGGCGTGCTGCTGACGCTGGAAGGTGCGGGCGCCGATGCGCGTGCGCAGGTCAATTTCGGGCGGCACGGCACGAAGTGGCTGGCCTTGTCGGTCGCCAAGCTGACGCCCATCGACTGAAGGAGTCGGCATGCCAACGCTGCAAGAGTTGCGCGACTTCCTGCGCGCCGAGTTCCCGCAAAGCGCATGCACGCTGGAGGAACTGGACGAGGACGGTAGCGTCGTCGTGGCGCACCCGGTGGGCGAGCGCGAGCTGCGGCCCGGCGGCACGGTGTCGGGCCCGGTGATGATGACGCTGGCCGACGTGGCGCTCTACATCGCCATCCTGGCGCGCATCGGCATCGTGCCGCTGGCGGTGACGACCAACCTCTCCGTCAACTTCCTGCGCAAGCCGCGCGCCGACCGGCGCGTCGTCGCGCGCTGCCGGCTGATGAAGCTGGGCAAGAGCCTCGCCGTCGGCGAGGTCTGGATCTTCTCGGAGGGCGAGGAGGAGCCCGTGGCGCACGCCACCGGCACCTACTCCATCCCGCGGCCCCTGCCTGCCGGCTGACGCAGATCAAGGGCGCGGTCGCTGGACCGGGCAAAGTCGCCGTCATGACCCATGACATGACGATCCAGGTGCTGGGCAGCGACTGCGGCGAGTGCCTCAGCACGGTGCGCGTGGTGGAGCGCGCGGCCCGGCAAGCCGGCCTCGCCGTCGACGTGCTCAGGGTCGAGAGCCCTGACGAGATCGCTCGCCATGGTGTGCAGGCCCTGCCGGCCGTCGTCATCGATGGGCGGGTGGTGCACAGCGGTGGCGTGCCGACGCACGAGGCGGCGCGGGCCTGGTTCGGGGCGGCCTGCATCGGCTTTCTTCACCGCCCGACGCGGCATCTCTTCTTCACCGGCAAGGGCGGCGTCGGCAAGACGTCGCTGTCGACCGCTGCCGCCCTGGCGCTGGCGGACGCCGGCAAGAAAGTGTTGCTGGTGAGCACCGACGCGGCATCGAACCTGGACGAGATGCTGGGCGTCGAGTTGCGCAACACCCCCGTTGCCGTGCCAGGCGCTCCGGGGCTGTGGATACTCAACATCGACCCGGACCGTGCGGCCGAGTCCTATCGGCAACGCGTGCTGGCCCAGATGGATGCGGGCGCCACCGCCGCCGAGCGTGAGACCGTGCGCGAACAGCTGTCTGGCGCCTGCACCACCGAGATTGCCTCGTTCGACGAGTTCTCGTCACTGCTCGCCGATGGCGGCGATCTCTGGGACCACGTCGTCTTCGACACGGCTCCCACTGGCCACACGCTGCGCCTGCTCAGTCTGCCCAAGGCATGGACCGGGTTCCTGGACGGCAACGACCGAGGCGCCTCCTGCCTGGGTCCGCATTCGGGGCTGAAGATGCAGGAGGCCCGGTTCAAGGCCGCGCTGGGTGCCTTGAGCGATCCGGCAAAGACCACGGTGGTGCTGGTCACCCGGCCGGACCGTGGCGCCATCGCCGAGGCCTCGCGCACGTCGGTCGAGTTGCGGGAGCTGGGTTTGTCCAACCAGCGCCTGGCGGTGAACGGCGTCTTCGAGGCCAGCGACCGGGGCGACGCCGTGGCTTGCGCCATCGAGGACCTGGGGCGTCAGGCGCTCGCTGCGCTGCCCGAACCGCTGCGCGTGCTGCCGCTGGACCGGGTACCGCTGCGCCCCTTCGACACGGTGGGGCTGGCCGCCTTGCGCGCATTGCTGGCGCCGGGCGGCAGTGCGGCGGTCTCGCCTCCCGCCGCTGCGGAGCCCGCCGGCGCGCCGCTGCCGGGCCTGGCCGCGCTGGCCGACGAACTGGCCGCTGCGGGCCATGGCTTGATCATGGTGATGGGCAAGGGCGGCGTCGGCAAGACCACCATCGCGGCAGCGCTGGCGCTGGGCCTGGTGCAAAGGGGACGGACGGTGCACTTGAGCACCACCGACCCCGCGGCCCACCTGGCTGCGACGCTGGACGGCGAGCAGCCGGGCCTGGTGGTGAGCCGCATCGACCCCAAGGCGGAGACGCAGCGCTACATCGACAAGGTCATGGCCGCCAAGTCACCTGGCCTTGGCGCCCAGGAGCAGGCGCTGCTGCTGGAAGACCTGCGATCGCCCTGCACCGAGGAGGTGGCCGTGTTCCACGCCTTCTCGCGCATCGTCAGCGAAGCGCGCAGCGCCTTCGTGGTGTTGGACACGGCGCCCACCGGGCACTCCATGCTGTTGATGGACGCGACCGGCGCCTACCACCGCCAGATGACGCGCGCCTTCGAGAGCCTGGGGACGTCGCATGTCATCACGCCTTTGATGCGGCTGCAGGATGGCAGCTACACCAAGATCATCCTTGTGACGCTCCCCGAGGTGACGCCGGTGTCGCAGGCCGCCGCACTGCAGGACGACCTGCGCCGCGCGGGCATCGAGCCCTATGCCTGGGTGTTGAACAAGAGCGTTTTGGCGGCCGGCGCGCGCGATCCCTTGCTGGCCGCTCGGCTGGCCGGCGAGCGCAGACAAGTCCAGCGCATGGCCGGCGGGCTGGCCCGGCGCCTGTTCGCGCTGCCCTGGTTGACGGAGCCCCCCGTCGGTGTGGGCGCGCTGTCCCGCTTGGTCCGCGAACCCGCGCCACCGTGCCTGCCCCTGTGAGCGAAGCATGCGGCGCGGGCATCGGTCGGTGATCAGCTGCCGATGCGGCCGCCGTCGTTCTTCGTGATCATCACCGTCGCCGAGCGCGGTCGCGCGGTGTTGCCACCGGCGCCGTAGCCGCTGTTGCCGGGCCAGTGGCTGGTGAACTTGCTCGGGTCGGCCAGGGCCGACACCGGCGTGTCGTCGCCCGGGTGCTGCACGTTGACGAACATCACCTTGCCGTCGGGCGATTCGCACATGCCGGTGATCTCGTTGTTGTTGGGGCCCACCAGGAAGCGCTTGAGCGTGGTGTTGGTCGGCTTCTTGCCCACCGGCGTCGTCACCGAGACGGTGCCGTAATTCAGCGTCTGAGTCGCGCCGTCGCCGACGGTGCCGGGCAGAGCGGCCAGCATCATGCAGTTGGTGGTGTCGGTGAAGGCGCCGTCGTCGGTCTGGATCCAGCAGATGCCGGTGCTCTGGCTGAACACCAGGCCGTCGGGGCTGGAGAAGTCCTGGTCGGCGGTCAGGCCCGACAGGTTGACGAAGCCCGGCGACGCGGTGGACTCGGCACCGAACAGATAGACGTCCCAGCCGAAGCCGGTGGCGCCCGGCTCGCCGCCGGTTTCCTTCAGGCGCACGATGTGGCCGTTGACGTTGCCTTGCTGCGTCGTCGAGACGTCCTTGATGTCGGAGTAGGCGCGCGGGTTGGCGGCGTCGACGCGGGTCTGCGTGCCGGTGGGGGCGACGCGGCGGCTGCTGTTGTTGGTCATCGTGAAATAGACCTCGCCGCTGGTCGGATGGGTGCCACACCATTCGGGTCGGTCCATCTTGGTGGCGCCCACGGCGTCGGCGGCCAGGCGGGCGTGCATCAGCACGTCGCCGTCGTTGGCGAACGCGTAGGTCGCGTAGCCGGCCACGGCCGGGTTGGCCATGCTCAGCTCGATCCAGTTGCCCGTGCCGTCGGCGTTGAACTTGGCGACATAGAGCTTGCCGCTGTCCAGGTACTTGTCGCCGGTGGCGACGCGGTCGGCGGGCGTGGCGTCGGCGGCCACCCAGTTGGCGCTGGAGACGAACTTGTAGACGTATTCGCCCTGGGCGTCGTCGCCCATGTAGACGGCCAGAGGCTTGCCCACCACCGGCTTGCTGAAGGCGGCGCTTTCGTGCGCATAGCGGCCCAGCGCCGTGCGCTTCTTGATGACCGAGCTGGCGTTGTAGGGGTCGATCTCGGTGATGTAGCCCTGGCCGTTGATCTCGTGGCGGTAGTCGTCGCTGCCGTCGGCGGACACGCCCGTCACGCTGGTGTTCCAGCGCGCGTACTTGTCGGCGGTGCCGGCGGTTTCCCAGCCATAGCGGCTGGCGGCGGCGCCCGTGTCGCTGGCGCCGCGGCCGTAGCGGGTCAGGGCGACATTGGCCTTGGCGCTGCGCTTCTGGTTGTCGCCGGCGGCGCGGAAGAAATAGCCCGTCCAGTTTTCCTCGCCGGTCAGCAGCGTGCCCCAGGGCGTCTTGCCGGTGCCGCAGTTGTTCAGCGTGCCGCGGGTCTTGGTGCCCGACGGCGAGAACTTGGTGACCAGCAGCGCGTTGCCGCGGGCCGGGCCGGCGATCTCGATCTCGGTCAGGCCGGTGATGCGGCGGTTCAGGGCGGAATCGGCCACCAGGCCGAACTTGCCGGCGGTCTTGCGGAACTCGACGATGGCCACGCCATGGGCGTCCACCTCGATGTCGGTCTCGCCGGCCGGGCGCGGCAGGGCGCTCGGCCCCTTGGCGTGCAGGAATTGAGGCGTGATGTATTCGAAGTTCATGCCCAGCAGCGCGCGGTCGCTGCTGGCCGCGTCGGGCGTGCCGGTGGCCGACAGGCCGAAGTACTCCATGCCGTCATGGCAGTCGCCGGCGCGCTTGTCGAAGCCGCTGTCGGTGCCGTCGTTCTTGTAGGCCGACACACCGGCGAACATCGCGTCGCCGGTCGCGAACACGACGCTGGCGGTGTAGCCGGCCGGCACGGTGATGGTGTCGTTCAGGTTCTTGGCCACGGCCGCGAAGGCCAGCAGGGTCTCGGCCGGCGCCGGGGCGGGCGCAGGCGCGGGGGCCGGTGCGCTGTCGTCGCCGCCGCCGCAAGCGGTCAGCGAGGTGGCGCCGAAGGCGGCCGTCATCGCGGTGCCGAAGCTGCGGCGCAGCATGTGGCGCCGGCTCAGGCGGGCCTGCAGCACGGCGTCGAAGCTGGGGTTGTCGGATCTGTTGGAGTCCTCGTCGTCGAAGGCGGCGGGCACGGGCAGATCGAAGGGCTTGTTCATCGGGGAGCACGCCGTCGGGGGCGTTTTTGACTACGACCCGGTCAGCCTAGGGACCCCACATGAAAGCCCGATGAATGTCGTCCTGTCAGTCGGCCAGCACGTCCTGCGGCGCGCCGAACATGAAGCAGTCGACGAAGCTGAAGTACAGCGAAGCGTAGAACACCGTGGACATGATCAGCCAGGTGGTCAGCAGCAGGAAGGGCGCGAGGCTGATCAGGCCCAGCAGGCCGACGACCAGCGTGATGACGCTGTACAGGCCCAGGAACAGGCCGGTCCATACCAGCATGTGGACGGCGAAGGCGCCCTTGTTGCGCCACAGCGCCAGTGTGCTGGAGAACAGCGCCTGCGCGACGCCCTGGCCGCCCCAGTGCACCAGCGCCGGCGCATGCCAGTAGGGCACGGCCAGCAGCGACACCAGCCCCACGCGCAGTACCACGCCCCAGAACAGGCCCGGCTCGGCGGCTGCCTTGCTCAGCGTCTCGGCGTCGGCCTTGTCGCCGACCCGGCGCAGGGCTTCGTTCAGGGCGCCACCGTCCAGCCAGTGGGCCAGCAGGCTGATGACCAGCAGCGCACCCGCATAGCCGAAGTACAGCATCAGCTGGCTGCGGCGACGCTCGGGCGTCAGCTTCAGCGGCGCGACGAAGACGCCGGCCGTGGGCCTCTTCTGCTGCAGCACGAGGTGGGTGGCCAGCATGAAGGCCAGCGACAGCAGCGGCAGCGAGGCGGTGGACAGCACCGGACCCACCACCGGCACCAGCATCGCGACGAAGACGGCGAACAGGTACAGGCCCAGCAGGCCCGCCAGCGCCAGCGGCTGGCGCTGGAACACCTTGAAGCCGTGACGCACCCACAGCCGGCCATTGCGGGCCGGCACGTCCTGCAAATGGAGTTGCATGGTCATGCTTCAGCTTTCATGGCATGCCAGGGCTTGGCAATGCGCTCGCGCAGCACGCGCTCGAAGTGGCGCGGGTCGTGCGCCTTCAGCAGCGAGGCGTCGCGGGGCAGGTGCAGGTCGAACAGGCGCGACACCCAGAAGCGCAACGCCGCGGCGCGCAGCAGCGCGGGCAGCAGGCGGTGCTCGGCGCCGGACAACGGTCGCACGCTCTCGTAGGCGGCGACGAAGACGGCGGCGCGCTCCTCGATGAGGCGGCCGTCGGCGAGGTCGATGCACCAGTCGTTCAGGCACACGGCCAGGTCGAACAGCCAGGTGTCGCAGCCGGCGAAATAGAAGTCGAAGAAGCCGGTCAGCCGTTCGCGGCCCGGGCCCTCGCCGGGCTCGAACATGACGTTGTCGCGGAACAGGTCGGCGTGGATGGGGCCTGACGGCAGATGCGCATACTCGGCCGATGCGGCCAGCTGCTGCTGGTAGGCCAGCTCGCTCTTCAGCAGCTCGGCCTGGGGAGCGTCCAGGAAGGGCAGGATCTGCGGCACGACCTCGTTCCACCAGGCCAGGCCACGCAGGTTGGGCTGCTGCAGCGGGTAGTCGCGCCCGGCCAGGTGCATGCGCGCCAGCGTGGAACCGACCTGCTCGCAGTGGAAGGCGTCGGGCGCCATCTGGTGGCCGCCGTGCAGGCGGTCGACGATGGCCGCCGGCTTGGCCGCAACCTCGAACAGAATCTCGCCCGACGCGTCAGCGTAGGGTTCGGGCACCGGTACGCCGCGCTGCGCCAGGTGCTGCATCAGCCGCAGGTAGAACGGCAGCTGCTGGGCAGTCAGGCGCTCGAACAGCGTCAGCACGTAACGGTGCAGGTGGCCGTCGCGCGTGCAGTCGACGAAGTAGTTGGTGTTCTCGATGCCGGCACCGATGCCGCGCAGCGAGCTGAGTTCGCCCAGCTGGAGATGGTTCAGCAGGGCTTGCGCCTGCTCGGGGCTGACTTCGGTGAAAACGGCCATGGGGTGGGGTCAGGGCAGCGACCCCGAGGGCCGCCGGGGATCAGAACTTGAGGACGCGCCAGACCCGCGTGCCCGAGCCGCTCTTGGGCAGGCCGGTGCCGGTGCCGCCGGCCGACTCGCGGCCCGCGTCGTTGACGACGATCTCGTAGTCGGGGGCCTTGGTGAGCTTGTTCTTCACCTCGACCTTCTTGGTCTCGCCCCGCACCTTCAGCTCCTCGATGCGGACCTGGTCGTCCTCGGCCACGGTGCGCTCGACCTTGGGCTCGGGCGGCGGGTCGGCGAGGGCGCTGGTGGCAAGGGCTGCGAGCAGCAGGAGGGCGGTGGGGCGAAGCATGATGCTGCCGATTCTAGGCGGCGCGGTCGTTCGGGCTCCTGGACAATCGGTCGCCATGAGCAAACCCATCCTGCTGCTGGTCGACGGCTCCAGCTATCTGTACCGCGCCTTCCATGCCATGCCCGACCTGCGCGGCCCCGAGGGCCAGCCCACCGGCGCGGTGCGCGGCATGGTGGCCATGCTGAAGAAGCTGCAGACCGACGTGGGCGCCGAGCATGCCGCCTGCGTGTTCGACGCCTCCGGCCCGACCTTCCGCGACGAGTGGTACCCCGAGTACAAGGCCCAGCGTTCGCCCATGCCGCCCGAACTGCGGGCGCAGATAGCCCCCATCCACGAGGTCGTCAGGCTGCTGGGCTGGCCCACGCTGACGGTGCCGGGCGTGGAGGCGGACGACGTCATCGGCACGCTGTGCCGCATCGGCGCGGGCCAGGGCCACCGCGTCATCGTGTCCACCGGCGACAAGGACCTGTCCCAGCTCGTCAACCCGGATGTGGAACTCATCAACACGATGAGCAACGAGCGGCTGGACGAGGCCGGCGTGCTGGAGAAGTTCGGCGTGCCGCCCGACCGCATCATCGACTACCTGACGCTGATGGGCGACACGGTGGACAACGTGCCCGGCGTGACCGGCGTCGGCCCGAAGACGGCCGCCAAATGGATCGCCGAGTACGGCTCGCTGGACGGCGTCATCGCCGCCGCGCCGACCGTGAAGGGCAAGGCCGGCGAGAACCTGCGCGCCGCGCTGGACTGGCTGCCCATGGGCCGCAGGCTGGTCACCGTGAAGCTGGACTGCGAGCTGGCCGGGCACGTGGCCGGCTGGCCCGGGCTGGAGGAGCTGGCCTTCCGCGAGCCGCAGAAGGAGCCGCTGGCCGAGTTCTACAAGCGCAACGGCTTCAAGGCCTGGCTGGAGGAACTGACCGGCGAGGCGCCCGCGCCGAAAGCCAAGGCCGCACCCGCGGCGAACCCCGGCCTGTTCGACGAACCCGAGCCGCCGGCTGGTGCCGCCGACGTGGCGCGGCAGTACGACACCATCCTGACCTTCGAGCAGCTGGACGCCTGGATCGCCCGCCTGCGCGCCGCGCCGCTGTGCGCGCTGGACACCGAGACCGATTCGCTGGACCCGATGGCCGCGGCCATCGTGGGCATCTCCTTCGCCGACAGGCCCGGCGAGGCGGCCTACATCCCGCTGCGCCACAGCGGCCCGGATGCGCCCGAGCAACTGCCCTTCGACGAGGTGCTGGCCAGGCTCAAGCCGTGGCTGGAGGACGAGTCCGCCAAGAAGATCGGCCAGAACCTGAAGTACGACCGGCATGTGTTCCTGAACCATGGCATCCACCTGGCCGGCGTGCAGCACGACACGCTGCTGCAGAGCTATGTGCTGGAGGCGCACAAAACCCACAACCTCGAAGCGCTGGCCGAGCGTCACCTGGGCCGCAAGGGCCTGAGCTACGAAGACCTGTGCGGCAAGGGCGCGCACCAGATCCCGTTCGCGCAGGTGGCGGTCGACAAGGCGACCACCTACTCCGGCGAGGACAGCGAGATGTGCCTGCACCTGCACGGCGTGCTGTGGCCGCAGATCGAGGCGGACGCCGGCCTGACGCGCATCTATCGCGACATCGAGATGCCCACGGCCGACCTGCTGGCCCGGGTGGAGCGCCATGGCGTGCTGATCGACTCCGAGCGGCTGAAGGCCCAGAGCCACGAGATCGGCCAGCGCCTGGTGCTGCTGGAGCAGCAGTGCTACGACATCGCCGGCCAGCCGTTCAACATCGGGTCACCGAAGCAGATCGGCGAGATCCTGTTCGGCAAGCTGGGCCTGCCCGTCATCAAGAAGACCGCCACCGGCGCGCCGTCCACCGACGAAGAGGTGCTGACCGAACTGGCCGCCGACTTCCCGCTGCCGGCCAAGATCCTGGAGTACCGCGGCCTGTCCAAGCTGAAGAGCACCTACACGGACAAGCTGCCGCTGCAGATCAACGCGCACACCGGCCGCGTGCACACCAACTACGCGCAGGCCGTGGCCATCACGGGGCGGCTGTCCAGCAACGAACCCAACCTGCAGAACATCCCCATCCGCACGGCGGAAGGCCGCAAGGTGCGCGAGGCCTTCGTGGCGCCCGCGGGCTGCAAGATCGTCAGCGCCGACTACTCGCAGATCGAGCTGCGCATCATGGCCCACATCAGCGAGGACCCGGGGCTGCTGAAGGCCTTCCAGGAGGGGCAGGACGTGCACAAGGCGACGGCGTCCGAGGTGTTCGGCGTCGCGCTGGAGGACGTGTCCAGCGAGCAGCGCCGCTACGCCAAGACCATCAACTTCGGCCTCATCTACGGCATGGGCGCGTTCGGGCTGGCCGCGGCGCTGGGCATCGAACAGAAGGCGGCCAAGGACTACATCGACCGCTACTTCACCCGCTTTGCCGGCGTGAAGAAGTACATGGACGAGACCAAGGCGAGTGCGGCCGAGCTGGGCTACGTGTCCACGCTGTTCGGCCGCCGCATCTACCTGCCCGAGATCCGCGGCGGCAACGGCCAGCGCCGCGCCGGCGCGGAGCGCCAGGCCATCAACGCGCCCATGCAGGGCACGGCCGCCGACCTCATCAAGCTGGCGATGCTGGCCGTGCAGGCGGAGCTGGAGCGTGCCGGCAAGCAGTCGAAGATCGTCATGCAGGTGCACGACGAACTGGTGTTCGAGGTGCCCGAGGCCGAACTGGACTGGATGCGCGCCGAGGTGCCGCGCCTGATGGCCGGCGTGGCGCAACTGAAGGTGCCGCTGCTGGCCGAGGTGGGCGTGGGCAGCAACTGGGAAGAAGCCCACTGATTTCCCATTTTTCCCAAAATAGGGAAAATGGGCGGACCTGACCAGGAGCCGTCCATGTCCGCCGTCCTCGAACAAGCCCTCGCCGACCAGCTGCCCAGCGTCTCGGCCACGCAGCTGGTGGCCGGCATCCAGAAAGTCGGCCGCGCGGTGGCTGCGCATGGTGCCGTGCTCATCACCAAACACGACCAGCCGGCCTATGTGCTGATGTCGGTGGAGCGCTACCGCGAACTGCAACGGGCCGCAGAGCCCGACCTGGGGACCTTGAATGCCGAATTCGACGCGCTGCTGGAGAGCATGCAAGGCAAGGCCGAAGCGATGGCCGAGGCCTTTGCGATGACACCGGAGGCCCTAGGCGCTGCCGCGGTGCGTGCGGTCAAGCCCCGCCGCAAGCGGGCCTGAGCCTTGGCCGTTTTCGTGTTGGCCGGCGTCAACGGCGCCGGCAAAAGCTCGGTCGGCGGGCGCGCGCTGGAAGCCGCGGGCGCCCCCTTCTTCAACCCTGACACCGTGGCGGCGCGTTTGCGTCAAGCCAATCCAGGCCTTTCCAACGAACAGGTCAACGGCCTGGCCTGGACGGCAGGGCGTCGCGGCCTGGAGAAGGCGCTGGCCCAAGGTTTGACCTATGCCTTCGAGACGACGCTGGGCGGCAACAGCATCGTCAAGCTGCTGCTGGAAGGCGCGCGGGCTGGTGCCGAGGTGCATGTCTGGTTCGCCGGCCTGGCCACGCCAGAGATGCACTTGCAGCGCATCTCTGCCCGCGTGGCGGCCGGCGGGCACGACATTCCCGAGACTAAGGTGCGCGAGCGCTTCGACGCCAGCCGCAGCAACCTCGTCAAGCTGATGCCGGTTCTCGCCAGCCTGCGCGTCTACGACAACAGCTTCGAGGCCGACCCGCGTGCCGGCAAGCGGCCCAAGCCCGTGCTGCTGCTGCAGATGCAGGCCGGCCGTGTCGTCAGCCATGCGCCGCTGCGCAGCGTGCCCGCCTGGGCCAAGCCGCTGCTGGCCGCCGCCCTGCGTTGACTATCATCGGCGCTCACAAGGGAGCACAACAATGAAGGTCTTGCTGGTCGATGCGTTCCCGATGGTGCGTGCCGCACTTACCGGGTTGATCGAGCAGCACTTCGCCGGCGCCCACGTGCAGGGGGTCGACACCGTCGCTGCCGCCCGCACCGCGCTGATAGCCGACATGCCCCGCCTGGTGCTGCTGGACCTGCAGGTGGAGGGCGGCTTCGAGCTGCTGCAGCAGATCCACCGCGAGCACCTGCTGCTGCCTGTGGTGGTCATCTCGGGCACCGACGACACCGAGGACGCGCTGCAGGCACTGGGCGCCGGCGCGATGGGCTATCTGCCCCAGCGCAGCGACTTGAGCACCATGGTGCAGGCCCTGCAACTGGTGCTGGCCGGCGGCACTTACGTGCCGCCGCTGAAGCCGCTGGCGCAGACGCAGGCGGCCGAAGCGCCGGCCTCCTCTCAGGCCTGGGCCGAACTGCCGCTGACGCCGCGCCAGAAGGGCGTGCTGGACCTGCTGGCGCGCGGCCTGTCCAACAAGGAGATCGCGCGCGAGTTGAACATCGGCGTGGACACGGTCAAGGACCATGTCGCCGCGGTGCTGAAGGCGCTGGGTGCGAGTTCCCGCACGCAGGCCGTGCTGATTGCGACGCAGAAGCGGGTGCGGTGAGGGCAATCGCTGGCAGTGCCAGCCAAGCTGAGCTGAGTGGGAATGGATGGCTGCTCTCGACCCCGAGCTGCCGGTCAACCACCTTGGGGCCTGCCCGAAAGCTGTCGCTCAACGTCTGCGCTCAGCGGGCGGCGAAGCCGTCCGCTGCAGCAATGGGTTAGGCATTGCCTTGAGATCGTTCACCGGCGTTTTCATTGAGGCGTTCCGAAATCTCGATATCGATGTCCTGATTCATTCTGGCCTTTCGCGCTGCTTCGTAGGCTTCCCGTGCTGGAAGATGCCACGCCGCCCAAGCCAACCCGATCAGACCAATTGTTGTCGCGATTCCGCAAACCGCGTACGCAACAAGGAGCTTGAACCTAAACGCTCGCTCATTGATCACGAGCGTTTCACCAAAGAACTCGGCATAAATCCAGGTCGCAAGATCAGGAATCCAATGAATCGCAACGAGGCAAACGGCCATGCCGAACACGCCTCGCAAGAAAGCTCGATAGTCCGGCCGCGGATAAAGCTTCATGGGCTTCTGCGTAGGTGGCTTTCGCTCTCCTGCCCATCGACCGATCTTTCGCATGCGATGTCTAACTTGTTGTATGCGGATCGTTA
Source organism: uncultured Comamonadaceae bacterium (assembly GCA_965650725.1). Lineage (GTDB taxonomy): Bacteria > Pseudomonadota > Gammaproteobacteria > Burkholderiales > Burkholderiaceae_C > Pelomonas. The sequence goes on along the minus strand of CBFGPX010000071.1, from coordinate 924 downwards.
ACGATCACCATATCACTGGACCCACTCAGCTGTCGCTGGCCAGAGTCCGCTGCTGGCGCGTCGCGCGTCATCCATTCGGCACCGCTCACAACCCCAGTCTCTGCCTTGGGGCAAGCTCATCCGGCCCGCTGCCCCACCGCGGCCCGAACCGTCATCGCGCGTCGAGCCGGCCGCGCACCTGGTCCTTGAACCAGCCCGACTCCAGATAGGCATACAGGTTCTTGCCCGGGCAGACCGTCTGCCGGCTGTAGTCCTTGTGGCTGGCGATGTCGTCCAGCCCCAGCTTGTTCTCGCGCGCCAGCCAGGCGGTCAGCTCGACGGCGGCGTTCAGTTGCGCGGGCGTGGGCTGTTGTTCCTCGAAGTTGCCCACCAGCATCACCAACGCGTGGCCGCGCGGGTCGTATTCGGTGTTGGTGTCGCCGGCCTGCTGCAGCGGCCGGGCCGCGTAGATGCGGCCGTCGGGAGCGATGACGTAGTGATAAGGGATGTCGGCCCAGCGCTTGGTCAGGCGCGACCACTGCTGCAGCCGGCGCAGGTAGTTCTCAACGTCGGTGCCGTCCTTCCAGATCTCTCCCTGGTGGTGGAGGGTGATCTTGCTGATCTGCTGCGTGGACGCCGGCGCGCTGGCCGGCGTGCCGCCCCAGGTCTCGACGCTGATGATCTGCGGAGCAGGTGGCTTGACGCTGGCGCAGCCGGCCATCAACAGGGCGGCGCAAAGGCTGGCGATGAGTTTCATCGCACCGAGTCTATGGCGGTCAGCACGGCTTCGGCCGTGGCCGGCGCCTGCAGCGGCGGATCGCAGCCTTCGGGGCCGACAGCCGCGCACGCATCCTTGATGGCCAGCAGCGCCGCAAAACCCAGCAGCAACGGCGGCTCGCCGACGGCCTTGCTGCGGTGGATGGTTTCGCTGGCGTTGGCGATGCC
>CBFGPX010000070.1:0-17496 GCA_965650725.1 uncultured Comamonadaceae bacterium | reverse complement strand
GAACACGCCGAACAGCCGCTCGGCGAAGCGCATGTCGAAGCCGGCGCCGTTGTCGGACACGACGTAGGTGAGCCGCCCGCCCTGCTCCACGCTGCCGAAGCGGATCTGCGTGCAAGGCACCTTGGCGCTGTACTTCCAGGCGTTGCCCAGCAGGTTCTCCAGCACCATGCGCAGCAGCGTGGGGTCGCCCTGCACGATCAGGTCGGGCTCGATGTCCAGCTGCAGCTCGCGCAGCGGCGCGGTGCGGCGCAACTCCTCCAACACGTAGCCGGCCTGCTGCGACAAATTGACCGGCTGGCGCGCCAGCGGGCGCGTGGACAGCTGGCTCAGCGACAGCAGCGCGTCGATCATGCAGTTCATGCGCGCCGCTGCGCTCATGACGCGGTCCAGGTGGTCGTTGCCGACGCGGTCCAGCCGCGCGCCGTAGTCTTCCTTCAGGATGCGCGCAAAGCCCTCCACGACCCGCAGCGGCGCACGCAGGTCGTGCGACACCGTGTAGCTGAAGGATTCGTGCTCGGCCGCCAGGTCGGCCACCGCGGGCGCGGGCGCCGCCGCCGAGGCCACCACGGCCTCCTGCTCGGGTCGCGCGGTGCCCGCGTAGCCAGCGAAATGCCCCTGGCCATCCATGACGGGCAGGCCGCGCAGCCGCCAGCGCACATCGGCGTCCTCGATCAGCAGCTCGGCGAAGGGCTGGTGGGCCTGCACGCGTTCGCGCAGCTCGACAGCCTGCCCGGCCGCCGCGAACTTCTCCCACAGCAGTTGGGTGCCGACGCCCGATCCCACCCAGCTGGACGACGGCGCGCCCTGCGGCGCCTGCCAGCGCACCAGGTGATGCTGCGCGTCGGTGGCCCACTGCCAGTCGCGCTGCAGCTGGTGCTGCAGGTGCAGTTGCTGACGCACCTCGCGCAGCGGTTCGGCCAGGCGCTGGCGGGTCAGACGCACGCCCACATGCCAGCCCAGCGCGGCCGCCACCAGCAGCATCAGTCCGGTGAAGAAGGCCGTCAGCACCAGTGCCGCATGCACCAGGCCCACCTCGCCGCCCCAGACGCGCACCAGCGCCAGCACGACGAGCACACCCAGCACCAGCATCAGCAGCGCGGCGGCTGCCAGACCCAGGACCAGCAGGCGCATCGGCATCCGACGCTCCGGGCGGCGCGGCGGCGCGCTGTCGTCGCTGAGACTCTTCATGGGCGGGCATTGTAGGCAGCGCCCACCGCGCCCCTTGTGCATATGCACCACCGCGCCGACGGCGTGCAAAGCGTGCATTTCTTCGCGCGGCCCCCCCCACCCAGCCGCGCTACATTTGCGAACAGCCCTGCCAAGCCGCCCATGACAGCCCCCTCCCCCGCAGCCCTGCTCGATCCCGAGGCGATTGCTCGCTTGCGCGAGCTCGACCCGGGCGGCAGCAACAAGCTGCTGGAGCGCGTGGTCGCCGCGTTCTCGACCTCGCTGGACCGCCTGCTGCCCGACCTGGCCCGTGCCCGCGCGGGCGCCTCCATCGACCTCGCCGTCGTCCGCCACGTGAGCCACACGCTGAAATCATCTTCCGCAAGCCTGGGCGCCCAGACGCTGTCAACACGTTGCTCGGACATTGAATCCATGGTGCGCGAAGGCCGCACCGAGGGGCTGTCCGAGCAACTGGACGCTATGCTCCAGGACATCCAACAGGTCCGCACGGCCCTGGCCGCGCTGCTTTGACGTCCCGCCCCATGCCGTCCATCGGTCCAGCCATCGACGATCTGCCCGCGCGCCCGCGCGTCCTGCTCGTCGATGACGACGAGGTCAACCTGCTGCTCACGGCGGCGGCGCTGCGTGAGCGCGGCTTCGAGGTGGCCGAAGCGGCCAGCGGCAGCGCGGCGCTGGCCCAGCTGTCCCTGCACGCGCCGGACGTGGTCGTGCTGGACGCGCTGATGCCCGAGCTGGACGGCTTCGAGACCTGCTCGCTGCTGCGCGCCACGCCCGGCTTCGAATCGCTGCCGGTGCTGATGCTGACCGGCCTGGACGACGAGGCCTCCATCAACCGCGCCTACCAGGCGGGCGCGACCGACTTCTTCGTCAAGTCGTCGCAGTGGAGCCTGCTGGACGGCCGGCTGCGCTACCTGCTGCGCAGCTCGCGCACGCGCCTGGAGCTGGAGCGCAGCAAGGCCCGCCTGGCACGCGCCCAGGATCTGGCCCGCATGGGCAGCTTCGAATGGAAGCGCGGCACTTCCGGCAGCTTCCTGATCTCGGCCGAGGGCCTGCGCGTGTTCGGCCGCGGCCCGCAGGACCGGCTGGACTTCGTCGGCGTCCTGCGCATGGTGCCGGCGGACGACCGCCATGTGTTCCTGCGCCTGCTGCGCGACGTCATCGCCCACACCTCCGTGCTGATCACCGACCTGCCGCTGACGCTGCCCGACGGCCGCCAGCGCGTCGTCCACATCGAGGCCGAGCCCGAGTTCAGCGAACAGGGCACGGTCAGCGGCTACACCGGCATCCTGCAGGACGTGACCGACCGCCGCCAGGCCGAGGACCGCATCCGCCAGCTGGCGCATTTCGACGCGCTGACCGGCCTGCCCAACCGCCGCCAGCTGATCTGGCGCGTGGAGCGCGCCATCGAGAGCGCGCGCCGCGGCGGCCACGAGGTGGGCCTGCTGCTGATCGACCTGGACCGCTTCAAGGTCATCAACGACACGCTGGGCCATGCGGCCGGCGACGAGCTGCTGATCGAGGTCGGCCGGCGCCTGCGCAGCTGCGTGCGCCACTCCGACCAGATCATGGAAGGCGTGCTCGAAGGCCTGGGCAGCCGCAGCCACCGCGGCCTGGAGGCCGTGGGCCGGCTGGGCGGCGACGAGTTCGTCGCGCTGCTGCCCGAGGTGGCCGACGAGCGCGATGCCGAGCGCGTGGCGCAGCGCGTGCTGGACGCGATGCGCGAGCCCATCTTCGTGGGCGGCCAGGAGTGCTTCGTGACCGCCAGCGTGGGCATCGCGCTGTACCCGCGCGACGGCCAGACCATGGCCGACCTGTTGCGCAACTCCGACGTGGCGATGTACGCGGTCAAGAGCCAGGGCCGCAACGCCTCGGCCGTCTACTCGCCGCAGCTGGCCGGCCACGGCAAGCAGAAACTGGAGCTGGAAAGCGCACTGCACAAGGCGCTGGAGCGCAACGAGATCGTGCTGCACTACCAGCCCAAGATCGACGTGCGCGCCGCCCGCATGGTGGGCGCCGAGGCGCTGATGCGCTGGCAGCGCGGCAACGTGCTGGTGCCGCCGGCCGACTTCATCCCGCTGGCCGAGGAGACCGGCCTCATCGTGCCGCTGTCCGAATGGGCGCTGAAGGAAGCGGCCCGCCAGGCCAAGCTGTGGTCGCTGCAGTTCGGCTTCGCCGACTCCATCGCGGTGAACCTGCCCAGCCGGCTGTTCGAGCGCACTGATCTCGTCGAGCACATCCACCAGTGCGTCAGCGCCTATGGCGTGCCGCACCGGTCCATCCAGCTGGAGATCACCGAGAACAACCTGATGAAGGATCTGCAGAACGTCATCCCGTCTCTGCACCGTCTGAACGAGGTCGGCGTCGAGATCTCCATCGACGACTTCGGCACCGGCTACTCGTCGCTCGCCTACCTGACGACGCTGCCGATCTCCGAGGTCAAGATCGACCGCACCTTCGTGCGCGACCTGGGCATCACGCCGCAGAGCTCCGCCGTCGTCACGGCCATCATCGCGCTGGCGCGGGCGCTGGGCCTGCGCGTCATCGCCGAGGGCGTCGAGACGCTGCGCCAGATGGAGGTGCTGCACCGCCTGGGCTGCTCGCTGATGCAGGGCTTCCTGTTCAGCAAGCCGCTGCCGCCGGACGAACTGGAGCGCTGGATCGCCCAGACCGTGCTGCCGCGCAAGGCGCCGTGGATCACCCAGGCCGATGGCGGCCAGGACCTGGCCCGCGGCCAACGCTAACCCTGCTTCGCTGAACGATGCGCTCCACGCTTGCGCCGGCCCAGCTCGCCAAGGCGGCGCTGCAGCGCCTGGCCCAGGCGAGGCTGGAGCCCACCCCCGAGAACTACGCCCGCGCCTACGCCATCGAGGCGGGGGGCGAAGCGGCCCCTGCCGCCAACACCGCCGTGCCCGAGCGGCTGCAGCAGCTGATGTCCAAGCTGATCAGCCTGGCCCTGCCCTCCGGCAGCGCGCGCCAGGACCTGCAGACCGCGCTGCGCGAGCAGCGCCTGGACGAGTTGCAACGCCAGGTCGACAGGCTGCTGGACAGCGCCGGCCCCGGCGCGCAGGCCGAGGCGCTGGCGCAGGCCATCGAGCGCCTGGTGCGCGGCCTCGAACGCGGTGGCAAGCACTGGACGCTGGCGCGCAAGAAGGACGGCATCAGCCGCGTGCTGGAGCTGGGCCGCAGCGACAGCGGCCGACTGGTCAAGCGCCTGTCGCAGCTGATCGCCAGTTGGGACAAGGACGGCGACGGCAGCGGCGTCGAGACGGATGACGAGGGCGGCACGCCCAGCCAGTTCTTCGACGAGAGCGCGTTCGCCGACACGGGCTTCCGCGAGTCCAGCGGCTTTGGCGACCTCGGCCGCATCGGCGCGCGCGACAGCGGCAGCACTCCGTTCGACGCGACGCCCTGGCAGGACATCGGCGCCGAGCTGAACGGCACCGTGCGCCACGCCCTGCGCTCGCCGCAGGCCGAGGCCACGCCGGCCGACGCGCTGATGCGCGAGCTGGACGCGGCGCAGGCCGAGTTGAAGGCCGGCGGCGCCAGCCCCGAGCGCGCCGCGCAGATGGCTGCGCTGTGCCTGCGCGCCCGCCACCTGCTGGATCACCGCCGCCACCTGTTCGACGAGCTGGGCGGCCTGTGCCGCGAGCTGTCGGCCAGCCTGGTGGACCTGGCCGAGGACGACTCCTGGGCGCGCGGCCAGGCAGAGGCGATGAACAACACGCTGGCGCAAGGCCTGTCGGGCCGCGGCGTGCGCACCGTGTCCGAGCTGCTGACCGGCACGCGCGAGCGCCAGCGGGCACTGCGCGACGAGCGCTCCAGGGCGCGCGACGCGCTGAAGGGCCTGATCCAGCGCATGCTGGCCGAGCTGGGCGAGCTGGGCCAGCACACCGACCGCTTCCAGAACAGCGTGGGCCGCTACGCCGATGCCATCGAGCAGGCCGACTCGCTGGAAAGCCTGGCCGGCACCGTGCGCGAGATGGTCGAGGAAAGCCGCAGCGTGCAGGGCCTGGTGGCCCAGACGCAGCAGCGCCTGACGCTGGAGCACGACCGCGCCGCCGCGCTGACGCAGCGCGTGGACGAGCTGGAGGGCGAGCTGCGCCGCCTGTCCAGCGAGGTCCACACCGACCAGCTGACCCAGGTGGCCAACCGCCGCGGCCTGATCCAGGCCTTCGGCATCGAGCAGGCCAAGGCCGAGCGCGAGTCCACCCGCATGGCGCTGGCGCTGCTGGACATCGACAACTTCAAGAAGCTCAACGACAGCCTGGGCCACCATGCCGGCGACATCGCGCTGAAGTCGCTGGCCGAGCGCACGCAGGCCTCGCTGCGGCCCGGCGACATGGTGGCGCGCTATGGCGGCGAGGAATTCGTGCTGATGCTGCCCAACACGCCGCTGGACGAGGCCCAGGCCGTGCTGGTGCGGCTGCAGCGCTCGCTGTCGTCGGCGCTGTTCAACCACGACGGCAAGGACGTGTTCGTGACCTTCTCGGCCGGCGTGACGCTGTACCGGCCCGGCGAGACGCTGGAGGCCGCGCTGGACCGTGCGGACGTGGCGCTCTACGAGGCCAAGCACACCGGCAAAAACCGCGCTTGCATCGCCGAATGAAGTGGTGGGTCGCGCTGCTGGCAGGCGCCGGCGGCATGGCTGCCGCCCAGGAGCCCGTGCGGCTGTGCATCACCGACTTCCCGCCCTACGTCAGCGCCGAGGCGCCTGAAGGCGGCAGCATCACGGCGCTGGCGCGGCGCGCCTTCTCGGCCGCCCGGCTGCCGATCGAGACGGTGCAGGTGCCCTGGGTGCGGGCCCTCTCCATGGCCAAGAAAGGCGAATGCCTGCTGCTGACGCTGTGGCGCGACCGTGAGCGCGATGCCTGGTTCCAGTACTCGCTGCCGGTCGCCCGCATGGAGCTTGGATTCTTCGTGCGCGCCGATCGCCCGTCGCCGCTGCCCGCCGACGCGCGGGTGGCCTTGCAGCGCGGCTCCTACCTGCCGCCGGCGCTGGCCAGCGGCGGCTACCGGATCCATGAGCTGGTGGACCCGCGACCCGGCCTGGAGATGCTCAAACGCGGCCGCGTCGATGCCGTGTTTTCCGAGCGGGCCAGCCTGGAGTACCTGCTGCGGCGGCTGCCGCCGGATCAGGCCGACGACTTCCGCTGGCAGGCCCCGCCGCTGGAAGTGAAGCCCACCTTCATGGCCATCAGCAAGTTCCACCCGCAGGCCCAGGCCTGGCTGGAACTGCTGAACCGCGAGATCCGGCGCAGCGTCAGAAATTGAAGTCGCCCTCGCCGCACCAATACCCCACGGGCCAAGCACACGGCAAGAACAGCGCTTGCGTCACCGAATGAGACACCGGACCACCGGCCAAGCGTTCGCGGCGCCGCAAGCGATTCTCGGGTTTGTCCGGAGTCGGGCCGCCTTACACATCACACGCAACAGCGCGAACTCGTCGACGTGAACAATGCGCGCGACGGTCGGCAACCCCCATGTCAAGGGGTCAGAGTGCATCCAGCGTGCGCTTTGGCACAACTCGTGCGTCACTGTGTCCTGCGCCGCCGTGCGGAGACAAGGTCCGTCCCGGCGGCCCAACTATCTTCACCTGATTGAGGGCCCAGAGATGAATACACAACCGTTCGGCCGGCTGACACGCCTGCCGCAAATCCTGGCCGTCGCCGCCGTTGCGGCGCTTGGCGCGACCTCCAGCCACGCCGGCCTCGTCCACACCGAAAGCCCAGACGCCGGCGAACTGCGCGTTTCGGCTCAGACGGTCAGCGGCTCCGGCGCCATCGACGCCGTGCGAGGCACGACGAGTGCGGGCGATCTGGCCGACCTGTTTGCGTTCAAGCTGACCGCGGGCACGGCGTTCCAGGCCTCCACGCAAGATTCCAGCATCGACTGGAACAATTTCGACACGGTGCTCTACCTCTTCGACGCAGCCGGCGCACAGGTGGCGGTCAATGACGACGGTGACTTCGGTGCGCAATCGCTGCTGAGCTATCTGCCCACGCTGTCCGGGCTGTACTACCTCGCCATCACCGGCGCGAGCTATGAGCCGACCTTCAGCAGCGGCTCACTGTCGGGTTGGTCCAGCCTGACCAACGAGTTCGAAGCCTACGAGATCCAGCTGCAGGGCGCGCTTGCCGTCTCCGCCGACACGGGCAGGCTGCCCGAGCCGGGCAGCCTGTTGCTTGCCGGCCTGGGCTTTGCCGCCGCCGGCGCGGCACGCCGCCGCGCTGCCCGCTGAAGCCCGCCGGCGCTCGTCATCACCCAATCGAACCTGGCCGCGCCGATGGCCGGCCCACTTTCACCGATGGAGATATATCCATGAATCAACATCAACGTCTGCGCCTGCTGGCTGGCCTGCTGGCACTGGGCGCGGCAAGCGTCAGCCACGCACAGCACGCAAAGCTGGACAGCCGGCTGTCCGACTTCGTCGACAAGATGCAGCAGGCCAGCAGCCGCAGCATCGCGCGCAGCGCGGCCACTGACACGCCGACCGCCATCATCAATCCCATGACCGATGCGGCCGGGCGCATCCTGGTCGACATCTATCTCGACGGCAACAGCACCATCGAGCAGTTCAGGGCGCTGATCGTGAGCGTGGGCGGCGAAGTCACGGGCGCCAATCCGGCATTCGGCCGCGGCGCGATTTCGGCGTATCTGCCGGCCTCTGCCATAGGCTCGGTGGCGGGCTTCAACGGCCTGCAACTGATGAAGATGACCGCACGCCCGAAACGCAATGTCGGCGCCACCACGTCCCAGGGTGCCGCCGTCATGCGCACCAACGTGGCCAATGCCGCCGGCTGGACCGGCGCCGGCATCACCGTGGGCGTGCTGTCCGACTCCTATGACAGCTCGCCGCTCAGTTTCACGACCATCCGGGCAGCCAACGACATCGCCAGCGGCGACCTGAAGCCACCGAAGTTCGTCATCGACCTGGGTGCCGATCCCTCGAACTCCGACGAAGGCCGGGCGATGATGCAGATCGTCACCGACGTCGCGCCCGCCGCCGATCTGTGTTTCGCGACGGCCTTCGCCGGCGAGGCCGCCTTTGCCAACAACATCCGCACGCTGCGAACCAACCCCGCCTGCAACGCCGACGTCATCGTCGACGACGTCTTCTACTACGACGAGCCCTTCTTCTCCGACGGGCAGGTGGCCCAGGCTGTCAACGACGTGGCCACCAGCACCTCGCTGCCGGGCAAGCTCGTCGCCTACTTCTCTTCGGCGGGCAACCAGGGCTCGGCGGGCGGCGGCGGTTCCATCGACGTACCGAACGCAACGTTCTCCACCACGCCCACCAACCTCGGCAATGTCAACCTCGCGTCACTGGCCACCTGCAACGGCTCACCCGCCAGCGGCAGCACCAAAGCCAACGTGGCCGGTGGCTTCCTGGACTTCGGCAGCGGCACCTATGCACTGCCGGTGACCTACAACGGGGCCGGCTCCACGATGCTGATGCAGTGGGACGACCTGTTCTACCAGGGCAAGGTGACGACCGACCTGAACTTCTACATGATCAATGCGGCCGGCAACTGCGTCTTCACCTTCGCCGCGAACAACATAAGCGGAGACTACGCCACGGAGATCATCGGCCTGGCGGGCGGAGCCAGCGGCACCTATCGCATCATGATCGGTCGCACCGGCGCCGGCACCCAGCAGGCCAAACGCGTCCGCATCGTCAGCCTTGAAGGCTGGGGCGGCGCGCCCTTCCAGGTGCGATCGAGCCCGACGACCTTCGGCCACAGTGCCGCATCTGGCGCGAACAGCGTGGCCGCGTACCGCTACACCTTCCCGGCCACGCAGCAGGTGCCGTTCATCCCGGCATTCGAGTCCTTCAGCAGCCCGGGTCCGGTGACCATCGTGTTCGATGCAGCGGGCAATCGCCTGGCCGTGCCCGAAACGCGCAAGAAGCCCGACTTCGCAGCCCCGGATGGCGCCAACACGACCTTCTTCTATCCGACCTCGGACTATGAAGGCGATGGTTTCAAGAACTTCTTCGGCACCAGCGCCGCAGCCCCGCATGCCGCCGGCGTCGCTGCACTGATGCTGCAGAAGGCGGGCGGCCCCGGCAAGCTGACACCCAAGCAGATCAAGACCATCCTGCAAGGCACGCCGGCTGCACGGCCCGTCCCGTTCTCCGGTGGTGCGGCGGCCAAGGGTTGGAACGCGTTCGACGGCTTCGGCCTCATCGACGCGGTCAACGCGCTGAACAGGCTGCCCTGAGCGGGACGCGCTCCACATGACGGCCACCGCCCTCGGCGGTGGCCGTTTTTTCGTGGCGCCTGCGGCGTCAGAAATTGAAGGCCAGGCGCAGGCCGCCCCAATGCCGGCCCTTGACCAGGATGGGCGCGGACACCTCCTTCAGCAGCACGAAACGGCCACCGCCCATGTCGCGGCGGTAGGTCTGCAGCAGGAAGGGCCGGGTATTGCGCGCTGACGCGAGGCCCGTGCGGTCGTTGAAGATGCGGCGGTAGCGGCTGTTGGCCGTATTCCAGACCGTGTCGCCGGGCCGCTGCGGCTGGCAGTACTTGCGGTTGTGCGTCGCGATGTAGCCGTTGCGGTCGGCCGAGATGCAGAAGACGATCTTGTCGCTGAAGGCCAGCGCCTTCTCCTGCACCGGCGGCAGCAGCCGGTCGGTGAGCTGGCAAAAGCGCGTGGTGTGCTGTTGCGGGTTCGTGCCGTCGATGGGCCGGTAGCCCTCGTCGAACAGGTCGGCCTCGCTGATCTGGCCGTCGCGCAACGCCCCCTCCAGCAGCTCGGCAATCTCGGCCGCGGCCGCCTGCGCGGTGCGGATGATGGGCATGTCGTCGACCTCGACGCCGCTCTCGGCGATCTGCTCGATCAGGTCTTCCGACATGCGCAGGAAGCGGTCGCTGCCGTCGAAGGCCACCTTGAGGCTGTGCGAGGCATCGGACACCTCGCGCTCCAGCTCGTGCGCGCGCTCGTTGAGCAGGCTCATCTGCTGGCCGCTGTCCGCCGCCGAGGCGGCGATGCGCTGCACGTCCTGCTCGACCTCGTGGAAGGCGGCGTGGATCTGGCTGGGCCTGGCAGGGTTCTCGGTCAGTTCGGCGCTGAAGCGGTCGATACGCTCCTGCAGCGTCGCGATGGCACTGACGATGGCCTTGGACGAGGCCTCGACCTGGCCGGCCAGCGCCTTCACGGCCTCGGCGACGACGGCGAAGCCACGGCCGGCGTCGCCGGCATGCTTGGCCTCCACCGCCGCGTTGAACGCGACGAGGCGGGTCTGCAGCGAGATCTTGGTGATCTCGGCGGCGGCCTCGGACACCTGGGCCAGCGTGCCGGCCATGCCCACCACCTCACCGCCCGCCACGCCCAGCGCGCCGCGGGCACGCTGCACGGCGGCGGCGCTCTGGGCGGTGGCGGTCGCGATGGCCGCCTGTGCCTGGCTGATCTGGTTGAGCTGCTGGGCCAGCGCCTGCATCGCCTGGCCTTGGGCCTGCACGACGCGCTGCGTGTCTTCCAGCGCGCCGCGCACCTCGGCAGCGTCCTTGCCGACGGTGGAGATGGAACGGGACAGCTTCTTGACGACGTTCAGCGCCCCGCTGTCGTCACGCCGGACGGGTTCCTCGCGCGCAGGCGATGAAGACGCCGAGACTCCGACCTTGGGCCATCTGAGCATGCGTTTGTCCCCTCGTTATGTGGTCGGGGACACCACCATCAGCGCCCCGCCATTACCAATCGCGCAGCTTAACGCGCAACCTTGCAATGGACTGACTGTGCAACTGGCACACGCGGGACTCCGTGACCTTGAGCACGGCGGCAATCTCTTTCAGATTCATGTCGTGCTCGTAGTACATGCTCATCACGAACTGCTCGCGCTCGGGCAGGTTCTTGATGGCGGCCACCAGCGCCTCGCGCATGCGGTGGTCCTGCAGCTGCGCCATCGGGTTGGCGCTCTCATCGGCGACGTGGCGGTCGAGATAGTCGTTGTCGCCGTCGTCGCCGGACATGTCCTCCAGGTAGACCAGCTGCGTGCCGCGCACCTTGCCCAGCAGCTCCTGGTAGTCGGACAGCGTGAGCCCCATCTCGGCGGCGATCTCGTCCTCGCGGGGCGCGCGGCCCAGGCGCTGCTCGACCTTGTGCACCGCGACCTCGATCTCGCGCTGCTGGCGGCGCGTGCCGCGGCTCATCCAGTCGCCGCCGCGCAGCTCGTCGAGCATGGCGCCACGGATGCGCTGCGTGGCGAAGGTCTCGAACTGCACGCCCTGCTCGGCGTCGAAGCGCGACAGCGCATCGGTCAGGCCGATGAGGCCGACCTGGATCAGGTCGTCCACCTCCACGTTGGCCGGCAGCTTGGCGATCATCTGGTGCGCCAGGCGTCGGACCAGCGGGCTGTACTGCTTGATCAGCGTGCTGTTGTCGAGGCGGCCTTTGGGCGTGTACATAGCGGCTCCCGGCGGAGGTCAATGCGTCGCAGCAATCAGGGGGGATGACACTGCGCGCGCCGGGCGCAGCAGGGTCGCGTGGGAGGCGGCGTCGAGAGCCGCGCCCGGGGGCGCCGCCAGCAGCAGCTCGCGGGCCAGGTGGCGCAGTTCGGGCGACAGCGGCGCGTTGTGGGTGCGGGGGTCCAGGCAGGCCCAGTCGCGCAGCACCGCGCCGAGGAAGCCGTCGGCGCAGGAATGAAGCTGTTGCGCGATGCGGGTGGCCACGCGCAGCTGGGGTTGGCAGGCCATGAGCAGACTGTAGACCAACAGCCCCGCCCGTTGCGTGAGCCATTTCATGCCGGCATAGGCTTCCGTGACGCTGCGCGGATCGGTATCCGCCAGCAGCAATGGGCGCACCTCGCGCAGCGCGACGACGCGGGCCAGCTCGGCAGCCGGCGCATGCAGCAGGATGACGTCGGCCTCAGGAGCAGCCTCGACCACCGCCGCCAGGAAGGCCGCGGCCGAACCCTGGGCGTTGATGTAGCGCAGCGGCAGCCCGCGCGCCGCGAGATACGACACGCGCGGCGACAGCCGCTCGATGCAGTTGGACAGGTCCACCTGCGCCAGCTCGGACGGCTGCGGCGACAGCTCGCCGGCGTCCACCACGAGCGTGTGCAGGTTCAGCTCGGCGAACGCGGCGCACAGGCCTTCGAGCATGATGCCGGCGCCCATCACGCGCGGGTTGCTGACCACCGGCACGAAGCGGGTCTTGTTGGCCGCGAACAGGCGGCGCAGGCCATGGGCTTGATCTGGAGGCATGGTGCTGCGCGACATTCAGTGGACGGCCCTCATGCCATCGATCAGCGGGGCGCCGGCGAAGATGAGGTTGACGTCGGTGTTGTCCATGCGCCAGGCGCCGGCCGCCGGGCTCTTCAGCGCGCGCTGCACCAGCGCGACGCTGGGCAGGCGGTGCCAGTCTTCCGGCACGCGCTGGCCGTTGGCCACGCCCAGCACCTTGAGCTTGTGGCGGATCAGCGTGTCCAGCGCCGGAGCCAGCTTGACGGCCTCGTCGATCTTGCTGAGCACCACGCCCTCGCAGGCGGCGGCCTTCCAGGCATTGACGACGTCCTCGATGGTCTCGCCCTGCTGGGCGGCGTTGATGACCAGCAGCTTCTTGATGCTGGGGTGGGCCAGCATCTCCAGCAGCTCCTGCGTGCGGCTGTCGCGCTGGGCCATGCCGGCGGTGTCGATGAGGATGAGCTTCTTGCTGGACAGCAGGTCCAGCAGATCGTCCAGCGACGCGCGGTCGTGCGCGGTGTGCACCGGCACACCGAGGATGCGGCCATAGGCGCGCAGCTGCTCGTGGGCGCCGACGCGGTAGGCATCCAGCGTGATGAGGCCCAGCTGGCCGGCGCCGTACTTGGTCGCGAAGTGGGCGGCCAGCTTGGCGGTGGTGGTGGTCTTGCCGACGCCGGTGGAGCCGATCAGCGCGAACACGCCGCCGCGGTCCTCGATGGCCGGTGCGGCCTCGTCGGTCTGCAGGTTGCGCGACAGCACATGGGCGGCCCAGGCGCTCTCGTCGGCGGGGTCCTGGGGCGAGCCGGCCTTGAAGTCGGCCGGGCAGCTCTCGGCCAGCTTGCGCACCAGCGCCGGCGAGAAGCCCAGCTCCAGCAGCTTCTGCGTCAGCCGCGCCTGCACGGGCTGGCGCTGCAGCTTCTCCATGAAGGCCAGCGACGAGAAACGCTCCTCGATGAGACCGCGCATCTGGCGCAGCTCGGAGGCCATGTCCATCTGGCTGCGCTGCGTGGCGGTGGGCTGGCCGGGCAGCGGCAGGGGCTCGGTGGCGGTGGCGATGTCGCCGAGCTGCGGCATGGCACGCGCCGCAGTGGCTGGCGGAATGCGGATCTCGTCGCGCAGCACCGGCGGCGCGGGGCGCGGCTGCGGCTGGGCCGGCGCGGCGGCACGGCGCGGCGCCAGCGCGGCCATGGCCTCGGCGGCACGGCGCTCGCGCTGTGCGCGGGCCGCATCCAGCGACAGCGCAGCGGCTTGCGGCTGCGGCGTGGGTGCAGCCGCCGCGACGGGATCGGGCTGGCCGGCCATCTCGGCCTGGCGGCGGCGCAGCACGCGCTCGCGCACATAGTCCTGGAAGCTCAGCGTGCTCATGGCCAGCTGCGCCACGTCGCCGCCCACGCCGGCGCCCTTGAAGCTGGGCTCCTGGCGGTCCGCACGCTCGGCAAAGCTGGCGCGCTGCGGTGGCAGCGCGGCCTGCTGCGGCGCCGGCGGGCGGGCCACCGTGCGCGGGGCGGCGGCGGCGATCTGCTCGATCTGGCCCATGCCTTCGGGCGCCATGGCCAGCACCTCGACACCGCCCGGAACCGGCTTGTTGGACAGCACCACCGCATCGCCTCCGAAGGCCTGCTTGACCAGGGCGAGCGCCTCGCGCGACGTGGGCGCGTTGAACTTACGGACATTCATGCTGTGCCTCCGATGATGGAGCCGATGCGGATGGTGTGGGTTTCAGGGATCTCGCTGTGGCCGAGGACCTTGAGCCGGGGCGCGGCGCGCTTGAGCAGCCGGGCCATGGGGGCGCGGATCAGGTCGGGCACCAGCAGCGTGGCAGGCACGCCGCGGTCTTCCTGCTTCTGGGCCGTCTCGGCGGCGCTGCGGGCCAGCGTGTCGGCCACGCCGGGGTCCAGCGCGGCGCCGTGCGGCGAGTTCAGCGCCTGCGTGACCAGGCGCTCCAGCTCGGGCTCCAGCGCGATGACGTCCAGCTCCTTGGTCGAGCCGTAGATCTGCTGCACGATGGCCGGTGCGATGTGGGTGCGGATGCGGCGGGCCAGCTCGCCGGGGTCGGTCACGGCGACGGCGTTCTCGGCCAGGCATTCGACGATGGAGCGCATGTCGCGCACGTGCACGCCCTCTTCCAGCAGCAGCTGGAGGACTCGTTGCAGGGTGGCGATGCTGACCATCTTGGGAATCACGTCTTCGATCAATTGCGGAGCCTGCTTGGTGAGGTGCTCCACCAGCGACTGCGTCTCCACGCGGCCCAACAGCTTGGCCGCGTGCACTTGCATCAAGTGTGAAAGGTGGGTGGCCACGACGGTCGAGCAATCAACGACCGTAAACCCGCTCATTTGGGCCATCTCCCGCTGGCGGTCCTCGATCCACACGGCCGGCAGGCCGAAGGCGGGGTCGGTCGTCGCGGTGCCGATGAGCTTCTGCGTCGCATGGCCCGGGTTGATGGCCAGCCACATGCCCGGGAAGGCCTCGGCCTCACCGACGACGGCGCCGCGCAGCGAGATGCGGTACTGGCTGGGGCGCAGCTCCAGGTTGTCGCGGATGTGCACCGGCGGCGGCAGGAAGCCGACCTCCTGCGCGAACTTTCGGCGCACCCCTTTGATGCGGCTCAGCAGGTCGCCCTCCTTGGTCTTGTCCACCAGCGTGATGAGGCGGTAGCCGACCTCCAGGCCCAGCGTGTCCACCGGCACCAGGTCGGACCAGCTCGCCTCGCCCGAGCCCTCAGCAGGCGGCATGATGGGCTTGACCGCCTTGGCCGCCTCGGCGGCCTGCTCCCGGCTGCGCAGCCACCAGGCCAGGTAGCCCAGCGCGGCGGCAATCAGCAGGAACACCACGTGCGGCATGCCCGGGATCAGGCCCAGTGCGGCGATGACGCCGGCCGTGATGGCAATGCTCTTGGCCGAGCCGAACACCTGCTTGCCGATCTGGCTGCCGATGGCCTTGTCCGTGCCCACGCGCGACACCACCATGGCGGCCGCGACCGAGATCAGCAGCGCCGGGATCTGCGCCACCAGCGCGTCGCCCACCGCCAGCAGGATGTAGCTGTTGGCGGCCTGACCGGCGCTCAGCCCATGCTGGGCCACGCCGATGATGAAGCCGCCCACGATGTTGATGACCAGGATCAGCATGCCGGCGATGGCGTCGCCGCGCACGAACTTGCTGGCGCCGTCCATGGAGCCGAAGAAGTCGGCCTCGTCGCTCAGCTCGGCGCGGCGGCGCTTGGCCTCGGCCTCGTTGATGAGGCCGGCGTTCAGGTCGGCGTCCACGGCCATCTGCTTGCCGGGCATGGCGTCCAGCGTGAAGCGCGCGCCGACCTCGGCGATGCGCTCGGCGCCCTTGGTGACGACGATGAAGTTGATGACCACCAGGATCGCGAACACGATCAGGCCGACCGCGAAGTTGCCGCCGATCAGGAAGTGGCCGAAGGCCTCGATGACCTTGCCGGCCGCGCCGGTGCCTGTGTGGCCCTCCAGCAGCACGACACGGGTGGAGGCGACGTTCAGCGACAGCCGCATCAGCGTGGTCAGCAGCAGCACGGTCGGGAAGGCGGCGAAATCCAGCGGCCGGATCATGTTGGCGGCCACCATGGTGACCATCACCGCCATCGCGATGTTGAAGGTGAACAGCAGGTCCAGCACGAAGGGCGGCAGCGGCAGCACCATCATGGCCAGCACCAGCAGCACGGCGATGGGCGCGCCCAGGGCGGCGATGACGCCTGCGCGCGGGCCGAGCAGGGCCTGGAGTTTGGCGATCAGGGGGTTCATGCGGCGGGGCGGGCGAGAAACGGTCCGGTGACGGACGCATTTTTCGCGGCGGCCGAAGAAACTTGAGCCGGAGAAGCGGGGCGAAACCCGCGCTGTTCCGGCCCTGGTGCAGCGCTAGGCAGACCGCGGCGGCGCGGCGCGCAGGGCCGCCATGAGGCCCAAGCTGCCCAGCCGGGTGGCGCTCACTCCGCGAAGTCCTCGTCGGGCTCCGGCGCCCAGCCCGGCTTGTTGTGCGGGTCCAGCTCCGGCGGCACATGCGGCCTTGGCATGTCCGGCGTGTTCAGGTTGCGCGACTTCATCGCCGCGCGCAGCTGGTAGACGTAGGCCAGCACCTGGGCCACGGCCCCGAACAGCGCGGCGGGGATCTCGTGGTCGACCTTGGCGTGGGCGTACAGCGCGCGGGCCAGCGCGGGCTGCTGCAGCACCGGCACCTTGCTCTCCTTGGCCAGGTCGCGGATCTTCATGGCCAGCAGGTCGGCGCCCTTGGCCACGACCTTGGGCGCGCCCATCTTGCCCTCGTCGTACTTCAGCGCGACGGCGTAGTGGGTGGGGTTCATGACCACCAGGTCGGCCTGGGGCACGGCGGCCAGCATGCGGCGCTTGGCCATCTCGCGCATGCGGGCACGCACCTTGGCCTTGATCTCCAGGTTGCCCTCGACCTCCTTCAACTCCTGCTTGGCCTCTTCGCGGCTCATGCGCAGGCGGCGCAGCCACAGCTGGCGCTGCAGCGGCACGTCGATGGCGGCGAACACGGCCAGAGCAATGGCCAGCAGGCCCAGTCCGCCCATCAGCTGCTGGCCCGCATAGGCCAGCGCCGACGGCAGCGGCACGGACATGATGCTCACGTAGGCCGCCAGCCTGTCCTTCAGCACCATCGCGCCGACGATGCCCAGCACCAGCGCCAGCAGCACGGCCTTCATCGCCGTGCCCAGGCCCTGGCCCGTGAACAGCCGCTTCAGGCCTGAGAGCGGATTCAGGTGCGTGAACTTGGGCGCCAGCGGCTTCATGGTCCAGTTCAAGCCACCGCTGGCCAGGTTGCTGGCGATGCCAACGAAGGCCAGCAACAGGCCGACCGGCAGCGCGACGATGGCGAAGGCGAGTGTCATCTCGACCAGGCGCTCGCCCATGAAGCCGGGCCGGGCCAGCAGGCTGGCGTCGAAGCGCAGGCCGGTGATCAAGGTCTGACGCAGCTTCTCGATGATCTGCGGTCCCGCCGCGGCCAGCACCGCACCGCCCGCAACCATCATGGCGAAATGCGGCAGG
The DNA here is from genome assembly GCA_965650725.1 of uncultured Comamonadaceae bacterium. Classification (GTDB taxonomy): domain Bacteria; phylum Pseudomonadota; class Gammaproteobacteria; order Burkholderiales; family Burkholderiaceae_C; genus Pelomonas. The sequence goes on along the minus strand of CBFGPX010000070.1, from coordinate 101 downwards.
TCGCGCGAGCGCGGCACCTGGCCTTCCGCCCGCGATCTTTCGATCTTCTTGGGCGAGGCGGGTAAGTTGCGGTCCTGTGCGTCCTGGTCGGCCATGGCGTG